>JAJEBU010000055.1 GCA_022822375.1 Dehalococcoidia bacterium
GGAGTTGGCCTACCTCCTCTGGCCAATGCAGATCGCAGAGCCCTCGGGCGCGTCGTTCAGCTTCCCCGAGTAGGTGCTGACGGAGGATGGAAGGAGCCGACCAATGACGCTGAGGAACGGTGCAACAAACGGCGCGGCCGCAATTTCAGCGCGCAACGTGGGCGTCAGCATCGACGCGGCACGTTTGCTCGACGGCGTCGACCTCTCCGCCGAGCGAGGTCGGTTCGTGGGACTGATCGGCCCCAACGGTGCGGGCAAGTCAACGCTGCTGCGCGCGATGGCGAGTGTGCTCCGATATCAGGACGGGGCCGTGTCGCTCTTCGGCCGAGACCTCGAGGCGCTGTCCTCGCGACGAATCGCGGAACTGTTGGCGCTGCTGCCTCAATCGCCGCCGTACTCGCCGGGTTTCACCGCCGTCGAGCTTGTCCTGATGGGTCGCTATCCGCACCTGGGACGCTTCCAGGTCGAAGGACGCGACGACGAACGGATCGCGCATGAGTCGATGCGCCTGACAGAGACCGACGCATTCCACGAGCGCAGCGTCGACACCCTCTCAGGCGGCGAACGGCAGCGCGTGTTCCTTGCGCGAGCGCTCGCGCAGCAGCCGCAAATCCTGCTGCTGGATGAGCCGACGTCCAACCTCGACATCCTGCATCAGCTCAAGATCCTGTCCCTCGTCCGCCGCCTCGTCGATGACGGCTTGACCGTCGTGACCGCGATTCATGACCTCAACCTGGCCGCCCGCTTCTGCGATCGGCTGGTGCTCCTGGAGGGCGGCCGCGTCGTCGCCGACGGAGCGCCTGAAGCGGTGATCAGGCCCGACGTGGTCGAGCGTGCATTCGGCGTCCGCTCCGCGGTCTACCGAGATCCCGCCACTGGAGCGCTCGCGGTGAGCCTGATCGAGCCAGTCGGAACGGAGGCCGCTGATGCCGCCAGAGTCTGACCCATCCGAACGACCGACGCGCGGAGCGCCGTCCGGTCCGCGCGTGCGCAAGGGTCTCGTGATCGTCAACACCGGCAACGGCAAGGGCAAGACGACCGCGGCATTGGGCCTGCTCTTCCGCGCTTGGGGACGCGGACTCGACGTGCGGATGTTCCAGTTCATCAAGCACTCCACCGCACGCTTCGGCGAGCACCGCGCGGCAGACAAGATCGGCCTGCGGATCGAGGCGATGGGCGACGGCTTCACCTGGCTGTCCAAGGACATGGACGAGACCACCGCCCTCGCGCAGGAGCAGTGGCGCCGCTGTCGCGAAGTGATCCTGAGCGGCCCGGAGGACGTCATCGTCCTCGACGAGTTCACCTACGCGATGCACTACGGCTGGGTCGACACGCAGGAGGTCATCGACACCCTGCGCCAGCGTCCGCCGCAGATGCACGTCGTGATCACCGGCCGCAACGCGCCCAAAGAACTGATCGAACACTCAGACCTCGTCACCGAGATGACGCTGATCAAGCATCCGCTTGAGGACCAGGGCATCAAGGCCCAACCAGGCATCGAGTTTTAGGCGCCGCCGATGTCGACGATCGAACATGTCGTTCAGGCAATCGAGCCGCTCGATCACGCGTCAATGGAGGCTGCGGCGTCCCGTCAGCAACAGCTCACCAAGCCGGCCGGCAGCCTGGGACGGCTCGAAACACTCTCCATCCAACTTGCCGGCATCCAGAGCACCGCGCGGCCCGCGACCGAGCGAAAGCGCCTGATCCTCGCCGCGGCGGACCACGGTGTCGCCGCTAATGGCGTCAGCAGCTATCCGCAGGACGTCACCGCTCAGATGGTGCGGAACTTCCTCGCGGGAGGCGCAGCCGTGAACGTCCTCGCGCGCCACGCCGGATTGGACCTCACCATCGTTGACGCCGGCATGGTGAGGCCGCTGGAGCCGTCGCCGCAGCTCAAGGTCGTCCGCTTCGGGCCCGGCACGAGAAACATCGCAACGGGTCCGGCGATGTCCCGCGAAATCGCAGAGGCGACCGTGCTCGCCGGCATCGCCCTGGCGCAGGAGGCGGCGTCCGATGCAGAAATCCTGGCCGTCGGTGAGATGGGGATCGCCAACACGACCTCCGCGGCGGCCGTTGTGTCTTGCTTGAGCGGTCGTTCGCCAGCCGAGACCACCGACCGCGGCGCATCACGCACGGACCAGGAGTTGGCAGCGAAGGTCGCGGTGGTTCAGCAAGCCATCGCCGTGAACGACCCCGATCGATCAGACGGCCTCGACGTCCTGCGCAGCGTTGGAGGCTTCGAGATCGGTGTGCTGGCAGGCGTCATGATCGGCGCGGCGGCGAGCCGCACGCCGATCATCCTGGATGGAGCCATCACAGCCGCCTCGGCGCTCATCGCGCAGGCGCTGGCGCCGCTCAGCGCGAACTACATGATCGCCGGGCACCGCTCGGTCGAGCGCGGCCACGCGGTCGCGTTGCGCCAACTCGGACTGGTGCCGCTGTTGGACCTCGATCTGCGTCTCGGCGAAGGCTCTGGAGCGGTCCTCGCACTGGGCCTCGTGGACGCCGCGGCGGCGTGCCTGAACGAGATGGCCACGTTCTCAGAGGCTGGCGTCTCGGATCAGACCTCGGCGCCATGAGCAGCCTGCGCACGGCAATCGGCTTTCTGACCATTCTGCCCGTCGCGCCCAAACGCGCGCCGACTGGCGCTGACCGCGCGTGGTTTCCTCTGGTCGGACTGCTGATCGGCGCGTGCCTCGTGGGAATCGACGCTGCCGCCCGAGAACTCGTGCCGCCGTTGGTGGTCGGTGCCCTGTTGCTCTCGGCGTTGCTCATCCTCACCCGCGGACTGCACATGGAGGGTTGGCTGGACTGCTGCGACGGGCTGCTCGGCGGACACACGCCGGCCGACCGCCTGCGCATCCTGCGCGACACGCATGTGGGCGCGTTCGCGGTCATTGGCGGCGGTGCGCTGATCGTGCTCCAATGGAGCCTGCTCGCCAGCCTGCCGGACGGCGCGCGGATCGGCCTGCTGCTGGTATGTCCCTGTTTCGGACGCCTGGCGATGCTGGCTGCAATGGACGTCTTCCCATACGTCCGCACCGACGGCCTCGGCAGCGCGTTCACCGTTGGGCGTCACTGGCGTCACATGGCATGCGGCGGCGCGACCGCGCTGCTGGCGGCCGGACTCGCGCTCGGACCGGGTGGACTCGCCGTCTGCAGCATCGTCCTCGCAGTTGCACTCCTTGCGGGACGCTGGATCAGCCGACTCCTCGGTGGCCTGACTGGCGACGCGTACGGCGCGATCAACCAGATCGGCGAGGTGACGACACTGATGCTCGGCCTCGCGCTTGCGCCTGTGCTGCCCAACCTGTTCAACTCTGTCATCTGATAGCGGTGAGACGATCGGAATCCTGATGGAACCGACGACCTGGTACCTGATCAGACATGGGGAGACCGCCTGGAACCGTGAGCTTCGCATCCAGGGCGCGACCGATGTGCCGCTCAACGACATCGGTCGAGCTCAGGCTGCTGCGCTGTTGCACCGCCTCGGCTCGGTGGCCTGGGATTCCGTCTACGCCAGCGACCTTGCCCGCGCCGTCGAGACTGCGCAGATCGCGACCAGGCGCGCCGAGTCCTCCATCCACCGATGCCCGGAGCTTCGAGAACTCTCCTACGGACGCTGGGAAGGCCTCACCTCGGCTGAGGCACAGGCGCTCGATCCCACGGACTACCAGAATCGCTTCGACGGGCGGCGCGAAGACTTCGCCGCCCCCGGCGGAGAGACCTCCGGCCAACTGCTCAAGCGGGTCCGACGCTTCCACGACGCAGCCCGCCTGCGGCATACGTCAGGCCAGCGCATCCTCGTCTGCGGGCACGGCGGATCGCTGCGGGCGCTGCTCGTCTGCCTGTTGAATCTGCCCGCAACCAGCCTATGGAGCTTCGATCTCTCCAATGCCAGCCTGTCCATCGTGAAGGCATGGCCGCAAGCAGCCGTGCTCGAATGTTGGAACGACATCAGCCACTTGTCGGAGTTGGGGTCGCCGAGATGAGCAGCCGACTGACCCTCATCCTGGGCGGCGCGCGGGCCGGCAAGAGCAGCCTCGCACAACGAATCGCGTCCGAGTGCGGCGGACGCGTCCTCATGCTCGCAACCGCCGAGCCGCTCGACGACGACATGGCGTCGCGCATTGCCCGTCACCAGGCAGATCGCCCCAGCAGCTGGCGCACCATCGAGGAGCCGCTCAACCTCGTTGACGCCCTGACCCCGTTTCCACGCTGCGACATCGTCCTGCTCGACTGTCTGACCCTGTGGGTGAGCAATCTGCTGATGCGCAACGAATCGACTGACGCTTCGCTCGAAGCCGCCGCGCTCCTGGAGCACATCGCCGCCAACGACGCCCAGTGGATCGTGGTCAGCAATGAGGTCGGACTCGGAATCGTGCCCGGCTCGCTCCTCGGCCGCCGCTTCGCCGATGAGCTGGGGCGTGTCAACCAGCTGTTCGCTGCCGCCGCTGATGACGTGGCGTTCGTCGCCGCTGGGTTGCCCGTCTGGCTCAAGGCTGGGCCTGGTAGCAGCTAGACTGTTCGCGGAGAGCGAGGACGTTCATGAGCACCGCCGCATTCATCAAAGCCAACCTGGCCTTTGTCCACGCCGCGCTTGTTGATGCCCGCAACGGCACCGACGACCAGCTGCACTTCGTGCCCGAAGGCGGCAGCCATTCGATCGCCTGGTGCCTCTGGCACACCTCACGCGTCGAAGACCTGGTGATGAGCAACGTCACCGGACAGCCGCCGGTCTGGAGCGAAGAATGGGCCGACAAGACTGGCCTGCCGTTCAAGGGCTTCGGCACGAACATGTCGGACGACGAGGCGCAAGATGTCCACGTCGGCAGCATTGCGGCGTTGGGCGAGTACCAGGACGCGGTCTTCGCCCGCACCAACGACTACCTCGACGGTGCGTCGGACGAGGAGTTGGAGCGTCAGATACCGGCCCGCGACGGCACGGAAAGTGTCGGCGAAGCAATCTCGCTGCATATGATGGGCCACTTCAACGGTCACCGCGGCGAGATCAACACGCTGCGTGGAATGCAGGGCATGCCGACCGTGATGGCTGCCCAAGGCACGCATTAGGTTCCGCGCGAGATGCCTGACGAGTCCGGCGGCCCTGCCAGCTACGTCGACAGGGACAACGAATCGCCCGCTGCCCGCGAGGTACGCGAGGCCGTGCGCATCCACGACATCCAGACGCTCCCGGCAGACATCGGCCGTTGGCGTGCGGCCGTCTTGATCGGTCTCTTGCCCTACAACGATCCCGCGGTCGTGCTGACCGTCCGATCTCACGAGGTGGAACATCACAAGGGCGAAATCTCGTTCCCGGGCGGTGCGCTGGATTCGATCGATGAACACCCCATGGCCGCTGCCTTGCGCGAGGCGGACGAAGAGGTCGGTCTGCGGCCCGAACACGTCGAAGTACTGGGCGAGCAGTCCCACTACCGCACGATGTCCGACTTTCACGTGACGCCCTACGTCGGATTGATCGACCGCGCGCCGTATCCGTTCCGTCCGCTGGCCATTGAGGTTGGCGAGATCATCACGCCGACGCTCACCCACCTGCTCGATCCTGCCAACGTCAAGTTCGAGCGGCGCGAGCGTGATGGTCAGGCGTTCTTCATGCGCGAGTACTGGTACGACGGTCACCGAATCTTCGGCGCCACGGCGACGATGCTGGGCCGCTTCCTCGACGACATCGCGCGACTGCGCGGCCTGCCGATCCCTTCGCCCGACTCTGCGCCCGACTCTGCGCACGGCTGAGACGCGCGAAGGCAAGCTACGCTAGATATCCCGGGGCCGTAGCTCAGCCGGGAGAGCGCCGCCCTTGCACGGCGGAGGTCAGGGGTTCGAATCCCCTCGGCTCCACCAACACATTCCGCACAACGCGAGTGTCGGGATGCACATCGGTCGCCGCCAGTCCTGTGCTACGATCTCCTCGAGCTGGTGATCAGAGCGCGGTGGCACCACCCGTTCCCATCCCGAACACGGAAGTGAAACGCCGTAGCGCCGACGATACTGGGGGGGCAACCCCCTGCGGAAAATAGGCCATCGCCAGCTCGCTTCCGACAACTGACCGCCCGGCGTCTCCCTGAGGCGTCGGGCGGTACTCGTTTGGAGGTTGGGCAGGCGGTTGCACGCAATCAGGACAGCCGCTCCACTGTGATACGATTCGGCAAACCCCAGAAAGGAGACGGGGCAGATGGCTGCGCCCACCGCAACACCCGCCCGCCCCAACTCACCATCCATTGACCACTCCCAGCACTGACATCGCCCCCAACCCATCGGAGATCGGGTCCGCCGAGCCAAGCACGATGGAGGAGCTCCTCGCCGAACCCGGTCGCGAACCGCTGAACCCGCGTCGCGGCGACATCGTCGAAGGCATCGTCGTTCACTGGTCCGGCTCCGTTCTGATCGTCAACGTCGGCGCGAAGTCTGAAGGCGTCGTCCATTACGAAGAAATGCGCTCGCTGACTGACAGCGAACGCGAATCGTTGAAGACCGGCGATGGAGTCCCGGTCTACGTGACGGACTCGGAGCTCGAGGGCGGCTCCCTGGAACTGTCGATCGACCGCGCGCGCGGCGAGCAGGGCTGGCACGAGCTGCAGCGCCGCTTCGACGAGAACGAAGTCTTCGACGCCCGCGTCACCGGTTCCAACAAGGGCGGACTGCTCGTCAACGTCGAAGGCGTCAACGCCTTCGTCCCGCTCTCCCAGATTGTCGAGATCACCGGCGACCGCGAGCAGGCCATCGCCCAGCTGACTTCCTACGAAGGTCGCTCGCTGCGCTTCAAGGTGATTGAGATCAACCGCCGTCGCAACCGCGTCATCCTCTCAGAGCGCGCCGCGGTCCAGGAATGGCGCGCCGAGCAGAAGGACCGCCTGCTCGAAGAGCTGCAGGAAGGCGAGATTCGCACCGGCCGCGTCTCCAGCATTCGATCCTTCGGCGTCTTCGTCGACCTCGGCGGCGCCGACGGCCTGGCTCACCTCTCCGAACTGAGCTGGGAACGCGACATCGACCCCGAGACGATGTTCAGCATCGGCCAGACGATCGACGTCTACATCACCAAGATCGACAAGGAATCCAAGAAGATCGGCCTCTCCGTTCGCCGCGCCGCCCCCGAACAGTGGGACGAAATGGTGGACAAGTTCGAAGTCGGCGAGATCGTGCCGTCCGTGGTGACCAAACTGGTCGCCTTCGGCGCCTTCGCCCGACTCGAAGGTCCAGTCGAGGGCCTGGTGCACGTATCCGAGCTGGCCGACCGTCGGATCACGCATCCGCGTGAGGTCGTCCTGGAGAACGACATCATCCCGGCCAAGATCGTCCGCATCGAGCGCGACCGACACCGTCTGGGACTGTCATTGCGGCAGGCCCGCTCGGACGCCGAACGCGTCGGCTGGGTCTTCAACCAGGACGGCGGGATCACCCGCATGCCAGACGAGGTCGCCGAGCGCTTCGGTGTCGAGCAAGAGGCCTACACGCCGCCGCCCGCACCGCCGGAGCCAGAGCCGAGCCCGGCGCGCAGCGACAGCGCCGCAGCGTCCGAACCCGAGCAGGAGCCAGTCCGGGCGATGACCGCCATGCAAGAGGCGCTCGAAGCAGCCGGACTCACCGAGCAGGACGAAGGCTCTTAGCGTTCGCGTTGCAGCGGCTGCCATATCACGCTCCTGCGTGTCTACGCGCTGCTGCCCCGCGTCTGACTCGATATCCGCGTGTGCGGCGAGCATCCGACCGCTCCACAACAGACGCACAAGCATCGGCCGCCAGTGCGTTCGCCCCGCCGATGCTCTGATAAGCTGAGCAATGTCCCCCAGGCGGACGCTCCGTCCGGAATGGACCTTGGAGACTGCCATGGCAGACCGATTCGACAAGTTCACCGAGCGCGCCCGCCGCGTGCTGACGCTGGCGCAGGAGGAAGCGCAACGCTTCAACCACAACTACATCGGCACCGAGCATTTGCTCTTGGGACTCGTCCGCGAGGGCGACGGCGTGGCCGCCAAGGTACTCAGCAACCTCGGCGTCGAGCTGGCCAAGGTTCGCTCGGCCGTCGAGTTCATCATCGGACGCGGCGAGCGAGCCGTGCTCGGGGAAATCGGCCTCACGCCGCGTGCCAAGAAAGTGATCGAGCTCGCCGTTGACGAGGCTCGGCGGCTCAATCATCACTACATCGGCACCGAGCACTTGCTCCTCGGACTCGTCCGCGAGGGTGAGGGCATCGCCGCCGGCGTGCTGGAGTCGCTGGGCGTCAACCTCGAGCGCGTGCGCGCCGAGACGACCCGCATACTCTCCCAGAGCGGTCCCGCGACGGCGGGTGCCGGAGCGGGCGCGAGCAGCGGCTCGGGATCCCGCTCGTCGACCCGCACGCCGACGATCGACCAGCTGGGCTTCGACCTCACCGCCGCGGCCCGCGCCGGCACGCTCGATCCCGTGATCGGCCGCTCGAAAGAGATTCAACGCGTTGTCCAGATCCTCTCCCGTCGGACGAAGAACAACCCAGTCCTGATTGGCGAGCCTGGCGTTGGCAAGACCGCGGTCGTGGAAGGCCTCGCGCAGCACATCGCATCCGGCGAAGTGCCCGAGACGCTGCAGGGCAAGCGGCTGCTCACGCTCGACATTGGCTCGCTCGTCGCCGGCACCAAGTACCGCGGCGAGTTTGAGGAGCGGCTGAAGAAGGTCGTCGAAGAACTCAAGAGCGCAGGCAACTGCGTGCTGTTCATCGACGAGCTGCACATGCTCGTCGGCGCCGGTGCCGCAGAAGGCGCGGTCGACGCGGCCAACATCCTCAAGCCGTCCCTGGCGCGAGGCGAACTGCAGACGATCGGCGCGACCACGCTCGACGACTACCGCAAGCACATCGAACGCGACGCCGCGCTCGAACGCCGCTTCCAGCCGATCGTCGTCGAAGAGCCGTCGATCGAGGACACCGTAGAAATCCTGCGTGGCATCAAGGACCGCTACGAGGAGCACCACAAGCTCGAAATCACCGACGAAGCGCTCGTCGCCGCGGCCGAGATGTCGGCGCGGTACATCAGCGACCGCGCGCTGCCCGACAAGGCAATCGACCTGATCGACGAATCAGCCTCCCGTGTCCGCATCCGCCGTTCTTACACGCCGCCCTCGCTCAAGGAGGCCACCGTCGGCCTCGAGGGCATCCAGAAGGAAAAGGAACAGGCGATCAACCAGCAGCAGTACGAGTACGCGGCGGACTTGCGCGACCGTGAACTGAAACTGACCGAGCGAATCGCCGAACTCGAGCAAGACCTCGATCAACAGCGCGAGCGCGACACTTCTGATGTCCTCGCCGAGGACATCGCGGAAGTCGTCTCGATGTGGACGGGCATCCCGCTGGTCCAGATCGCGACCGAAGAGTCCCAGCGCCTGCTGAAGATGGAAGAAGACCTGCACGAGCGCATCGTCGGCCAGGAAGAGCCAATCGTCGCGCTGGCCAAAGCGGTCCGTCGCGCCCGCGCCGGCCTCAAGGATCCGCGCCGTCCAATCGGCGTGTTCATGTTCCTCGGGCCGACCGGTGTCGGCAAGACCGAACTCGCCCGTGCGCTGGCCGACTTCATGTTCGGCTCCGACGACAACATGGTGCGCCTCGACATGTCCGAGTTCATGGAGCGCCACACCGTCGCCAGACTGGTCGGTGCGCCTCCGGGATACGTCGGCTACGACGACGGCGGTCAGCTGACCGATACCGTGCGTCGCAAGTCATACTGCCTGATCTTGTTGGACGAGATCGAGAAGGCCCACCCTGAGGTCTTCAACATGCTGCTGCAGGTCTTCGACGACGGCCATCTGACCGATGCCAAGGGCCGTCGCGTCGACTTCCGCAACACGATCATCATCATGACCTCCAACGTCGGCTCTGACCTGATCCGTCGCGAATCGGCGATCGGCTTCTCCACAATCAACGACGAAGATCAGTCGGAGAAGCAGCGTTACGAGAAGATGAAGGACAAGGTGCTGCAGGAGATGAAGCGCGTCTTCCGGCCCGAGTTCCTCAATCGCGTTGACACGACCCTCGTCTTCCATCCGCTGAGCCGCGCGCACATCCGCAGCATCGTCGACATGATGCTGAAAGAGGTCGACTCGCGAGTCAAGGAAAAGGAAGTCGATCTCGACGTCACCGAAGCGGCCCGCGACTGGCTGGGCGAGAAGGGTTACGACCCGGTCTTTGGAGCGCGTCCGCTGCGCCGCGTCATTCAGGAGCGGCTCGAAGACTCACTCTCCGAGGCGTTGCTGCGGGGCGATTTCCAGGCCGGCGATACGATTCGCGTCGACCTCTCGAAGGAGCTCAACGAGAACGGCGTCGAGGAAGACATGCTCCACTACGAGCGCATTGAGGGTCTCTCACGCGCCGAGGAGATCGCCGCGGAGATCGAAGCCGCCAAGGAACAGCACGAGACCGGCGAGGAAGAGGGCGAAGCAGTCGCCACCTCCTGAGCAGGCTTCGGCACTCGCGTCACGCCCCCTCGGGACGCTGGACCAACACCCAGCCGTTCCCATCCCGATCGTGAAACAGCGCTTGGGTGCCCCACATCTGCTGGGTCGGAGGCTCCGAGAACTCGACGCCCTTGCCAGACCAGTCTGCGTATGTGGCGTCGATGTCGTCCGTCCAGAGCACATAGCCGCTCGATGATCCCGGCTGCGCGCCGTCTGGATCGAAGGCGCCGAAGTTGGCCAGCACGAACTGAACCTCATCCTCGGGCAGCTTGACGGTGATCCAGCGCAACTCCGGTCCCATCGGGTCGTCCATCACCTTCTCCATCCCCAGCTTCTCCGTGTACCAGCTCAGCGCTGCTTGCTGGTCCGAGACCTGGATCGGGACGATGGAGAGATGGACGGACACGATGGCTTCCTCTCGCGGGTCGCTGTGGCGATCAGGGCACGGGACCGCGGCTCGCGTCGTCGCGCCATGCGAGCACGCTCTGCAGCAGCCCCAGACCGATGAAGAATACCAACAGCGACGAGTTGCCCGTGCTGATGAACGGCAGCGGAATCCCCGTGACCGGAATCAGCCGCACGTTGATCGCCACGTTGATGAACACCTGGATCGCAATCACCGTGATCATCCCGACCGCCAACAGCTGGCCTAACGGCTCGCCGGCCTTGCCCGCGACCCGCAGCATGCGGAACAGCAGCAGGAGAAACAGCGCGAACAACGCCATCGCGCCGACGAACCCCAACTCCTCGCTGAGTACGCTGAAAATGAAGTCCGTCGTCTGAATGCGGACGAAGTCGAGCTGCGTCTGCGTGCCCTCGGTCAATCCCTGGCCCCACAACCCACCCGAGCCAACTGACGTTTCCGCCTGGATCACGTTGAAGCCGGCGCCCTGCGGGTCGGACTCAGGATCGATGAACGCGCGAATCCGATCGCGCTGATAGTCCTGTACTCCCGCCGCCAGCCCGACCGGGACGAGGCAGAGCCCCACGGCCAGCAGCATCGCGTAGTGGCGGATGCGCGCGCCGGCGAACAGCGTCATGATCAGCCAGAGCGCCATGAACACGACCGCCGACCCAGCGTCTGGCTCGATGAACACCAGCAACGCCGGCAAGGCGGCGATGCCCAACGAGGCAAGGAACAGCTTCAGCTCGTTCAAGCGATCACGGTAGTCGGTCAGGAACTTGCTGAGTCCGATAATGGTCATCAGCTTGCCGATCTCCGACGCCTGGACGACGGTGAATCCCAGATCAAACCAACGCCGCGAGCCAAACTCCTCCGACCCCAAGAACAGCACCGCGATCAGCACCAGGATGCCGAAGCCGTAGGCAATCCAGCCCAGCGCGTCGATCAGGCGATAGTCGATCCTCGTGATCGCCACCATCAGTAGCGCTCCGACCACAGCAAAGATGATGTGCCGCTGGACCGCCGACGACAGCACGACGCCCTCGGTTCCACGCGGCAGCGAGGCGGAGTAGATGACCAACGCTCCGTAGCCCGCCAGCGCCAGCGCGGCGATAAGGATGAGCGGATCGAAGTGACGCCAGGAGTAGCCCGCCATCACTGCGACCGTTCACGAATGGCCTCGTAGAGGCGCTGGTCTTCTTCTTCGGTGATCGCAATGCGTGCGTACGGCGGCGGGACCGCGTCTTCCAGCGCGCCGCTCAACTCTGCCCAGGCGCGCAGGATTTCGCCGCCGGCGCCCGCGGCCAGGTAGCCGGCCGAGAACTCAAAGAACACCGCAAGCGCAATCTGCGGATCGTCGAACGGCGCAAAGGCGATGAACCAGCCGTGCGTCGGACCCTCCTCAGCGCCTGACACCGCCGTCCCCGTCTGGTTGAACTCCGCCGTGCCCGTCTTGCCGCCGAAGAGCATTTCCGGCAGCTCGACCAACGCGTCGTGACAGGTGCCGGCGAGGGTGCAGAGCGCCATCCCTTCTCGAACGATGCGCAGCACCTCCGGGTCGACGTCCAGTTGTCGGCGCACGGCCGGCTGCCACGGCTGCACGACGCGATTTTCGCTGTTGACCAATGCCCGCACGACACGCGGCTCGTAGACCGTGCCGCCGTTCGCGATCGCAGCCGTCGCGACGGCCATCTGCAGCGGCGTCACGGTCGTGAAGCCCTGGCCGATGGCCATGTTGTACGTGTCGCCATCGCGCCATTCCTCACCAAACGCCTCGAGCTTCTGATCGGCCGACGTGATCAGCCCTGACGCCTCGCCGACCAGGTCGACGCCCGTCGGCGCATCCAGCCCCATCTCTCGCGCCCAACGGGCGAGCGGCTCGTTGCCGGTCCCGTTGAACACGACGTCGCCGGCGACGATGCCGTCGTCGGCCAGCGCGTCGAGACGCGCCTGCTCGTCCTCGTGGCGCGGCGGATTGTCGGGGTTGCGGTACGGCTCCCCGCCGGCGACGTAGTAGAAATAGACGTTGGACGACTCAGCGAGGGCCGTACGAATGTTGTACACGCCCTGCGTCGTGTCTCCAAACCGATAGATGATGCCAGGCGAGAGCGCGTGATGCACCTCAAGCACGCCAGGCGAGTAGATGCGCGTCTCAGGTGTGATCGTTTCCTCTGCCAGGCCCGCAACCGCCGTCACCACCTTGAAGATTGATCCCGGCGGGAACTGATCCTGGATGGCATGATTGACCAGTGGCTGGCCCGGATCGTCCAGCAGTTCCTGGTAGGTGTCACTCGACAGATCGGTGTAGATGTTCACGTCGTAGGTCGGCACCGAGACCATCGACAGCACCTCGCCCGTGTGTACGTCCAGGACGACCGCCGCCGCATACAGCGATGCCCCCAGATGCTCCGTTAAGATCTGCTCGATCCGCTCCTGCAACTCAATGTCGATGGTCAGGACGAGGCCCAGGCCGGGCGTCGGAGGTGTCTCGTCGAGCGTGCGCAGCACGTTCCCGACGGCGTCCACCTCGACCAGCTGTCGCCCGCCGGTGCCGCGCAGCTCCCGCTCATAGGCCGCCTCGATACCGCTGCGCCCTATCTGGTCGCTGTACAGGTAACGCTCGTCGCCGAGCGCGTCGTACTCTTCCTGCGTGATCGCGCCGACGTAACCGAGGATGTGCCCGAGCAGCCGTCCGTACTCGTACTCGCGAACGGCAATCGTGTCCACCTGCACGCCGGGCAGAGAGGCGCGCCGGGACGTCACCTCGATCACCTGACCGGGCGTCGGATCCTCCTCGACCAACAGCGGCAGGAAGGGATCGTTGGATGCCTGTCGAGCGCGAATCTGCTCTTCGATCTCCCACGGACGCAGATCGAACATGTCGGCGAGCTCGGCCGCGACGGACTCCACCTCGTCGTATGGGACGTCGGCAGGAATCAGCGACACCTGGTAGGCCGGATTGTTCGAGACGAGCTGGTCACCGTCAGCGTCGTAGATCAGCCCGCGCGCGGGCTGAATGTCAATCGTGCGCACGCGGTTGCTGGCGGCGCGTGCGACGTACTCGTCGTGCTGGAGAATCTGCAATCGCACCAGCTGCACCGTGAGGATGCCGAATAGCAGCAGGATGAAACCGCCCAGCACCCACACCTTCGCGCGCACGGGGAAGCCATCGACCTGAGCCAGCCGCTGTGCGTACTCTCGCGCGACGCCGGCGGATCGACCTGGACGCGGTTGTCGAGGTCGGCGTTCCACTAGCCGAATGCCGTTCTGGGTTCGCTCGGCTGCCGTGGCAGACGCGGCGATGGGATGCGCACAAACCAATAGACGACCGCGCCGACGAGCATGTTTCCGATCACCCCGCCAAGCAGAACGGTCTGCAACGCGGCCAGCCAGTTGACGCCCGTCGTGGTCAGTTCCACCGCAATCGCATGCACCGTGAAATGCAGCACCGTCGCTGCGCCGATCAACAGGATGACCGCCAGCCACTCCATCGCCAATGGCGCTGGCGCGCGCTCGCGCTGCCAGGCGTCCCAGGTCAGCGCCGCCAGTCCGATCGGCGCCAGCGCCGCGACCGACTCGGCCATGCCCTGGAAGGCGAGTAGGCCGAGTCCGATCCCCGCCAGCGGAATCATCACCAGCGTCTCAATCGGCGGACGCACCAGCGCCCAGCAACAGATCACGATCAACACCGCCTGCGGGCCAACGCCGAAGATGGGAAACTCCGGGCTCGCCGACGTCTGGAACACGACCAGCGCGAAGAGTCCGGCGAGCAGCAACGTCCAACGAAGGGCCGACATCACGAACCTCCGTCGTCCGACGCGTCAGCGTCGCTGAGCGACAGGTCGTTCAGCTCGGGCGGCGAGATCGAAATCTGGACGAGCACCTGCTCCAACTGGTCGAGCGGCGCGATCGGCTCGAGCACGACATAACGGAAGGCGTTCTGCACCGTTCCCTCGGCTGCCGACACGCGTCCCACCGGCAGACCCTGCGGCAGCTCGCCATCGAGACCGGATGTCACAAAGAGATGGCCCAGCTCGACCTCGGATGTCCACGGAATCTGCACCTCGAGGTTGCCCAGCGTGTCGCCGGTGGCCACGACCTCGCTACGCGACGGCTGGTGGAGCACCCGCACCGCGCTGTCCGGGTCGGTGATCAAGCGGACAAACGACGTGTTGGGCCGAACGTCAAGAATCTGGCCGATCAGCGTCCCGCCGGCCGCGAGCACAGGCATCCCGACGCGCAACCCGTCGTTGGAGCCGCGGTCGATCCCGATGATCGTGCGCAGCCCAGTCAGGTCGCGAGTCGTCACGTATGCGGTTAGGGTGACGGCATCCGTCTCCGCCTGGACCTCGAGCAGGGCCTGCCGCGCGGTGACCTGAATTTGTTCCTCGCGCAAGCGCGCGTTGTCAGCTTCCAACTGCTCGATGCGCAGTCGGAGCGCGCGGTTCTCCGTGTTCAGGCGTCCGAAGTCGCGCAGATCGTCGATCAGGTTGGAGATCGGCTCGCCGGCTTGCCGAAAGGCGCGCTGAACGGGATTGAGCGCGGTGGCGGCCGAGTCTTCGAGCGTCGCCGCCCAGCCGATCACGCCCAGCAGCGTCAGCACAGCCACGAGCAGGGCGATGCCGATCACCCAGCGGATGCGGGCGCCGAGCAGTCGCAGCAGTCCGCGAATCACTCTGCCGCTCCGCTCTGCCGGCTACCGTCGGCCGGCGTACGCGCGGCCCATCTCCGGCGCCAGGGCGCGCGTCTCGGTCAGTGCCTCGGCGCAGCCGCGCACGACACAGGTCAGCGGCGACTCCGCGCGATAGACGGGGAACTTCGTCTCCTGCGACATCCGCCGATCCAGGCCCGGCAGATTCGCGCCGCCGCCAGCGAGCGCGATGCCCTGCGTCATGATGTCGGGAATGAGCTCCGCCGGGGTGTTCTCCATTGTCTTGACGACGGTGTCCAGAATCGACGAGACCGCGCCCGAAATCGCGTCGCGCAGCTCGACCGTCGTCACGTTCACGATCTTGGGCAGCGATGTCGACAGATCGCGGCCGCTCAGCACCACGTCGTGCTCGTCCTCCAGCGGGAAAGCGGAACCGCCGGCGATCTTGATCTGCTCCGCGGACGCCTCACCGATCTGGATGTTGTGCACCTGTCGCGCGTAGCTGATGATCGCCAGATCGATCTCATCGCCGGCCACGCGCGTGGACGAGCTGACGACCATGCCGCCCATCGAGCAGACCGCCACCTCGGTTGTCCCGCCGCCGATGTCAACGACGATGCTGCCCGTCGATTCGAAGATCGGCAATCCGGCGCCGATGGCGGCGGCGATCGGCTCCTCGATCAGGTGCACCTCGCGTGCGCCGGCCGAGCGGGTCGCTTCGAAGATGGCTCGCTTCTCCACTTCCGTTGCACCGCTCGGTGTGCCGACCGTCACCCGCGGCCGACCGAAGGCCATGCCGCTGCGGCGAAGTGCCTCGTGAATAAAGTGGCTCAGCATCCGCGCGGTGACGTCGAAGTCGGAGATCACCCCGTCGCGCAACGGCCGCGTGGCGACGATGTGCGTCGGCGTGCGGCCGACCATCGTCTTGGCCTGCGATCCGATGGCGAGGATTGACTGGTCAATGCGGTTGATCGCCACCACCGAGGGCTCGTTGACGACGATGCCGCGCCCCCGAACGGAGACCAGCGTGTTCGCCGTACCCAAGTCGATCCCCACATCTGGCGAGAATCGCCCCGATAGCCAAGCGAGCGGTGACCAAACCATCGCAGATCCTCAAGCGTCGAGCACGTCTGGAGTCACGATATGACCTCAGCCACTGCCATCGATGCGCCGAACGCGCAGCGGACGGGGCTGCTCGACATAGGTCAGCGTACCTGTAAACGGCGCGATCCCTGTTCTAACAAGACGTCAAGTGGATGCATCTGGTTCCACAGCGTTCACGGCGTCCACGACGTCCACCGCCGACGCTGCCGCAAGCCACTGCGTGACGACCGACGGACTCGCCAATGCCTCGATCAGCTGCTCCTCAGTCCAGATCGGCACGCTGAGTGATTCGGCCTTCGCGCGCTTCGATCCCGCCTTCTCGCCCGCGAAGACCGCCGTCGTGTTCTTGCTGACCGACGAGCCAACCGCCGCGCCCAGCGCCTTCAGCGCCGACTCAGCCTGCGGCCGCGGCATCGCCTCGAACCTCCCCGTGATCACAAAACGCATGCCCTCAAGCGGCGTCTCGACGCGGTCGTCATCGGACCGCTCTTGTTCGTCCTCAACGCCTGCCGCTTGCAGGCGATGGACGACTGACCAGTTGTCACCATTCATCGCCCAGTCCACAATGCTCTCGGCGATGATCGGACCGACGCCGTCGACCGCTGCCAGTTCGTCGCGCGGCGCAAGTAGCACTGCGTCGAGAGAGCCAAACGCGCCGGCGAGGAGTGACGCGTTCTCCCCGCCGATGTGGCGGATTCCGAGTCCGACGAGCAAGTGGGCGAGGCCGCGCGACTTGGAGCGTTCGATGGCCGCCGCGAGATTGCGCAGCCGGTCGCCGACCTCATACACGTCCCCACTCTTGCGCCGTTTGACATGTCCCAGCCCGTCAATCCGGGCCAACGCCTCGATCTTCGAAGGAATGGCGTAGAGGTCGGCGACGTCTGCGATCTGTCGGTGTCGCAACAGTAGTGTGATGACCTGCTCCCCCAGACCTCGGATGTCCATCGCGCTACGCCCGCAGAAGTGCTCGATCGCTCGTTGGACGACGGCCGGGCAGTCGAGCCGCTCGCAGTAGAAGTCCGCGTCGTCGCCCTGGCGGGCGACGGCACCGCCGCACCAGACGCCGCTGCACGTATCGGCCTGGCCGTCAGCAGCGCCACAGTGGTCATTGCCGCATGTGCGCTCTCCGCACGTGGTGCCGGGACAGACGGCGGGCATCTCCCATTCCACGGCATCGCCGGGCCGACGCTCGAGCACGGGCCGCACGACCTGTGGGATCACGTCGCCTGCTCGGCGGATCACCACAGTGTCGCCTTCGCGCACGTCCTTGCGGCGGATGTCGTCCAGGTTGTGCAGCGTCGCGTTGGTGACCTGTACGCCACCCACGCGCACCGGCCGCAGCCGCGCGTACGGATTGATGCTCCCGGTACGTCCGACCTTGACCAGGATCTGTTCCAAAATGGTCGAGACCTCCTGCGGCGGAAATTTCCAGGCAATCGCCCAGCGCGGCTCCCGTCCGACGGCGCCGAGATCGGCTTGCAAGCCGAGATCGTCCACCTTGACGACCACGCCGTCCATCTCGAACGCTTGCGAGTCCCGCCGCTCGGTCCAGCGCTCACATGCGGACAGAGCGGCGTCGATGCCGTCGTGCACGGCAGCCTCTGGCGTCGTCGGCAAGCCCAGCTCCGCTAGCCAGCCCAGCGTTTCCCAGTGCGTATCGGGGATGGCGAAGTCATCCACCCAGCCCAGCTGGTACACGCCGATACTCAGCGGACGCGATGCGGTGACGGCGGCGTCCTTCTGGCGCACTGAACCGGCCGCGGCGTTGCGCGGGTTGGCGTACGGCGTCAGCGCAGTGCGGCCCTCCGCCTCGCGTTCCTCGTTCTGCGCCAGGATGGCCGCGTTCATCGCCTCAAAGCCCGTTTTGGGCATGTAGATCTCGCCCCGGACCTCGAAGATTGGCGGCGGACTGCCCCGCAGCTCGTTGGGCACGGCGTCGATGGCGCGGACGTTCGCGGTCACGTCCTCTCCGCTGCGGCCATCGCCTCGAGTGGCGGCCTGGACGAGCTGTCCCCGCTCGTAGACCAGCGCGATGGCCAGACCGTCAATCTTGGGCTCGGTCACGAAGGTCCATTCCTCGCGGTCGAGCAGGTCGGCGGCGCGCTGACGCCAGGCGAGCAACTCGCCGCCGTTGAGGGCGTTCGCCAGCGACAGCATCGGCAAGCGGTGCCGCACTTCGGCGAATGTCTGGCCCGGCGCGGCCCCCACAGTCTGCGTGGGACTGTCGGGACTGAGCAGTTCGGGATAGGCGGACTCCAGTTCCTGCAGCTCGCGAAAGAGCGCGTCGAATTCGGCGTCCGAAATCTCCGCCGCGTCGAGCACGTGATAAAGCCGGTTGTGCCGCAGGAGGTCGGCGCGCAGCTGCTCCACGCGCGACCGTGCGACGGCCTGCCCGGCGTCTGCTGCCGCTCCAGTCGTCGAATTCGTGGTCATGGCTGTCACTATAGAAACGCGAGGCCCTGCTGCAATCCTCCGATCCTGCAATCCTGCGATACGCTCACCTTGTGAGCGATCCGACGCTGGCCGACCTCGACGTGATTGTGCTGGACTACGGAGCCGGCAACCTGCGCTCGGTGGTGCGGGCGGTGGAGCGGGTCGGCGCGCGGCCCGAGGTCGCATCGCAGCCCGCTGCTCTGGACGAGGCGTCCGTCGTGATCCTGCCCGGGGTCGGCGCGGCCGCCGACACGATGCACAACCTGCGTTCGCTCGGCCTGGTCGAGCCGATCCGCGAATACATCGCCGCCGATCGCCCATTTCTGGGCGTCTGCATGGGGCTGCAAGCGTTGATGACGGTCTCCGAAGAGGGCGGCGAGCATCCCTGTCTGGATGTGATCGAGGGCCGCGTCGTGCGCCTGCCTGCGGGCCGTAAGATCCCCCACATGGGCTGGAACCGCGTCGAGCAACGGCGCCAATCACCGCTCTTCGCCGGCATCCCAGACGGCGCGCACTTCTATTTCGTCCACTCCTACTACTGCGACCTGGCCGACCCGGCGAACTTGGCCGCTACGACCTCGTACGGCGTCGACGTCACCGCCGCCGTCGAGCGCGGGCGTCTTGCCGCGACCCAGTTTCACCCGGAAAAGAGCGGCGCATACGGCCTGCGCATCTATCGCAACTTCCTGTCCATGCACGCTGAACTCGACGGAGCTGCACCTTGACCGCCAACATGATCGACGTGCTGCCCGCCATCGACATTCGTGGCGGCCGTTGCGTTCGGCTCGTCCAGGGCGACTACGACCGCGAGACCGTCTTCGACGACGATCCGACGTCGCCCGCGCGCCGCTGGATTGACGAGGGCGCGGAGATGCTGCACGTGATCGACCTCGACGGCGCCCGCGAGGGGTACGCCGTCAATGCGCCGCTCGTCGAACAGATTGCCGCGCTGGGTAAGCCAATCCAGGTTGGCGGCGGCATTCGCAGCATCGACACGGTTGAACGGTATCTGCAGGCTGGCGTCGCCCGGGTGATCGTGGGCACCGCGGCCGTGACCGATCGGTTGTTCCTCGAGCAGGCGATTGAGTCCTGCGGCGCCAAACTGACGGTCTCCGTCGATGCCCGCGGCGGACGTGTCGCGCTCAACGGCTGGACCGAGGAATCGGAACTGCGCGCGTCCGCCTTGATCGCAGACCTCGAGGCATTGGGTGTGCGCCGCTTCATCTACACCGACATCGCCTCCGACGGCATGCTCGGCGGACACGACGAGGCTGCGTTCAGCGCCGTGGCCAACGCGGCACGGTCTCCGGTCATCGCCGCTGGCGGGATCGCGCATCCGATGCAGATTCGACGACTGGCAGCCAACGGCGCCGCCGGCGTCGTGCTCGGCCGGGCGCTGTACGACGGACGATTGAGTCTTGCGGACGCTATTGCGGCGTCGCAGGCCGGCGTGAGCGAGCGCGCATGCTGACGAAACGAATCATCGCCTGCTTCGACGTCGACAACGGCCGCGTGGTCAAGGGCATCTCGTTCGTCGAACTGCGAGATGCCGGCGACCCGGTCGAGCTGGCCGCGCTCTACGACCATGAGGGCGTGGACGAGCTGGTGTTCCTCGACATCACTGCGTCCGCCGAGGATCGCAACACCGTCGTGGATATGGTGCGACGCACCGCCGACCGCGTGTTCATCCCGTTCACCGTCGGCGGCGGCATTCGCACGGATGACGACATGCGGCTGATGCTCGAGTCGGGCGCGGACAAGGTGTCGATCAACACCGCGGCGGTGCAACGCCCCGAGCTGATCTCCGAAGGCGCGCACCGCTTCGGATCGCAGTGCATCGTGGTCGCGATCGATGCCCGCACCGAGCCCGACGGCTCGATGCAGGTCTACACGCACGGCGGCCGCCGCGAGACGGGCATGGACGCCGTGGCCTGGGCGCGAGAAGTCGTTGAGCGCGGCGCCGGCGAGATCATGCTGACCTCGATGAACACCGACGGCCATCAGGACGGCTACGACCTGCCGCTGACCCGCGCCGTCTCGGACGCAGTCAGCGTGCCGGTGATCGCCTCGGGCGGCGCCGGCAGCGCACAGCACATGGTCGAGGCCATCACCGAGGGCCGCGCCGACGCCGTCCTGGCAGCATCGATCTTCCACTTTGGCACGCACCCGATCATGGATGTCAAGCGGCGCATGCAGGCCGCCGGCATCCCCATTCGAATGGAGCACGCTGACTATGACGACGTCCTCTGAGATCGCGCAGCCGGTCCCCGATCTGAAGTACGACGAGCACGGGTTGATCCCGGCGATCGTGCAGGATGACGCGACTGGTGACATCCTGATGTTGGGCTACATGAACGAGCGATCACTGGCGATGACCCTGGAGAAGCAGCTGGTCACGTTCTGGAGCCGCAGCAGGCAGGTCTATTGGACCAAGGGCGAATCCAGCGGCAACGTGCTGGAGCTGGTCGGCATCCGCAAGGACTGCGATGTCGACGCGCTGCTCGTCCGCGCCGTGCCGCACGGCCCGACCTGTCACACGGGGGAACGGTCCTGCTTCTATCGCGATCTCGCGGAGGAATAGGCACGCCGAAGCCGACGCCTGCAGCAAGCGCGACAGGCGTGCTGACAACCACAGATGTGCTGTCGGCGATGTCCCCGCGAAGGACTGTGAGCAGAAACGCTACTCGTCGTCTTCGATGCCGTAGCGGCGGCGGAAGCGCTCCACGCGACCAGCGGTGTCAACGATCCGCTGCTCGCCCGTGAAGAATGGGTGGCAGGTCGAGCAGATCTCGATTCGAATCTCGGGCTTGGTCGCGCGCGTCTCCCACGAGTGGCCGCAACCGCACGTGATCGTGGCGTCGACGTACTCGGGGTGAATCTCAGTCTTCATGCGCCAGCCTCCTCGAGCTCAGCCGGGACGACCGAGACCTTCTTGCGTCGGCCGCGCGCGTAGGGCGAGAACTTGACCACCCCGTCGGTCAGCGCGAAGAGTGTGTGGTCCCGTCCGACGCCGACATGGTCGCCGGCATGGATGCGCGTCCCGCGTTGGCGAACGATGATCCCGCCGGTGCGCACGGCCGAACCGTCGAACAGCTTGACGCCCAGTCGCTTCGCGTTGCTGTCGCGTCCATTGCGCGACGAGCCGACGCCTTTCTTGTGAGCCATGGCGCTTCCTTACTCCTCGCTGTCCGAGCCGACAGCGGCTGCAGTCTCGGTCTCGGCTGTGTCCGGCGCGGTGGACAGCGAGTCGTCCGAGTCCGGCCCCGAGTCCGGCTCTGTGTCCGACCCCGCATCAGGGAGCTCGGCAGCGGGTGATTCGTCGGCGGCCGCGGCCGGCGGTGCCCAACTCCAAGATTGGTCGCCGAGCGACACTTCGTTGACCAGCACGCGGGTCTGCAACTGGCGGTGACCGCGCAGACGTCGGTAGCGAGTCTTGTTCTTGTACTTGAAGACGCGCACCTTCTTGCCGCGGCCCTGTTCAACGATCTCGCCGCTCACAGTGGCCGACGCCAGCGTCGGCGTGCCGACGGCGACCTCGCCGCCGCCCTGCACGAGCAAGACGTCTTCGAAGGTCACTGCGTCGCCGGCGTCGCCGGCGAGACGCTCGAGCGTGACTCTCTGGCCGGGCGAGACACGGTATTGCTTGCCGCCGCTGCGAATCACGGCGTAGACCTCGGTCGACTCAGTGCTCATGTTGTTCTCGGTTCGGTCTCAACTCAGGATCGGCGCAGGTGTTCCGTTCGGAGCCACGGGTGCGCTGAAGGTTCCAGCTTAAATGGACGCCGCCAATCGTCAAGCCACTCGGCCACACTACACCACGTCACAGAACGTTCCGCCATGTTGCAGCATGTTGCAGCATGTTGGAACAGTGCCCATGCCTATTCGAGCGGGCTGGAGTTCTGGTTGCCGCCCCAGGCCAGACCTGGCTTGGGCGGCATCAGCGGCTCACGCTCGTCGGTCGGATCGTCGCCGCTGGCGCTGGGTGGTGGCGGGGTCGGATCCGGAGTGGGCGGCGGCGGGGTCGGCTCTGGCACCGCGTCGCCCGGCTGCCAGGCGAGGATCGCGCGGAGGTCGTCGCCTTCGAGCGTTTCGACCTCCATCAGCCGCGTCGCCAGCAGGTCGAGCTGTTCGCGGTTGCGACGCAGGATCGTGCGGGCGCGGTCGCGGGCGCGGTCGACGAACTCGCGCAGCTCCTCGTCGATCTGCTCGGCCACCATCTCCGAGTAGTCGCGCTGTTCAGAGATATCGCGGCCCAAGAAGACCATCGATTCCTTCTTGCCGAAGGTCCGCGCGCCCAACCGCTCGGACATGCCCCATTGGGTGATCATGGCGCGCGCAATCGAGGTGACCTTGCTCAGGTCGTCGTGGGCGCCGGTCGTCATCTCGCCAAAGACGATCTCCTCAGCCGCATGGCCGCCCAGCGCCGAGGCCATGAAGCCCTCGTAGTACGACTTGCCGGCCAGTCGATGCTCCGACTCGGGCAGGTAGCGGGTGTAGCCGCCGGCCATGCCGCGCGGGACGATGGTCACCTTGTGCACGGGATCGTGACCGGGAATGTGTGAGGCGACGAGCGCGTGGCCGGCCTCGTGGAACGCCACCACTTCCTTCTCGCGCCCGGCGAGCAGACGCGACTTGCGTTCGGGACCCGCCATGACGCGGTCGACCGCTTCCTCGACCTCCGCCTGAGTGATCTGTTTCTTCTGCCGGCGCGCAGCGAGGATCGCCGCCTCGTTGAGCAGGTTGGCCAGCTCCGCGCCTGAGAAGCCGGGCGTCTCCTTCGCAATCGTGTGCAGGTCGACCTCCTCCGCGAGCGGTTTACCGCGCACGTGGACATCGAGGATCGCCACTCGGCCCCTGACATCGGGCGCATCAAGCACCACGCGGCGGTCGAAGCGGCCGGGACGCAACAGCGCTGGATCGAGAATGTCTGGCCGGTTCGTCGCGGCGACCACGATCACATTCGTGTTTGTGTCGAAGCCGTCCATTTCGACAAGAATCTGGTTGAGCGTTTGCTCGCGCTCGTCGTGTGAACCGCCGACGCCGGCGCCGCGCTGGCGGCCGACGGCGTCAATCTCATCGACGAACACGATGCACGGCGCGTTGCGCTTGGCCTGTTCAAAGAGATCGCGCACGCGGCTGGCCCCGACGCCGACGAACATCTCGACAAACTCGGAGCCTGAGATTGAGAAGAACGGCACGCCCGCTTCGCCAGCCACGGCGCGGGCGATCAGCGTCTTGCCTGTGCCGGGCGGGCCGACCAGCAGTACGCCGCGCGGAATGCGTGCGCCGAGCGACGCGAAGCGCTCGGGGAACTTGAGGAACTCGACGACTTCCTGCAGCTCTTCCTTGGCTTCGTCCGCGCCGGCCACGTCGTTGAAGGTGACCGAGGGACGATTGGCCGTCACCAGGCGCGCCTTGCTTTTGCCGAAGGACATCGCCTGCGACCCTTGGCCCTGCGCCTGGCGCAGGAAGAAGAAGATCAGGCCGATGATCAGCAGGAAGGGCAGCAGGTTGATGAACAACCCGGCGATGGTCGATCCGAAGCCGCCGCCGCTGCCGACCTCGACATCTGGGAAGCCTTGCGTGCCGACATCGATGCCCTCGCGGGCGAGGAAGTCGAAGAAGTCAAAACTGGTCTCCGGAATGTTGGCTTCGTACGACTCGCCAGAATCGCGGTAGTTGAGGGTGACCCGGTTGCTGGCGACGGCGATGGTTTCAATCGAGCCGCCGTCGGCCTCGATCCTGCCGAGCAGCGACTCGGTACCGCCGGCGATCGGGATCGAATTGGATCCGCCTCCGCGCGGGAAGACCGAGAACACCACCACGATCAACACCACAAAGATCAGTAGGTAGATCAGGAAGCTGCGCCTGAATCGTGAACCGCCCATCAACGCCATCCCTCATAGCGGCGGCCGCTCCGCCCGAAGCCCCGCCTACAGTCAAGTCGGACAGCTTTGAGCATATCGCAACTGCTGATCAGCCGTGGTCCGGCCCGTGTCAAATCTGTGAACTCGCGTGGAGCATTCGACAGAACGCCGGCCAACCTCGCCCCGCTGGAGTCGGCGGCGCGGCAGAGCAGCGTGGGATGGATGTGTGGCATGCATGACGGGCGGGACGTACCCTCGATGCGTGGCCAACCAACGTCCGACGCGTCGACGCGAGCTGCGCCTCAGTCGCGAAGGCGCGGCTGTCATCGCCGGCCTCGATGAGGTCGGGCGCGGTCCGCTCGCGGGCCCGTTGGTCAGCGCCGCTGTTGTGCTTCCCCTGGAGCGGCGGCCGAGCTGGCTGTCGGAGCTGCGGGACAGTAAACAACTCAGCGCCGCGCAGCGCAGCCGGTTGGCACCGCTGATCCAGCAAGACGCCGACGACTGGGCGCTCGGCTGGGTGCACGCGAGCGAGCTGGACGCCGCAGGGATGACGCGCGCCCTGCGGCTCGCCGCCGCGCGGGCGGTTGGCGGCTTGACCACTCCGCCTGACGCCGTCCTGGCTGACGGCCGCGACGACCTGCGGCTGGAACAACCGACGGAGATGATCATCAAGGGCGACGCGAGCGTCGCATCGATTGCGGCGGCCTCGATCGTCGCCAAGGCCGCGCGCGACCGTTGGATGGCCGCTCTCGACCTCCGCTGTCCTGGCTACGGGTTTGCACGTCATCAGGGCTACGCCTCGCCCGAACACCTGCGGGCGCTGCGGACGCTTGGGCCGTGTCCACAACATCGCCGTTCGTTCGCCCCCGTTCGCCATCAACTTGAGCGTCAGCTGGGCCTGGAGGGACTCGATGCCGCCGACTGAGCGGCCGGAGCCGTCCAAGCACCATCGCCAGCGGTTAGGTGCCGCCGGAGAAGACCTCGCAGCGGCCTACCTCGAGGCGCGCGGGTACACAATCGTCGAGCGCAACTATCGCCGGCGTTGGGGCGAGGCCGACATCGTGGCGTCGGCGCCGGACGGCACCTTCGTCATCGTTGAAGTGCGTTCCCGCAGCAACGCGCGCTACGCGGTCGAGGCTGCGCACTCGGTAGGACCGCGCAAGCAGACGCAGCTGCGGCGGCTGGCCCAGGGATTTCTCTCCGAGCTGGAAGCGGAGGTCGACATCCGCGTCGATGTGATGGTGGTCGCGCCTGATTCGCGCGGGCGTCTGGTTGTTGCCGCTCACATCGTGGATGCTGTCGAAGACGCGCCGATCGACGACTAAGCTGAAGGCGTCACGTCCAAGCGTCGGAACGCCGCGAATGCCGATCTACGAGTACTTCTGTGCCGCCTGCGAGCGCACGGTCGAGGTCTTTCAGCGCCGTGTCCGTTCGGAGGGTGACGCGCCGCCGTCTTGTCCGGAGTGTCGAGGCCACGGCTTGCAGACTCGGTTCTCGCGGTTCCGCTCGCGCACGGAACTCTCGTTCCCCGGGTTCGACACGCTGGACGACGTCGATGCCGATGACCCAGAGTCAGTCGCGGCCTGGCGCGAGTCAGCAGGCGCCTCGCCGGAGCTGCCCGTCGACCTGGCCTGAGATTGCTCCAAGGAGACCTGACATGCCGATCTACGAGTACCGCTGCCAGCAGTGCGGACACCAGCAGGAGCAGTTTCACCGTTCGTTGGACCGCGCCAAGATTCCCGACTGCGAGGCCTGCGAACCGGGAGACATGCAGCGCGTCATCTCCCGTTTCGCGACACCCAAAACGGAGTCCCAGGTGCTCGACCAGTACGGATCGCCGGGGCCTGGCGCGGGGCCTGACGCTTATCGCGATCCACGCCAGATCGGCCGCTGGGCGGAAGAGCGCTTCGACCAGATGGGCGTCGAGATGCCCGCCGAGGCAAAGCAGATGATCGACGCCGCGCGCGACGGCGAGCTGCCCGCGCCGGTCAAGGACCTGTAACGAGCCCTGTCACCTGCTCTGTCGCGCGCCGCACCGGTCTCCCAGCCACTCCCAGGGCAACGTTGGCGATGCGGATGCGCGGCCCGAGTGTGTCGGGTGGAATTGCCGCCAATTCCCGCGAGCGGTAGTCTGCCTGCTGGTGGGTCTGCATCGCTTGTTCGCGTGCCAGAATCGCCACTGCCGGAGTTCTGACTTGTTCATGAGGAGATCTGCATGGAAATCCTGATCTTCGCCATCATCGCTGCAGCGCTCGCGTTGGTCTTCGCGGTGGTTCGTGCGCGAGACGTCCTGGCCGAGGATGAAGGCACTGAGCTGATGAAGACCATCGCCGTCGCCATTCAGAATGGTGCGTCGACGTTCTTGCGCCGCGAGTACACATTCCTGGCCGTGTTCGTCGCTGTGGTCTTCGTGATCCTGCTGATCTTCATCGACCTCAACATCCTCGATGTGGACCAGTTCGGTGACAACACCCAACGTTGGACCTCCATCTCGTACATCATCGGCGCCGTGCTTTCAGCCTCCGCCGGCTACGCGGGCATGCTGATCGCCGTCCGCGCCAACGTTCGAACCGCCGCCAAAGCTCGCGAGGGGCTCAATCCGGCGCTGCGCGTCGCGTTCGGCTCGGGCACGGTGATGGGCATGACCGTTGTTGGGCTCGGACTACTCGGTCTGGTCATCATGTACCTGATCTGGCAAGACGTGACTCCGCTGGCCGGATTCGCGTTTGGCGCGTCCTCGATCGCCCTGTTCGCCCGCGTCGGCGGCGGCATCTACACCAAGGCCGCCGATGTCGGCGCTGATCTCGTCGGCAAGGTCGAGGCAGGCATCCCGGAGGATGACCCGCGCAACCCTGCAACCATCGCGGACAACGTCGGCGACAACGTCGGCGACGTCGCCGGCATGGGCGCCGACCTGTTTGAGTCTTACGTCGGCTCCATGGTCGCCACCATGGCCCTGGCTATCACGGCGGTCGCCTCTCTTACCGTGGTTGATGAGCCTGGCTGGTGGAAAGACGAGCTACTCGTCCTGCCGATGCTGATTGCCGGGATCGGCATCCTCGCCGCCGTGATTGGCACCTTCTTTGTCCGCACCGGCGAGCAAGCCGACCAAGGCCGCTTGCTCTGGGCCTTGCGCGCCGGCGTCTTCGGGGCATCGGGATTAGTCCTCGTTGGGGCCATCGTCGCCATCGCCCTCCTCGACCTCGACGCCTTCGGCGGCGACAAGTGGAACCTCTTCTTCGCCATTCTGGTCGGGTTGATTGCTGGCCAGATCATCGGCACCGTGACCGAGGGCTACACCTCCTCTGAGGGCTTTACGCTTGGCGGACGCCGCTACTCGCCGACGGTCAACCTGTCCGGCCAAGCCGAGTCAGGCACCGGCCCGATCATCATCGGCGGACTCTCCTTGGGGATGATGTCCACGCTGATTCCCCTGATCACGATCGTGGTCGGCATTGTCATCGCGTACGAGCTGGGCGAGTTCTTCGCGGTCGCCCTGGCCGCCGTGGGCATGCTCGCGCCGCTCGGCGTGACGCTGGCCACCGATGCGTACGGCCCGGTCGCCGACAACGCGGGCGGCATTGCCGAGCAGGCAGGCCTCGCGCCTGAAGTGCGCGAGCGCACCGACGCACTTGACCAGCTGGGTAACACGACCGCCGCCACCGGCAAGGGCTTTGCGATCGGCTCGGCCGCGCTTACCTCGCTGGCACTTCTCGCCACTTACGCCATCACCGTCTGGGGCGACATCGAGAGCGCCGTCCTCAACCTGCTCGATTACAAGGTCATGATCGGACTGCTGATCGGTGCGCTGATGCCGTTCGTCTTCTCCGCACTCTCGATGGGCGCGGTCGGTCGGGCGGCGGAATCGATGGTCCAGGAAGTGCGTCGCCAGTTCCGTGAAATGCCCGGCATCATGGACGGCACGCAGGACCCCGACTACGAGCGCGCGATCTCAATCTCCACCGACGGCGCGCTGCGCGAGATGGTGGTGCCAGGCCTGATCGCGGTGATCGTGCCCATCTTTGTGGGCGCGGTCATCTCGGCCGAGGCCTTGGGCGGCCTGCTGATCGGCTCGATTGCGGCCGGCGCGATGCTCGCCCTGATGATGGCCAACGCCGGCGGTGCCTGGGACAACGCCAAGAAGTACATCGAGGAGGGTCATTTCGGCGGCAAGGGCTCCGACGCCCACTCCGCCGCCGTCGTCGGCGACACCGTCGGCGATCCCTTCAAGGACACCTCCGGCCCGTCGCTGAACATCCTGCTCAAGCTGATGTCCATCGTGGCCGTCGTGTTCGGGCCGCTCTTCCTCTAGGGGTCGCCCGCGGGCGGGCGCCCTCGCTCCGGCTCGAGTCCTTGCGGCTTGGGCCGGCACGAGGATCTCGTCCGTTCACTCAGCGAGGGAATCGTCCTCCGCTTCACGCGATGCATCACGCATCTGCTCTTGGACTTGGGCTCGAAGCGCTTGGCCCGCGTTGCCCGTTGCCAGGATCATCAGCACCGCGCCAATCGTCGCGCCCAACACCAGACCGATCAGAAATCGCATCGACGCCTCTCCTCGCTCCGCTCGCGTCCAGCGTAGACGGTAAGATGCGCCTAAAGGCTGGCAGAACAATGACCACGCTCGCTCAACGACTGCTCACCGCCGATGACCTGTTGCAACTCGACAGCGAAGGCTTCCACGGCGAACTCATCAGAGGGGTGCTGCACAAAACCATGCCACCAGGAGATCGACACGGCGTCATCATGGCCGAGCTCACTATTCACCTAGGGCTGTTTGTGCAACAGCACTCGCTCGGACGATTGACCACCGGCGACGCTGGCGTCTGGATTGAGCGTGACCCTGACACGGTGCGCGCACCCGATATCGCGTTCTTCTCAGCAGAACGTACAGCTGGAAGACCGCCGCTCCCCGGTTACTCGATTGCCATTCCCAACCTCGTCGTGGAAATCGTCTCGCCCAACGACAAGACCCATGAGGTCTACGACAAGGCTCGCATGTGGCTGAGCCATGGCGTACAACTCGTCTGGGTCGTCAACCCGCAGACCCGCACGGTCGACGTCCATTGCTCCCAACAGCCGGTCGCCGTGATCGATGAGTCCGCCGCGCTCGACGGCGCCGACGTGCTGCCCGGCTTCAGCTGCCCGCTCAGCAGCATCTTTCCACCAGCCGAGTAACCCACGCCCGCGCACGTCCCTGTCGCACTGACGCTTCCTACGCTGAACCAGCGTCGCCGTGCGCGTACGCTCAAGACACCTCCAATAGCCAGCAATCTGCCGAAACCCCCTCCAGAAAGGCCCTCATGTCTGACGTTTCCCTCGACACCCTCGTATCACTCTGCAAGCAGCGCGGGTTCGTCTTTCCCGCATCCGAGATCTACGGCGGATTCGGCTCGACCTACGACTACGGCCCGCTCGGCGTCGAGCTCAAGCGGAACGTGAAGGATCTCTGGTGGCGTTCAGTGGTCCGCGAGCGATCGGATGTGGTCGGCCTGGACTCAGCGATCATCCAGTCGCCCAACGTCTGGGAAGCATCCGGCCACGTGCAGAACTTCCACGATCCGATGGTTGACTGTCTGGAGTGCAAGGGTCGCTTCCGTGCAGACCACCTGGAAGGGCCGACGTGCCCGACCTGCGGCGTGGCGGGCCGATTTACTGAGGCGCGCGAGTTCAACCTGATGTTCCGCACCCAGGTTGGACCGGTTGCGGAGGCCGGTTCAGAGGCCTACCTGCGGCCAGAGACGGCGCAGGGCATCTTCATCAATTTTGATCATGTGCTCACCTCTACGCGGCGACGCCTGCCCTTCGGCATCGCCCAGCAGGGTAAGTCCTTCCGCAACGAGATCACGCTGGGCAACTTCATCTTCCGCACGCGCGAGTTCGAGCAGATGGAGATGGAGTTCTTCTGCGCGCCCGCCGAGTCGGACGAGTGGTACCAACGCTGGATCGATCTGCGCGAGCAGTGGTACGTCGATCTCGGCATCGATCCCGACAATCTGCGCCGCGACGTGCATCCGTCCGAGAAGCTCTCGCACTACTCAGCAGGCACCACTGACCTGCAATACCGCTATCCGTGGGGCTGGGACGAGCTGGAAGGCATCGCCAATCGCACCGACTTCGATCTGACCCAGCATGCTGCGGCGTCGGGCAAGCGGCTGGATTACTTCGATCAGGAAGCCAACGAGCATTTCGTGCCGCACGTGATCGAGCCGGCGGCCGGCGTTGACCGGATCATGCTGGCGCTGCTCTGCGACGCCTACACCGTGCTGCAGGACGAGAAGGGCAACGACCGTACGGTGTTGGCCTTCAGCCCGCGCGTCGCGCCGGTCACCGTCGCCGTGCTGCCCATCTCACGCAAGGAACCGGTCGCCGAGCTCTCACGCAAGGTCTGGGCGGGGATTCGACCCCACTGGGCGACGCAGTACGACGACACGCAGTCAATCGGTCGTCGCTACCGCCGACAGGATGAGATCGGCACGCCGCTCTGCGTGACGGTCGATTTCGACTCACTGGAGGACCAGGCGGTCACGATTCGCGATCGCGACACGCAGGAGCAGGTTCGCGTGCCAATCGCGAATCTTGAGGGGGCGCTGCGCGATCGCTTGGGCTTCTAGCCGTCGACCGCGCGCAATCGCGAGATCGCGCGCGATTGCGCAGGACTTGAGTCCAGCGGTCGGTATCTATGGGGCGAGTTCGGTCACCTTGGCGCGGGCCGAGTCCTTGTCATCGAACCACTCAGCGTTGATCTCGGTGAAGTCCTGCCACTCGTCGGGCACGTCGTCCTCCGAGAAGATGGCCGTCACCGGACAGGCCGGCTCACAGGCGCCACAGTCGATGCACTCATCTGGCGAGATATAGAGCATGCGGTCGTCGTCGTCCGCGTGGATGCAGTCCACCGGGCACACCTCGACGCAAGACTGGTCCTTGACGTCGATACACGGTTCCGCGATTACATAGGTCATCGTGTCAGCCTCTCATCCGCTCTTCAGGCCGCTGCGCTTCTGCGTCGACTCGACGCAATCACGGCTACCTCACTTATAGGACGGAGTGCCGCTCTTCGCAACAGTGATCCGAGTTAGTTGCACAGACTGACTGATACCCCCATCAGGACGCCGCGGCCGACTCCGCCAATTCGCGGAAGCCATGCTGGGCCAGCACGTCGCGCAGGAAGCGTCCGGTGTGCGATTCTGGGCACTCGGCGATCTGTTCTGGCGTGCCCTCGGCGATCAGCTGACCGCCTCGATCCCCGCCCAGTGGACCGAGGTCCAGAATCCAGTCCGCGTTCTTGATCACATCCAGGTGATGCTCGATCACGATCACCGTGTTGCCGCCGTCAACGAGCTGCTGGAGCACCCGCAGCAGCGCCTCAACGTCTGCGAAGGAGAGCCCGGTTGTCGGTTCATCCAGCAGATACAGCGTGCGGCCGGTCGAGCGTTTGGACAGCTCGGTAGACAGCTTGATCCGCTGCGCCTCCCCGCCCGAGAGTGTCGTGGCGGGCTGGCCAAGTCGGATGTAGCCGAGCCCCACCGCCTGCAGCGTGCGCAGTTTGCGGCTGACCGTTGGGTTTGCCTCGAACAGCTCGGCCGCCTCGTCGACGGTGAGGCTGAGCACGTCCGCGATGCTGCGTTCCTTGTAGCGAATCTCCAGCGCCTCGCGGTTGTAGCGCGCGCCCTGGCAGACCTCGCAGGGCACCGTCACGTCAGGCAGGAACTGCATCTCAATCGTGTTGTACCCGTCGCCCTTGCAGGCCTCGCAGCGTCCGCCCTTGACGTTGAACGAGAACCGGCCCGGCTTGTAGCCGCGCATGCGCGACTCAGGCACCGACGCAAACAGCTCGCGGACGGGCGTGAACAGGCCCGTGTACGTCGCTGGATTCGAGCGCGGCGTGCGGCCAATCGGCGATTGGTCGATGTCGATGACCTTGTCGATCGCGTCGAGTCCCTCGATCCGCTGCATCGCGCCGGGACGACGTCGGGCGCCGTGCAGCTGCTGGGCGGCGGCGGCGTGCAGTAGGTCGTTCACCAAGGTGCTCTTGCCGGAGCCGGAGACGCCCGTCACACAGATCAACGTGCCCAACGGAAAGGCGGCGTCCACGTTCTGCAAATTGTGTTCGGCCGCGCCGACCACCTTCAGGATCTCGCCGTTGCCGCCGCGGCGCTCGGATGGCAGCGGAATCTCGCGGCGTCCACTGAGATAAGCACCCGTCATCGAGTCAGCGTGCTCCATGATCGCGGACGGCGGCCCCGCCGCGACGACCTTGCCGCCGTCCTCGCCCGCGCCCGGCCCCATATCGACGATGTAATCCGCCGCCCGCATGGTCGCCTCGTCGTGCTCGACGATCAGGACCGTGTTGCCCAGGTCGCGTAGACGCTTCAGCGTCCGGATCAGGCGCTCGTCGTCCAACGGATGCAGACCAATCGACGGCTCGTCGCAGACGTACAGCACACCCATCAGCGACGATCCGATCTGCGTCGCCAGGCGAATCCGTTGCGCTTCGCCGCCCGACAGGGTGGACGCGCCCCGATCCAGCGTGAGGTAATCCAGCCCGACATCGACGAGGAAGGTGAGCCGTTCGCGAATCTCCTTGAGGATCTGTCCTGCGATCGCCATCTCGCGGCCGCTCAAGGGCGTGTCGGCCTCGCTGAGCCGGTTGGCCCAGTGCGATGCGGCGGCTACCGACATGCTCGTCACGTCGACGATGGACAGATCATCCACCGTGATTGCCAGCACCTCCGGCTTCAGGCGGGCGCCTCCGCAGGATCCACATGGGACCGCCGTCATGTAGCGCTCGATCTCCGTCCGCGACCAATCGGAATCAGTCTCGCGATGACGGCGGTCGAGGTTGTTGACCACGCCCTCGAACGTGGTCTCATAGCGTCGATGGCGGCCGCGATGGTTCACGAAATCGACCACGATCGGCTCCGGCAAGCCGTACAGCACGGCATCCACGAGATCGGCCGGCAACTCGTCGAACGGCGTCTCCACGTCGGCCTCAAACTCTGCAAAGACCGCTTCGACCATGCGTCGGTGCCAACCCGTCGATGCTGACGCGCCTTTCCAAGGCGCGATCGCGCCCTGATCGAGCGACTTGGAGCGGTCGGGGATGACGAGCATCGGGTCGACCTGCATGGTGTTGCCCAGACCCGTGCAATCGGGGCACGCGCCGTGCGGCGAGTTGAACGAGAACGACCGCGGCTCGATCTCGCCCAGCGCAAACATGTCGCGCGGACAGGCCAACTGCTCAGAGAAGATCAGGTCATGATCGGCGTCCAGCGGACGGACCCGCACGATGCCGTCGCCCAATCCCAGCGCCTGCTCCATCGAATCGGTCAGACGCCCGGTCAGCGCGCGATGCGCCTCGGCATCCAACTCATCGGACTGCAGCGTGACGCGGTCGATCACGACATCAATGCTGTGGTTCTTGTTCTTTTCCAGCTCGATCTCGTCGTCGAGCGAACGCACCTCGCCGTCGACTCGAACGCGCACGAAGCCGCGGCTACGGGCGTCCTCGAAGACTGCCTTGTGCTCGCCCTTGCGATCGCGGACCACGGGCGCCATGATCATCAGGCGCTGGCGCTGCTCGGTTTCCGTGCCGAGCGAGATGACCGAGTCGACCATCTGCTGGACGGTCTGTCGGGCAATCGGGTCTCCGCAGATCGGGCAGTGCGGGCGTCCCGCCCTGGCAAAGAGCAGGCGCAGATAGTCGTAGATCTCTGTGACCGTGCCGACGGTCGAACGCGGATTGCGCGAGCCAGTTTTCTGGTCAATCGAGATCGCCGGCGAGAGTCCTTCGATGTAGTCGACGTCGGGCTTCTCCATCCGTCCCAGAAACTGCCGTGCGTAGGCAGAGAGCGACTCGACATAGCGCCGCTGACCCTCGGCGTAGATGGTGTCGAACGCGAGCGATGACTTGCCCGATCCTGACAGACCCGTGATCACCACCAGCCGATCGCGCGGCAGCTCGACATCAATGTCTTTGAGGTTGTGCTCGCGTGCGCCCCGCACCAGGATTCGGTCTGCCGGCACGTGCCTCTCCACTCGCTGCGGCGCGCCGCTGCGACGCGACACCAGATTATCAGAACATCTGAACCTGTCCGCGCATCCGTATACTCGATTCATGCCCGACACGGCCACCGAGTCACCGTCTGAAACTCAGGGCGAGCTGATCGCTCCGCGTCCGCGCATCGTCATCTTCGACGCATACGCGCTGATCTTCCGCGCCTACTTCGCAATGCAGCGGGCCAACCTGCGCACATCCTCAGGAGAGCCCACGGGCGCGGTGCGAGGCTTCACGGCCACCCTGTTGCACATCATCAACACGCTGGAGCCCACGCACGCCGCGTTCGCCTTCGACGTCTCCGACGAAACGGTCTTCCGTCGCGAGCTGTATCCCGAGTACAAAGCACACCGAGATCCCACGCCAGAAGACCTGCCCGGCCAGATTCTCCGCTGCCGTGAGATCGCTGAGGCGTTCTCGATTCCGATCTACGAGGCGCCCACGTTCGAGGCAGACGATGTGCTGGCGACCATCGCCGACCAGGCGGCCGCGGCCGGACTCGATACCTGGATCTGCACGCTCGACAGCGACCTCCTGCAGCTGGTGACCGACGACATTTCGGTCTACATGTACAACCCCTTCCGCAGCGAGTACGTCCCCTACGACAGTCCGTCCAAGGTGCGCGACCGGTACGACGTGAACCCGCCGCAGATCATCGACTACAAGGCACTCGTCGGCGACTCGTCGGACAACATTCCAGGCGTCAAGGGGATCGGCGCAAAGGGCGCAGCCAAGCTGCTGAACGAGTACCCCACGATTGAGGACATCTACGCCAACGTCGACACGATCAAGCCGCCTGGGACGCAGAAGAAGCTGATCGAGGGACGAGAACACGCCTTCCTCAGCAAGACGCTCGCCGCGATCAGCCACGAGGCGCCGGTCACGCTCAACCTGGACGCTGCAGATGTCACCGCTTTCGAGCGCGATGCCGTGGTCGCCAAGTTCGAGGAGCTCGAGTTCCGCACCCTGCTCGATCAGGTCCCTGGCGGCAAGGACGCGCCGACGGCAGCGGTCGAACGAGATGTGGCGTACGAGATCGTCCGCGACGAGGCAGCGCTTGAGGCGTGGGTTGCGCGATGCCGCGCGGCAGACCTGATCGCGGTCGATCTGGAAACCTCATCGACGGACACGATTGACTGCGAGATCGCCGGCTACGCGCTTGCGGACGCTGAGGGACAGGCCTGCTACATCCCCGTCGGCCACCAACTCGGACTGCAGGACAGCGATCCCCAGCTCGACCACGACACGGTCAAGAGCGCCCTGCGCCCGGTGCTCGAGGACTCGGCGATTGGCAAAGTCCTGCACAACGCCAAGTTCGACATGAAAGTGCTGCGGCGTCACGGCATTCAGCTGCGCGGCCTGCGCGACGACACCATGGTCGCGGCGTTCATTCTGAACAAGAACCGCATCGGCCTGAAGGATCTCGCCCGCGAGCTGCTGGGCATTGAGATGACGCCGATCGAAGACTTGATCGGCAAGGGCCGCAAGCAGATCACGATGCTTGAGGTGTCAGCGGAACAGGCCGGCCCGTACGCCGCGGCCGACGCCGACGTCACCCTCACATTGGCCGGCATCCTGCTGCCAGAGCTGGAGCAACACGATGGTCTCGCGCGGCTCTACCGAGAACTCGATATGCCGTTGATTCCCATCCTGGCCGAGATGGAGCTGGCCGGCGTCGCCCTCGACACGTCCATCCTCGACGAGCTTGACCAACAACTGATCACCGAGATTGCCACCACGACGCAAGCGATCTACGAAGACGCCGGGCACGAGTTCAACATCGGCTCGCCCAAGCAGCTGAGTGGTGTGCTCTTCGATGAGCTCGGATTGCCCAAGACTCGCAAGACATCGCAAGGGTTCTCGACCGATGCTCAGCAGCTGGAACGGCTGGAGGACGAATTTCCAATCGTCCGACGCATCCTCCAGTGGCGAGAGCTGAACAAGCTGCGCAGCACCTACGTCGAGTCGCTGCCGAAGGATGTGCGCGCCTCGACCGGGCGCGTACACACCGACTACAACCAGACCGTCGCCGCCACTGGGCGGCTCTCGTCCGAGCATCCCAACCTGCAGAACATTCCCGTCCGCACAGAACAGGGCCGACGCATCCGTGCGGCCTTCGTCGCGCGGCCCGGGCCAGATGCCGACAGCGGCGATGATGTCAGGTTCGTTGCTGCTGACTACTCGCAAATCGAGCTGCGCGTCCTGGCGCATCTGTCTGAGGACGACGGGCTGATCTCCGCGTTCCGCAACGGCGAAGATATTCACGCGGCCACGGCAGCCGGTGCCTACGGCGTCTCGCTGGACGATGTGCAGCCGGAGATGCGGCGCGTGGCGAAGATGATGAACTTCGGTGTGATCTACGGGCTCTCCGCGCACGGACTCTCGCAGCGCAGCGGCATGTCGCGGTCCGACGCGCAGGCCTTCATCTCGGCCTACTTCGAGCGCTTCTCGCGCGTGGAGGAGTGGATCGAGGAGACCAAGGCATCGACCAAGGAACAGGGCTACGCCGAAACGCTGATGGGCCGCCGCCGCTACCTCCCCGAGATCAACTCCCGCAACTTCCAGCATCGAAACGCCGCAGAGCGGATGGCCGTCAACATGCCCGTGCAGGGCACCGCGGCCGACGTGATGAAGCGCGCCATGATTGATGTCGATGCGTCGATGCGGCAGCAGGAGCTGCGCTCGCGAATGCTGTTGCAGGTGCACGACGAGCTGATCTTTGAGGTCCCCGACGAGGAAGTCTCCGCCCTCGTCGCGCTGCTGCACGAGATCATGCCGTCGGCGCTCGACCTGACCGTGCCGATGCAGATCGAAGTGAAGAGCGCTGTCAACTGGCGGGACCTCGAACCGATCTCGATCTCCTAACTCCACGCTCGGAAAGGCATCCGATGTTCAGAACCCTCGGCAACACCTGGCAGATCACCAAACTATCCTGGCGCGTTCTGCAACAAGACCGCGAGCTGATCTTCTTCCCAATCATGGGCACGCTCGGCGCCGCCGCCGTCGGCGCGATCGTTGCAGCGGTGTTCTATGGATCAGGCACGTTCGACCGGCTGGGTAGCGGCGAGACCGAGTTCAGCGGCGTTGATCTGGCCATCGCGTTGCTGGCGTATTTCGGTTCGCTGTTCATCGTCATCTTCTGCAACGCGGCGCTCATCGCTGCCGCGCGTGAGCGTCTGGAGGGCGGCGACCCCAATATCGCCAGCGGCATCCGCGCCGTGCGTGGATTGTGGCTGACCATCCTCGGCTGGACGCTGATCACCGGCACCGTAGGTCTGATCTTGCAAGCGTTGCAGAGCATGGCGCGCGAGAACTCACACGGAGTGATGCGGATCGTCGCGATGATCGTCGTCGCGCTGCTTCAGACGGCATGGGCCTACATCACCTTCTTTGTCATTCCCGTGCTCGTCGTCGAGCGGATCGGCCCCATCTCGGCCATCCGACGATCGAGCAGCCTGCTGCGTCAGTCATGGGGCGAGCAGCTGACGGCGAGCTTCTCGTTCTTCATCATCTACCTGCTGGCGCTGCTGGTCGTGGCCATCCCCGTCGTCGTGTTGGTCTTCGTCTGGCCGGTCGGAGCGATCATCGTGGGCGTCATCCTGGGCGGCATCGCCGTGGCCTCTGTGGCGGCGATGGAGGGCATCTTCAAGGCCGCGCTCTATGAGTGGGTGTCCGAGGGCAAAGGCAGCGAATGGTTCGACCAGCAGCTGCTGACCAACGCCTACTCGTTGAAGCAGTAGCCGGCGGCGCAGCGGCCCATGCCAGAGCTGCCCGAAGTCGAGACGATTCGCCGTCAGCTTGAGCCGCTGCTCATCGGTCGAACGATTCACAGCTTTCGAGTCATGCCCGGTGCCGAGCGTCTGCTGCGCGGCCGCGCAGCGACCGACATCGACGCCCAGGTCCGGGGATGCATCATCACCGCTGTCGGCAGACGCGGCAAGTACCTCTCGCTGCGGCTCGACAGCGATCAGCTCATTGTCGTCCACCTGCGAATGACCGGATCGCTTCGCTACCGCGATGCCGAGCACGCGGACGAGCAGTTCACCCGCGCCGTCGTTCGTCTGGACGGCAACCGCGAGCTGCGATTTGTCGACGTCCGCAAGTTCGGCACGATTGACCTCGTCGAGCGTCTCGAGGACGCGTTGCCGACACTCGGTCCCGAGCCGCTGTCGGACGACTTCACCGTCGATGCACTCTGGAACGCGCTGCGCGGTCGGCTGGTCGCCGTCAAGTCCGCCTTGCTGGACCAGGCCAACGTCGCCGGCATCGGCAACATCTACGCAGACGAGGCGCTGTTCCTCGCACACCTGCATCCAGAGTGTCCAGCCGGATCGCTGCGGCCGCGGGAGCGGTCAGCGTTGCATGCGGCGATCCGTCAGGTGTTGGAGCAGGGGGTCGCACACGGCGGCGCTTCGTTCCGCGACTACACCGACTCCGCCGGCGCAGCGGGCGCGCAGCAGTACTACGTCCGTGTCTTCCGTCGCACCGACGAGCCGTGCGACGTGTGCGCCGCCGCCATTCGCCGCATCGTCGTGGGAGGTCGCGCCACCCACTTCTGCCCAACGTGCCAACCGGTCCGCCAGAGAACCAGGCAGGTCACGTCCAAACGGCGCCGTCGCGAGACTGGCGCTTGAGCCCAGAGCCGAAGTTGCTCGCGCTCCAGTACCCTCAAGCCGAGATGAGCAGTCAACGACCCACAGAGCCGTACCCTCGCGAGCCGTACCGCGTCGAGACCGACCGCCGGCACGATGTCGCGATTGCATCCTGCGAGGACTGCGGCGACGAGTTCGACCTGACCGCGGTCGACCCGCGCACGCGAGTCTGTGCAACATGCTGGGATCGCTCTCTCGACGCGATCGAGGTGGCCTTTCTCGACAACTACGCCAAGTTTGGCGCCAAGGCTCACCGCACCGTCGCGGAGGCGCTGTTTCGCTCGCAGGCCCTGGCCGACCCCGACGATCGCAAAGTGATTGGCATGCGCATCGTCGAGGAGTATCTCAACGCTGCACAGGACTTGATGGCGCTGTATGTGGCGCTGCGCCGACGCCGCGAGCAGCCGCTGCTGAGCACATTCACCAACTTCCAGCTGAATGCGCCATCAGTCGCCGCGTTCCGCATCCTGACCGCGGGCCGCACTGCCGACGAGCTGCTGCGAGACCTCCAGCTGCCCACGCTGGCCGATGTCGATGCCGCCCGCGGCGACATCCCGCGACGCGACTGGCGCCAGTTTGCGGCAGCCGTGATGGCCGTCGCCAACGGCATCGAGCGGGTGCAGAAGGTCGATCAGGGCGTCCTGCTCGAGCTGGCCGATGGGCTGAACCAGTCTTCGGCGATCACCCACAAGCTGGAGTGGCTGCCGGACCGCGCGATGAACCCCGACCAGGTCGCGTTGGTGGTGCTGAATCAACGTCGACGCGTACTGATGACACACGCGCTAGCGGTCCACGAGCCGCAGCTGGAAGTGTTCATCGACGCAATCGACAAGATCACGGCCGCGGCGCGCGACTTAATCTGGTTGTATCTTCACGTGCGCGACACCGTCGCATTGGACGATCCCCAGCCCGACCGCGTCCGACGTTCCTGAACGGTGGAAGTGAGCATGCCACGATGAGTCAATCGCCGTTCTCCCTCGAGGGTCACGTGGTGCTCGTCTCGGGTGCCGGACGCGGGATCGGACGCGCCACGGCCGAGTTGCTCGCGCAAATGGGCGCCAAGGTGGCCGTCACCGCCCGCACGATCGCGCAGGTCGAAGCGGTCGCCCAACAGATCCGAGACGACGGCGGCCAGGCCTGGGCGTTCCGCGCGGATATCGCCGCGATCGACGACCACGAGTCGCTGCTCAACGATGTCGAGACGACGGTCGGCCGACTCACGGGACTCGTCAATGTTGCGGGTGTCTCACCGATCCTCCAGCGTGGCGAGCGGATCACCGCAGACGAGTACGACCAGATTCAGAACATCAACCAGCGCGGGACCTTCTTCCTGACCAGCCGCTTCGCTGCGAGGCTGATCGACGCCGAGCATGGCGGGTCGATCGTGACGATCTCCAGTGTCGGCGCCGAGTTTGGGCTGCCGCGCCAGGCGCCCTATTCGATGACCCGCGCGGCGGTCGAAGCCATGACCAAGACGCTCGCTGCCGAGTGGGCGCATTCCCTGCCCGCCCCGATTCGCGTCAATGCCGTCGCCCCGGCATTCATCGACACGCCACTCACCGAGCCGATGCCTGGCTGGTACCGCGAACGGGTCGAGTCGCACACCGCCATGCGGCGGCTCGGCGCCGACGACGAGGTCGCTGGCGCGGTCGCCTTCCTGCTCTCCGATGCCGCGAGCTACATCACCGGCACCGTCGTCCCCGTCACGGGCGGCTACGGGCTCTGGTCACTCGATCCGAGGTGAGGCATGACCTATCTGGCGGCAGCCGTTCAACGCGCGCCAGGCCTGACGCTCGAGCAGGGCGTCGACAATGCGGTCAGCGCGATTGACGAAGCCGGGCGCGAGGGAGCGCAGCTCATCGTCTTCCCCGAGACCTGGATTCCGTCTTATCCCTACTATCACTCGCGTGCCGCTGACCGCCAGGCGTTTGCCGCCAGTTATCGACACACGTTCGAGCACTCGATCGCCATTCCCAGTCCAGAATGGCAGCGGATTGCCGACGCCGCTGCCGCTGCCTCAGCGCACGTCGTGATCGGCGTCAACGAGCGTGAGCCGACCGCAGGGACGATCTTCAACACCTTGGTCTACATCGGATCAGACGGCGCGCTGCTGGGCAAGCATCGCAAGCTCGTGCCCACGCTGTCCGAGCGGCTGATCTGGGGCTACGGCGACGGCTCTGACTTGGATGTCTACGACACCGAGATCGGCCGCCTCGGCGGGCTGATCTGCTACGAGCATCAAATGGCGCCCGCTCGGTACGCGCTCTCGACGCTTGGCATTCAGGTTCACGCGTCGGTCTGGCCTGGCTGGGACCAGCTGCATCCCGTCATCGACGCCGCCACGCGGCATCTGGCGTATGAGAATGCCTGCTACGTGATTGTCGCGCGCGAAGTGATGTCCCCCGACCGCCTGCCGTCTGGCGCGCCGTTCGGCGAGGAGTCGTTCTGGCACGCATCGGGCGGCTCAGCGATCATCGCGCCGGGCGGCAAGTACCTGATCGAACCGGTCACCGACATGGAGACGATCATCTACGCCGAGATAGACGTCAGCGACACGATCGAGTCGAAACGATGGGTTGACTCGGCGGGACACTACGCGCGTCCCGACGTGTTTCAACTGCATTGGGACAAACGACCAAAGCCACCGGTCGTGATCGATGAGTGAGCGCGCGATCGCTGTAGGCCCGCATGACGCCATCACCGACGTGTCTGGCATCGAGGTCGGTCACGCGACCGACCTGCAGCTTGCCACCGGCTGCACGGTGATCATCGCCCGCGGCGGCGCGCGGCCTGGTGTCTTCCAGCCTGGCGGTGCGCCTGGCACCCTCGACACTGATCTCGCGGCGCCCGAGAACGCCGTGCAGGACGTGCACGCCGTGCTGTTGACCGGCGGGAGTGTCATGGGTCTGGACGCGGCTGCGGACGTTCGCCGCGTGTTGCAAGAGCAGGGCGTGGGATTGCCGATGGCGGCCGATCAACCACCGTTGCCGATCGTGATGGGTGCGGTCGTCTTCGATCTCATGATCGGAGAGCCGCACGGGCCGCCCGCCGGCAGCGGACGTGAGGCCGCGATGAGCGCTGACAGCGGACCGGTGGCACAGGGCAGCGTTGGCGTCGGAGCGGGCTGCACCGTCGGCAAGACGGGACCGATCGGGACGTCCATCAAGGGCGGCGTGGGTAGCGCGTCGCTGGTCCACGACAGCGGCCTGATCGTCGGTGCGTTGGTCGCGACGAACGCGGTGGGCGACATCATCAATCCTGCGAACGGCCGGCTCGTCGCCGGCGCGCGCGGCGATCAACCCGGTCAGATGCTGCGCGCGACCGACACCCTGTTCAACCGCAGCCTGGAGCAGTACCAGGCTGAGTTCGACGCCCGATTCCCGCGTCCCGCTGAGCAAGCCGGCGCAAACACCACCCTCTGCGTCGTGGCCACCAACGCCAAGCTGCACAAGGGCACGGCGCGACGCGTCGCGATCATGGCCTCTGCGGGTCTCAGCCGCACGATCAGCCCGGTCTTCACGCCCGGCGACGGCGACACTGTGTTCACGCTCGCGACGTGCGCCGTTGATGTCACCGCTGTCCCGACGCTGCTGACGTTGACCGGCGCGATGGCCGCCGAGGCGGTGGCCGCCGCGACGTTGCGCAGCGTCGAGCAGGCCGAGACCGTCGCGGGGATTCCGTCGGTCCGAGACTGGACCGCAGCATTGGAAACGGCACGCCCATGACAGACCGACCTCTGGTGATCGCAACCAATGACGACGGCGTTGATGCGCCCGGCCTCTGGCACCTGGCCGAAGCGGTGTATGAGTTCGCCGACGTATTGGTTGTCGCGCCTGCCTTCAACCAATCGGGAATGTCAGCTGCCTTCACGCTCCGCCAGGACCTGGAATCCGAGCGCGCCCACTCGCACATTGACGGCGTGGACGCCTGGCAGGTGAACGGCACCCCGACCGATGCGGTCGTCCACGGTCTGCGCCACGTCGTCAAGCAGTACGGTACGCGCCGGGTGAGCATGATCGTCTCCGGCGTCAACCCAGGACCGAACGTCGGACGCGAGATTCTCCACTCAGGCACCGTGATGGCGGCGATGCAGGGTTACCTGCGAGGCCTGCCGAGCGTCGCCGCGTCGCTGGCGTCATTTGAAGACACCCACCTCAAAGACACCGCGATCGTCGCCGGGCTGATCGCACGGCGACTGCTGGACAGCGGCAATCTGCAGCTGCTCAACGTCAATGCGCCCGACCGCACGTTCGACGAGTTCACCGACATTCGGGCAGCGGCGATGGCCAACCTGGCCGTATCGCGCGTGGTCGACCTGGTCGACGAGCAGGGCTCCACGCGACGCAGGTTGGAGTTCCGCTCGGATATCGAGGTCGCGCCCGACACGGACGTGGCGGCGATCATGGACGGGGCCGTCGCGGTCACGCCATTGCACAACGACTTGACGATGATCAGCGCGCTCGCTGAGACGGCCGAGCTGATTGACGGGGTAGTAGACTGAGGCTCCGAGTCAACGGGACGGGTTCGCACGGGGGTTCGAGATGGCCGGCCACTCCAAATGGGCGCAGATCAAGCGAAAGAAAGGCGTCACCGACGCCAAGCGCGGCCAGCTGTTCACCAAGCTCGGGCGCGAAATCGCCGTCGCCGTGCGCGCTGGAGGCCCCAAGCCTGAGGAGAACTCCGCGCTGCGGCTCGCCGTCGAGCGGGCCAAATCGTCCAACATGCCCAACGCCAACATCCAGCGCGCGATCGATCGAGCGTCGGGCGGCGCTGACGGCTCCCAACTCGAAGAGGTGCGCTACGAAGCGTACGGTCCCGGCGGCGCGGCGATCCTGATCGACTCGCTGACCGACAACCGCAACCGTACCGTCTCGGAGGTGCGCGCCGCGCTGACTCGGGCAGGCACCAGCATCGCCGAGTCCGGTGCCGTCGCCTGGCTCTTCGAGCAAAAGGGCGTGATCGCCGTCGATGTGGACACGCAGACGGATCCGGACGACGTCATGCTCGCCGCCATTGACGGTGGTGCAGAGGATGTCGCCATCGATGAGGGCCTGGTCGAGGTGATTACGGCACCCGCAGACCTCGAGACCGCGCGCAACGCCGTCGAGGAGTCCGGTGCGCCCATCGCATCCGCTGAAGTGATCATGCGCGCAACCAACACGGTCCCCGTCGATACGGACCAGGCGGCCAAGCTGCTGCGGCTGATCGACTCGCTGGAAGACCTCGACGACGTACAGCGCGTGTTCACCAACGCCGACTTCCCCGACGCCGCGCTCGTCGAGGCATAGGCACCGCCATGACCTGCATCCTCGGCGTCGACCCTGGCCTCAATGCCACCGGCTGGGGCATCCTGGATGTTGACGCCAACAGCCGCGCCCACTTGCACTGGGGCACGATCCGCCCGCCCAACGGTGAGCGCTCACTGCGTCTGCTGGCGATTCGCGACGCAGTGGAGGATGTGATCTCGCGCTACTCACCCGTCGTTCTGGCCATCGAGCGGCCCTTCAACCATCGCAACGTGCACACGGCGATCGCGCTCGGACAGGCCCAGGCCGCCGCGATGTTGGCCGCCGCGTCGCACGGACTCTCGGTGCACGAGTATCCACCGCGAACGGTCAAGGAGACGGTCGCAGGCGACGGATCGGCCAGCAAGGACGCCATCAGCCAAGCGCTCGTGTCTCGGCTCGGGCTGGACTCGCTGGACGCCTCTGCGGACGCCGCCGATGCGCTGGCCATTGCGTACTGCCACCACTTGATGACGCCGGCCGGCGTCACGGTTGTGTGATGATCTCCCGCATTCGCGGTCGCGCCGTCGATTGGCATGAGGATTCGCAGAGTGTGGAAGTCGACATCGGATCGGAGGCTGGCGGGCTCGTCTACGAAGTGCGTCTGCCGACCGCCGTTTGGCGCGCACTGGAGGACCCGCGCCCTGATGCTCTCGACCTGTTTACGCATTATCACGTGCCCGATCGCGCGCCCGTGCCCGTGCTGATCGGCTTTCTGAGACGGACCGAACGAGACTTCTTCCGCAAGCTCATCGGCGTGCCGCAGATGGGCGTGACGAAGGCGCAGCAGGCGCTTGCCGCCTCCGTATCGACCATCGCGCAGGCAATCGAGTCGGAAGATCGCCGCACGTTGATGCAGCTGCCCGGCATCGGCGCTCGACAGGCTGACCGCATCATTGCCGACCTCAAGGGCAAGGTCGTTGAAGAGGCACTGCTCGTGGACGAAGGCTTCGACCCTCGATCGCAGCGTCCGAGCCGCCCGACGGACGCGATCGCGGACGACGCCGGCGAGGCGCTGGTTGCCCTCGGCTACACCCGTCGCGACGCCGAGCGCTGGATCGCCGCGGTGCTCAGCGCACCCGATGTGCCCGCGCCCGAGACGACGGAAGAGCTGCTGCGAACCGTCCTCGAGCACATCGGCAGCGGCGGATAGCGCCTAGAACGCTTGTTTGGCAAACTGGCGCGCACCAGCTACGATTTCAAACATGAGAGACGCACGGCAGTTTGAGCTCTCCGCTGACTACCAGCCCACCGGCGATCAGCCGATGGCGATCGATCAGCTGGTCGAAGGACTCGATGCCGGTCACCGCGCCCAGACGCTGCTGGGTGTGACCGGCTCGGGCAAGACCTTCACGATGGCCAACGTGGTCGCCCGGCTCAACCGTCCGACGCTCGTCCTCGCGCACAACAAGACGCTCGCCGCGCAGCTCTGCACCGAGTTTCGAGACTTCTTCCCCAACAACGCCGTCGAGTACTTCGTCTCCTACTACGACTACTACCAGCCCGAGGCATACATCCCGCGCTCGGACACGTACATCGCGAAAGAGTCGGACATCAACGAGGAGATCGACAAGCTGCGCCACGCCGCGACTCGCGCGCTGTTCGAGCGCCGTGACGTGCTGATCGTCGCCTCGGTCTCCTGCATCTACGGTCTGGGCGAGCCGGAAGACTATCAGGGCATGGTGCTCACGCTCGAGAAAGGCAAGCCCTACTCTCGCAACCTGATCCTGCGTCGCCTGGTTGACCAACAGTACGAGCGCGACGAGTTGACGTTGACGCGCGGCCGCTTCCGCATCCGCGGAGACACACTGACCATTCATCCGTCCTACGAGGATCTAGCCGTGCGCGTCCAGTTCTGGGACGACGAGGTGGAGCGGATCGTCGAGTTGGACCCGTTGACCGGAGAGATCCTGGCCGAGCGGGACCGAGTCGACATTTATCCGGCGAAGCACTTTGTGACCACCGATGAGCGCATGGCCGCGGCGGTGACGGACATCGAAGCTGAGCTGGCTCAACGGTTGGAAGACCTGAAGCGGGAAGACCGCATTCTTGAGGCGGCGCGGCTGGAAGAACGCGTGCGCTACGACCTGGAGACACTGCGCGAGACCGGCTACTGCCCGGGCATCGAGAACTACTCGCGACACCTGGCCCGCCGCGCCGCCGGTTCGACGCCGTGGACCCTGCTCGATTACTTCCCTGAGGATTGGCTGCTGTTCATCGACGAGTCGCACATGACCATCCCGCAGGTGCGTGGGATGTACGGTGGCGACACGTCGCGCAAGCAGACCCTGGTCGATTTCGGCTTCCGCCTGCCCTCGGCAATCGACAACCGACCGCTCAACATCGACGAGTTTGAGCGGCACATCAATCAGGTCGTCTTCGTCTCGGCGACCCCGGCGGATTATGAACGCAACCATTCAGCGCAGATCATCGAGCAGCTGATCCGCCCCACAGGACTGCTCGATCCCGATGTCGAGGTGCGCCCCACTGATGGCCAGATCGACGATCTGGTGTCGGAGATCAGGACTCGCTCGGAGCGTGGCGAGCGCACGCTCGTGACCACGCTGACCAAGAAGATGGCCGAGGACCTGGCCGACTATCTGCGTGAGGTGGGCATTCGCACCTACTACCTGCATTCGGAGCAGGATGCGTTCCAGCGAGTCGAGGTCTTGCGCGACCTGCGACTGGGCGTCTTCGATTGCCTGGTCGGGATCAATCTGCTGCGCGAAGGCTTGGACCTGCCGGAGGTCTCGCTCGTGGCGGTGCTGGACGCCGACAAGGAGGGCTACCTGCGCAACGAGAGCTCGCTGGTGCAGACGATCGGCCGCGCCGCCAGACACGTCAATTCGCACGCGATCCTGTACGCCGATCGCGTCACCGATTCCATGCGTCGGGCGATGGACGAGACTCACCGCCGACGGCAGGCGCAGCACGAGTACAACCTGGCCAACAACATCACGCCGGTTGGAATCACGAAGGAGATTCGCGACATTGCCTCCGATGTCGCCGATCAGGTCCGCGAGGACATGGAACTGCAGGCCGTCGCGGAGGATGCGGCGCCGTTCGGGGCCGGGCTGGGCGCGACCATCCCAGACGACATGACCCCGGATCAGGTGGCGCGGATGATCTCCGAGCTGGAGTTGCGCATGAAGCAGGCCGCCCGCGACCTCGAGTTTGAGAAGGCTGCGGCACTTCGCGACCAGATTGTGGAGCTGCGCCGCGACCAGGCTGCGCTGGGCGAAGACCTGCAGCTCTGGAGCGATCAGGCGTACGGTCGCCGCCGACGTCCCCTGCGCAGGAAGGAGCCTGCATCATCTCAGCGTTAATGACGTAACGTGTCTCGCCTGCGCGATCGCTCAAGAGCCGCTGACATATGCGATGCGCCGTGAAGCTTGATACCTTCAAGCCGACGTCAGCACTCAATCGCATGGGTGCCGTGACGCACGCGCCCGCTCGGACGGCGGGTAATCGGAGAGTGTGCAGCCGTGGTGGATTTGAACCGGTCAGACCGCAGCCGCCTGACGATGGCGGACGCGCCGCCGTCATGGCTGGGCGCTGACCCAGCAGACGAGTCGCGCGCCTGCGCCTTTTGCGGTGAGCTGCCGCCTCAGGGATCGCTGTTCTGCCCCCGCTGCGGCCGGGCGTTGACCGCCTCGCTGCTGCCTCAACAGGGCGAAGCGGCCACCGTGCTCTTCACCGACATCGAAGACTCGACGCATCTCACCGAGCATCTGGGCGATTACGCGTGGGAATCGATCATTGACGAGCACAACCAAATCGTCCGCGAGGAGCTGCACCGCCACGCCGGCTTCGAGGTCAAGCTGACCGGCGACGGCTTCCTGATCGTCTTCGCCGACGGGATGGATGCGCTCCGCTGCGCTGCGCGAATCCAGGCGCAGGTGACGGTCCGCAGCGAGCGGTTGGGCGCCGATTGGCCGGTCCACGTGCGCATGGGCGTTCACCGCGGCGATGTGATCCTTCGACCCGGTGGTGACATTCTGGGCCGTACGGTCAACATGGCGGCGCGAATCATGGCCAAGGGACGAGGTGGCTCCATCGTCGTCTCCGAAGCGTTGCAGCAGCACGTCGGACACCAAATCGCCGACGACTTCTGGGTCGACATGGGCGCGCGCCGACTGCGCGGCCTGGAGCGGCGCGAGCGCATGTTCCTCTTCCGCTGGCCCGAGTATCTGCGCAGCGAGGCGAGTGTCGATGAGCCCGGCGCTGACCACATGTCGTTCTTGCCGGGCGACACCGTCGATCCGTTTGACCCGATCCTGCTCTCAGTCGGCGGCGCCCCGGTCGACGCCTAACGGCGCAGGACGCGGCGTGATGTCCCGCCTTCCGCGGGCGCCACGACCCCTGTCTGCTCGAGCTGCTCAATCAGCCGCTCGGCGCGCGGCCGTCCCAGCCGCATCCGCCGCTGCAAGAGCGACGCAGAGACGCGCTCAAAGTCCCGCGCCAGCTCAGCTGCTTCTGAGAGCCGCGTGTCAAGCTCCGGGGCGTTGTCAGCTCCGCCCGCAGGCGCTTCGAGCACGATGTCCGGCTCGTCCGAGGCTGACCGTTCTACGTCCGCTTCTTCTGACTCTTCCGCTTCGAGCACCGTGTCCAACGTGGCGGTCAGCATGCGCAGATCCGATTGCGCCCGGCGCGCCGCGAGCTCACTGGCGGCGAACTCGGTGTCGGCAGCCATCTCCTCCAGCGCCGCATCGAGCGAACCGCCCGTTGCTGATGGGTTGTCGATGTCACGGGATTCCTCCAGCAACTCCTGCTCTGGCGGCGACCAGGATTCGAGGATGCGTTCGATCTCGGCGTCCGAGACGTAGGTGCCCTGGACGCGGCGCGGCTGAATCGTGTCGGACGACATAAACAGCATGTCGCCGCGGCCCATCAACTTCTCTGCGCCGGTTCGGTCCATGATCACGCGCGCGTCCGTCTGCGACGTCGTGGCGAAGGCGATTCGAGTCGGAAAGTTCGCCTTGATCAGACCAGTGACCACGTCGACAGACGGTCGTTGCGTCGCGACGACCAGGTGAATGCCGACCGCGCGGGCAAGCTGCGCCAAACGCACCAGCTGCCCTTCGACCTCCGCTGCGGCGGCCATCATCATGTCGGCGAGCTCGTCCAGGACGACGACCCAATATGGCAAGGGCTTGTCCACGTCGGCGAGCGCGTTGTAGGCGACAATGTTGCGCGCGCCGCGATCTTCGAGGCGTCGATAGCGGCGGTCCATCTCTGCCACCACCACGCCGAGCACTGAGACCACCTCATCGGGCTCGGTGACGACGCGCGAGAAGGCGAGATGCGGCGCGGACGCATAGCCCGTCAGCTCGACGCGCTTCGGGTCAACGAGCACGAGCCGGATCTCTTCCGGCGATTTCTGCATGAGCAGCGACGTGATGATGGTGTTGATGCAGACCGACTTGCCTGATCCTGTGGCGCCGGCAATCAGGAGATGCGGCATGCGGGTGAGATCGGCGATCACCGGCTTGCCCGTCACGTCGCGTCCCAGCGCGATCGGCAGGCCGCCGTCGGCTGCGCGCAGCTGAAACTCCTCCGACGCCACCAGCGACCGCAGCCCGACGATGCGGCGATCTGCGTTCGGCACCTCCACGCCGACGATCGGCTGCCCCGGCACGGGCGCCTCGATCCGAATCGACGGAGCAGCCAGCGCAAGCGCGAGATCGTCGGCGAGCCGCGTGATGCGGTTAACGCGGACTCTCGAGCGCGATACTTCCTCGGTCACCGTCTGCGGTCGGCCGTACTCGTCCACAACCTGAGCGCCGGCAGCGTCCCTGAGCGGCACTTGGCGCGTCTTGACCTCCCAGCCAGGCTCGACGCCGAACTGAGTGATAGCGGGACCCTCGTTGATCTGGGTGACGGTGGCGTCGACGCCGAAGGAAGCGAGCGTTTCCACGATGATCTGCGCTTGCTGTTCGGCGTCCGAGCGGAGCGTTTCTGCTGAATCCTCGTCGAGCAGGTCGATCGGAGGCAGCCGCCAACCGTCCGCGGCGGTCCGTTCGAGGGTGCGCAGGGTCGAAGGTGGTTCCGCATCGGCCGGCACTAGCGGCAGCTGGCGCTCCGCGTCCTCGCCGGCGTCCAGCGGCTCAGGCTCGGTCTCGGGCGCGGCGTCTGTCGTCGTGAGCGGTGGCCAGGACTCGTCTGGTGCCTGCGATGTCGACGGAGGGCGCGGCCTGGACTGCGATGTGGACTGCGGCGTCGAAGCGGGCTGCGGGACGGGCGTATCCCCACTCTCTTGCGACGGCCGGCGGAAGAGCCCCGCAATCTGGCGTCCGATGACCCGCAATGCGTCCCACACTTCTCGGAACCACCAACGCAGACCGATCCAGAGCCATCGCGCCAAGACGACCAGAGCCGTCCACAGGCCCTGGCCAACGGCGACGACGATTCCAGGGCCGTGTTCCCGAGTCCACGAACCCGCGCCGCGCGCGACCCGTTTGAGTTGATGCCCCAGCGCTCTGCCGACTGACCGTGCTTGCGACGGTGCGGCGACGACCGCCGCGACCAGCACGAAGGCCGCGATCAACGCCCAACCGATCACGGAGTCGAACCACGCGCCGACGCGGCCGCCAGCGCTGTGCTCGGATAGAGATACGCCACCAAGCAATGCGTCGGGCGAGATCGCGCCGGCGATTCCCCAGGCGGCGATCAGAGACAGGATGGCTGCCGTCGTGTATCGCTGCGCTCGGCGCTCAGTCCGCAGCAGCGTCCGCGTCCGCTGGCTGCCCAGCGACAGTGCGACGAGGATCAGCGCTGCCGACACCAGATACACGCCGCCGCCGAGCCACTCGATGACCGTGTTGCGAGCATCATCCAGCGGGAGCGCGGAGATCGATGTCCAGATGGCGAACAGCACGGCCGCCGCAGCGACGGCGAGGCCGAGCGACAGCGCGCGATGCTGTGCAACCCAGAGAGAGATGAGATCGGGCAGCGGTCTGCGCGTCCGCTGCGTCTTGGTCCGTGTCGCCATGGTCACTCGCCGCCGCTGCGGCCGGTCTGCGCGCTGCCTGCGCTAGACCCGCACCGCCACCACAACCACCATAGGGCGTTGCCGCGTCTCCTGTCTCAGGAACGTCGACACCTGTTGCTGTGCATGTTTCCGTCGTTTTTCCCAGTTGCGGGGCTTCTTGCCTGGTTCTGGCGATTGCAGCGCCTCGCGCGCGACGCGGGCCGCGCCCTCGCAGATGCTCGGCGTGATCTCCGCCTCGGCGAATCCACGCGCGGCGACCTGAACCTCGCCAGCGAGCGGGCCGTTCTCGCCCTGAAGCGGCGCGGCGACGAGCAGGATGCCGTCGCCCGCGAGCTTCTGCCGCTCGCGAATGGTGGTCTGCTTGACGCCGCCGACGTTTTCGCCGTCGACGAAGATGTACTCCGCGCTGACCTGTCCGACCACCGCGGACGCGTCTTCGCTCAGCTCCAGCACGTCACCATCGAGCAGGATGTGGCGCTCACCTTCGGCGATGGCCATGTCCTCGGCCAGTTTCGAATGCAGCGCGAGGTGGCGAAACTCGCCGTGGATCGGCACGAAGGCCTGCGGCTCGGTCAACGCAAGGACCGTCTTGAGCTCCTCCTGAGCTGCGTGGCCGCGAACATGCACATGCTGATGACCAGATGAGACCGCCATCACCTCCACGCCGCGACGGAAGAGATGGTTGATCGTCGAGTTGACGGCCGACTCGTTGCCCGGAATCGGCGACGACGACAGCACCACGGTGTCGCCGGCCTTGAGCTCGATGTCGCGGTGCGATCCCTTGGCCATCCGCGACAACGCCGCGGTCGGCTCGCCCTGTGCGCCAGTGCAGACGATGACCGTGTTCTCGTCGTGCGCGGAGCCAAGGTCGGTGATTGGCCGCAGACGCCGCTTGTCGGCCTGCACGTAGCCCATCCGTTGGCACATCTCAAGGTTCTTTTCCATCGAGCGGCCGGTCGCGTAGACGACGCGGTCGGATTCTTCCGCGGCGTCGATGATCTGCTGGATCCGCGCGATCTGCGAGGCGAATGTGGCGATGATCACACGGCCCGGCGCGGTCAGCAGGACTTCGGCCAACTTGTCGCCGACGACCGTCTCAGACGGCGTCACGCCGGTCTGATCCGCATACGTGGAGTCGGAACAGAGCAGTCGTACGCCCTCCTGTCCGTAGGCCGCGAGCCGCTGCAGATCGGTCGGCGCTGACATCACTGGCGTGTGGTCAATCTTGAAGTCGCCCGTATGAACCACGAGGCCGGCGGGCGTGCGCAGCGCGATCCCGAATGCGTCGGGGATCGAGTGGGCGACGGGAAAGTACTCCGCCGTCATCGAACCGAAATCGAAGCTGGAAGATTCGTCGGCCATGTGAAACGTCGCGTCAAGGATGCCCTGTTCCTCCAGCCGCCACTGGATCAGCCCGGCGGCGAGCGGCGGCGCGTAGATCGGCGCCGGCAGATCGGGCAGGAGGAAGCGCAGCGCGCCGATGTGATCCTCGTGACCGTGCGTGATCAGGTACCCGCGCAGCTTGTGCCTGCGCTCCAGGACATACGTCGTCTCGGGCAGGATGTAGTCGACGCCGTGCATGTCGTCCGTGGGGAAGAGGAAGCCGGCGTCGACGATGATCAAGTCATCGGCGGTTTCGTACACCATCATGTTGCGGCCGATCTCGCCGAGTCCGCCCAACGGCACCATCCGCAGCATGCCCGCCGCGATCTCTGAGTCCATCGATGTCATCGTGCAGTCCATCCAGGATGTGGCGGCCGCTACAGCAGCGACCGTTGTGAGTCGTCGTCCGCTGGTCCGTGCGAGTGGCCGCTGGGCCGCGGTTGTTGCGGCGGCCGTTCAGACTGTGCCAACAGCGGACGGATCAGCGCGAAATCCTGCTGCGTCACCTCGCGCAGGCTGGGATTGCGCAGGATCGCGGCCGGGTGATAGACGGGCAGGACCAGCCACGGACCGGTCTGGTGTGGCTGGCCGCGTACCTGTCCGATGCGCGCGTCGGGCAGAAAGTACTGCGTCGCAAACAAGCCCAGCAGCACGATGAGCTTGGGGCGGATGCCTTCGATCTGCTCACGCAGATATACCTCGCAGCAGCCGATCTCGTCTGCCTGCGGATTGCGATTCTCCGGCGGCCGGCACTTGACGACGTTGGCCACAAACACCTCAGGCCGGGTGAAGCCGACCTCGGCGAGCAGGTCGTCGAGCAATTGGCCGGCGCGTCCGACGAAGGGGCGCCCGATCTTATCTTCATTCGCGCCGGGCGCTTCGCCGATGAACATGAGCTCCGCGTTGGGATCGCCGTCGCCGGGCACGGTCTGCGTGCGGCCCTGATGCAGGCGGCACGCCGTGCAGCCCGCAATCTTGACGTTCAACAGCTCGACGAATTCGCGATCCACGCGGTCTTGTCCCGTTCCCTATGCCGGCTGGCCGTCTGGATCGTCGGCATCGAGGTCCGATTCGATCACCGGGATCACCGTGCGATTCTCGACCAGGCGCACGAGCGCGATGCCGAGGATGTACAGCCCCAACGTGGGCACGGCGACAAAGGTCTGGGTGACCGGGTCAATCGAGGGCGTGATCAGCGCGGCCAGCAGGAACGCGCCGATGATCGCCCAACGCCACATGCCCAGCAACCGCCTCGACGTGACCAGCCCGATCGCACCCAATCCCATCAAGAACAGCGGCAGCTCGAACACAATGCCGGTCCAGATCACAAAGCGGGTCAGCATGTCGATGTAGTTGTTGATTCGCACCTGCGGATCGGCAATCTCGTTACCGAAGTTGAGCAGGAACGTCAGGGCGGGCGGCCAACCGATGAAGAAGGCAAATGCGCCGCCGCAAGCAAAGGCGACCGTGGCCAGGCCAACAATCGGCATGACCCACTTCTGCTCGTCGCGCGTCAGTCCGGGATGGATGAACGCGTAGATCTGGTACACGATCACTGGCATCGCGCCGGCGAGACCGAGCATCAGGGAAATCTTGATGTACGCACCGATGAAGCCCAGCAGCTCGGTGAAGATCGGTTGGAAGTCTGGCAGCGCCTGGCGGCCGGGCTCGAGCAGGTAGTCGAGGATCGTCGAGGCGAAGACGAGCGTCACGACGGTGGTCAGGACCAGCGTGAGGACCGCGACGGTGAGCCGCTGACGAATCTCGTTCAGGTGCTCGCCGAGTGTCAGCTCCGCGCCCGGCGGTTGGTCGGGCGGCGGCTGGTCGCCGAACTGATCGTCGACGATGTCCAGCGCGGCCGGATCCGGCGGCTCGGCGACCGGTTGCGAGGCCATCAGCCGTGCGCCCGTCCGTTACTGGACATCGCGGTCGAGCTCCCTACGTCGGCGGTTGAGCGAGATGACGTTGGACGGCCGCGCGGGCTCTACGGTCTCGTCGGCCGTTGCGGCCGATGCCGAAGCGGTGGCCCGGCGTGGACGGACGACCGGTCGGCGACGCATACGCCGGACCGCGCGTTGATCGCTCTCGGTGACCCCGCCATTGCCGGAGGCTGAAGCCGACGACTCGGATGTAGAGCCGCCGTCCTGATCTTTGGCGGCGGCGATGGCGTCTTCGGTCATCACTTCGGCGTCGCGCACGGCACCGCGCACATCGGCTTGCGCTTGTGCGAGGTCGTCGCGAATGTCGGCGTCAATCTGTTGTAGCTCGAATCGCTGCTCGATGAATTCCTCGCGTACCTCTTCGAAGTCGGTCAGGTACTCGTCGCGGAAGTCTCGGGCGTACTCGCGCAGCTCGCGGATCGCGCGGCCAAACTGACCGGCGATCTCAGGCAGCTTGCCGGGCCCGAAGATCAGGGCCGCCAGCAGCAGCACGACGAGGATTTCAGGAATGCCGACGCCGAAGATGTTCATCGGCTGTCAGCGTACTCGATTGGCAGGATCGCGAGTCGCACGCGCGACGATCGGCGGGCGGGAGTTTACTCGTCCGAGACGCCCTTGCCGACGAGGAAGTCGATGGCGTCCTGGACGGTTCCGATGCCTTCGGCGTCCTCGTCGGAAATCTCGAGGTCCGGTACCTCGTCGCGGAACTCGTCCTCGAACGACATGATCAGCTCGACGAGGTCCAGGGAATCGGCGCCGAGATCGTCGACGAACGAGGCCTCCGGCTTGACGTCGTCGGGGTCGGCCGAGAGTTGGTCGACGATGATGTCTTTGATGCGATCGAACAGTGCCATGCTGCTTTCCTCCGCTACTCCGCAGTCCCAGCCTGCAGATGGTCTCGCTCGACGGACTTCAGTACGCCGGTGACAAAGCGCCGGCTGCCGTCGCCGCCAAACCGCTTGGCCAGCGACACTCCGCGCCGCACGGCCGTATTCGAGCGTACCGCGCCATTATCAAAGAGCATCTCATACAGCGCAATGCGCAAGATGGCACGGTCGACGAGCGTGATCATGTCGGCTGGCAGCTTGTCGGGCGCTGAGTCGATCAGCGCATCGAGTTCGGCGCGACGCTGATCGACGCCCTCGACCAGGGCCCGTGCACGTCTGGCCCGCTCCGCCGACATGGGGGCGTCTGACTCGCTGCGCTCGAGCGCCTCTGTTGCCGTACACCGCTTGAACTCGGCCTCGTACAGCGCGCAGAAGGCGCGGACGCGCTCGTTGTCCTCAGCGGTGGGACGCTTCACCTGTCGATTCGACGCGTTAGCTGCCAACGCTCTCCCGATCGTTGATGTTGATCAACTCGGGCGGTTCGGCCAGCTTGAGTGGACGCAGTGTCGTTCGCACCAGGCCGGTCAGCACCTTACCCGGTCCAATCTCGATGTACCGGGTGACGCCCATGTCGTTCATTCGCAGCACCGTGTCTTCCCAACGAACGGGCCGGCGAATCTGAGCGGTCAGGTCGGCGCGAACCTGATCGGCGGTGCTCAGCGACGCCGCTTCGACGTTGCCGATGACCGGGGTGATCGGGTCGGAAATCTCTGCATCAGCCAAGAGCGGTTGCATCGACTCGGCGGCGGGGGCCATCAGCGAGGTGTGAAACGCGCCGCCGACGTTGAGCATGACCACGCGCCGCGCGCCGCGCTCTTCGGCCAGCTGCGCCGCCGCCTCGACCGCCGGCACTGCGCCGCCGATCACGATCTGGCCGGTCGCGTTCAGGTTGCAGACTTCAGCGCCAGTCTCTTCACAGGCCGCGACGACATCCGCTTCGTCCATGCCCAACACGGCGGCGAGCGTGCCTGGATTCTGCTCGCCCGCGGCCTGCATCAACTCGCCGCGCTTGGCGACGAGGCGAACCGCCTCCGAGATGGTCAGCGCGCCGGCCGCGACCAGCGCCGAGTACTCGCCCATGCTGTGCCCGGCGGCGCAGATCGGCGCGTCTGCGAGCGCGGGATGCCCCAGCGCTGTCGCCGCCTGCCAGGCGGCGAGCGACGCGACCAGGATCGCGGGTTGCGTGTTGATCGTCTGGCGCAGAACATCGTCGGGACCCTCGAAGATGATGCTCGAGAGGGAGCGGCCGAGCGCGTCGTCGGCCTCTTCGAAGACGGCGCGGGCTTGGGGCACCGCGTCGTAGAGGTCGCGGCCCATGCCGACCTCCTGGGCGCCCTGCCCAGGGAAGAGCCAGGCGCTGGCGGCGTCGGACACGCTAGTCCTCCAGCTCGACCACGTTGCGGCCGCGGTAGGAGCCGCAGGCCCAACAGATGTGGTGCGCCTGGTGCGTCTCATTGCAATCGGGGCAGACGACCAGCTTGGGACGTCGCACCGCGTGGTGCTGACGGCGCAGGCGTTGGCGCGTTTTGGCGTACTTTCGCTTGGGAAGCGGTGGCATGTCAGTCTCCTTCGGTCGTCAGTTTCAGGGTCGCGAGTGCCGCCCATCTCGGGTCTGCGGGTTCCTCGCTCGGTTCCTCAATCTCCATACCAGGGCAGTCCTCCACACAGCGAGGACTCATCGGACGGCTCATCTCCACATATTGTCGCACGGCCTCTGACAAGTCGATCTGCCCGTCGACCACAGAGAATCCGGAGCGCTCCGGTGGCGGATCAAGCGCCATGCCGGTGATCGCATCCACGTGTGGCCAAAACTCTTCGTCGAAGTCGACGTCAAGCTCAAGCACCAGGTCGTTCAGGCAAGATCCGCACAGATCGGTCACCGAGGTCGTGAGTTCCGCCGTGGCGAGCAGCGACTGATCGGTTCGCAGCAGACGCAGCGTGCCACTGACTGGAGATGGCAGGCCGGCTCCGCGTGCGCCGTCAATCTCGAAGTGCCGCAAGGATCCAATCGGCTCCTGCAGCAGGGTCGAGACGTTGATCAGCAGCGAGGCTGTCGTTCGGATCGGTCCGTGGCCCGCGGGGGCGCCCGCACCGCAATCATGGGCTGTCATCGTGTGATCAGCGTATCAGCGCATCAGCGCTGTGAGGCGCGTTGGTCGGAGCATGACTTGGGATGTTGGATATCGCAGTGGTCGGGCATACACTCAGAATGCCCACTTAGTGCAACCGCGAGTCGCGCGTCGACGCACCAGCTGAAAACGAGCCGCATATGGACCTCGAAGGACTGCAAGCGCTGCAGGAGATCGACATCCAGCGCGACCGCGCGATCCGTGAGCTGCAGACCATCGTCGAGCAGATTTCCGATCCACCGTTCCTGGCACAGCTCGACGCCGAGGTTGAGGCGCAGGCCGACGAGGTCCGCCGCGCCGAGCTCTCCGCGCGCGAGGCGCACGCGCATGTGCAGACGGCTGAGCGTCGGATCGAAGCCGCCGATGCGAGGCTCTATTCGGGCACGATCACCGATCACCGCACGCTCGAAGAGTTGCAGCGCGACCTCTACTCGCAGCGTCAACAGCTATCGCCGACGAAGGATGCTGAGACGCGCGCCAGTCAGGCTGCCGAAGCCGCCCGCGACGCCAGCTCGTGGCTGATGACCTTGCGCACCAATGTCGTCGATGCCTGGAACGCCAGACAGGCTCAGCTGCGCTCCGAGCAGGCGTCCGCGCAGGAGCAGGTCGACGAGCACGCTCGGCAGATTGCAGAGGTGCGCGGGCAGATTGCCGACGAAGAGCTCGCCGTCTATGACCAGTACCGCCGCCGCCGTCCGCGCGTCGTCGCGACCGTGACTGGCGGAGTCTGCGACGAGTGCAGACTGATGGTGCCGACCGTCGCAGTGACCCGCGCGCGTCGCGGCAACCGCGTGGTCGATTGTCCATCCTGTGGATGCATTCTGCGTGTGATCTAGTACTCCCGGCGGCAACCGCATAGCATTGCAGCGTGCGTGCCATCGGCTATCTCTCGCAGCTCCCTGACCAGATAGCAGGGCCGGTCCGCGGCAACGGCGTGGCGGCGACGTTGGTGCAGCAACACGCGTCGTTTCTCGGGTACTGCGAGTCGCACGGCTTTGAACCGACGGCGACATTCCTCGACGCCTCCGCCTCGGCCGAATCGCCCGACCGTGAGCGCTATGGCATGGCCCAGCTGCTGCGCCACCTCAGCGAGCAAGCGCGCGGCTTCACCGTCGTGGTCGCGCAGTCGTTTGAGCACTTCGGCGCCGATCCGACGCAGGCCGTGCGTACCGTCTTACAGTTGCGAGCGCGCGGCGTTCACGTGGTCTCGCTGGACGACGGTCCGATTGACGACGCATCGCTGGTGACGCTGTGGCGCGCGGCGGCGAGTGACGAACCATCCTCCGACACCCGCCGCGCGCGGATGATCGAGCGGGCGAAGCTCGGTCAGGCCATCGGCCGTCCTCCCTACGGCTACAGAGTCGGCACCGACGGCCGCTACGAGATCGACGACGATGAGGCGCAGGTCGTTCGTCGCATGTTCAGCCTCAGTCTGCGCGAAGGATTGGGCATCCGCCGGATTGCGCAGCGGCTCAACGCCGACGGATACCGAACTCGGCGCGGGCGCAACTGGAGCATGGTCACGATCCGTGACCTGTTACGCAATCCGGTCTACATCGGCCGGTACGACCGACTCGGTGTCAGCGTTGACGGCAATCATCCGGCGATCATCTCCGAACCCGACTTCCACCAGGTCGGCAAGCAGATGGCAGAACGGCGCACCGCGACCGGCGTGAGCCATCCGTCCGACTTCCTGCTGGCCGGCCTCGTCTGGTGCGGCGAGGACCAGACCCGCATGATCGGTGTCACCCGGCGGCATCAACGCCGCACCGATGGCGGCGAACGTGAGTCAGTCGCCTACCGCTACTACCAATCTGAGGCGCGCACGAACCAATCGGTCGGCGGTTACCACACGCGCCGCGCAGACGAGCTTGAGCAAGCCGTTGTGGCGCAGATTCGGGGTGACCAAGGCGGCGGCGAAGCGACCGTCCTGAACATTGGGCGTGACGCCACCGCGCTGGCCGCGGAGACCGCCGTCGCCCTGTCCGCGGCCAGCGCGAGGCTGCGCGCCATCGAGCGCAGTCTGGCCCTGCTGCTCGAGGATGCCTCCGCCGGCGATCCCACGCAGCCCGCGCTGGGCGAGGCCGGCGCAACGATCGTCGAACAGTGGGAATCGGCCCACGCCGATCTGTCCGATCTGCAGAGTCGCGCGTTGGCGCACGAGCGGGACGGCGAGCGTCGCCGGCTGCGTGAGCAACGGGTGCAACAGGTTCGCGAAGAGTGGGGCGACTTGCCCTTTACGAAGCAGCGCGAACTGATCGAGCACCTGGTGTCGCGTGTCGTCGTCTTCGATGATTCAGTCACGACCCACTTCAACGCTTGAGCCGCCGACGCGGCCGATATGCTGCCGAGCATGCGTCTGATCGCCTACGCCGATGGTGCCTCTCGCGGCAATCCCGGCCCCGCCGCCTACGGCGCGGTGCTCTGCGACCCCGATGGTTCCGAGCGGGACGCCTGGGGCAATCGGATTGGCAGAACGACGAACAACGTGGCCGAGTACCACGGCGCGATCGCCGCGGTCGAGGCCGCCCTCGCAGCCGGCGCCACCGAGCTTGAACTGCGGCTCGATTCGGAGTTGATCGTGCGCCAGCTGCAGGGCCGCTACCGAGTTCGACATAAGGACCTGAAGCCGCTCTTCGAACAGCTCAGCGATCTGATTGACCAGCTCGACCACTTTCAGGCATCGCACGTCCGACGCCATCTCAATCAGCGAGCCGACGCGCTCGCGAACGACGCGTTGGATCGTCGCTAGCGCTGCCGTCCCCCGTCGGGGCGCTGGGAGTTGAGTTGACGCGCACGGGGACACGGACCCTAGCGCGATAGAGTGGAGGCGCCAGGCCGCCGGGCGGTCGCGGCGCAACGGCTTCGGCCAGTGCGTCGAGGAAAGTCCGGGCTCCACGGGACAGGGCGCTGGGTAACTCCCAGGCAGGGCGACCTGACGGAAAGCGCACAGAAACACACCGCCAACCCGACGCCGCGCCTCGCGTTTGCGTAGTGCGGCGGCGTCGGCGGTAAGGGTGAGATGGTGCGGTAAGAGCGCACCAGCGGTCGGGTGACCGACCGGCTGAGCAAACCCCGCCCGGAGCAAGACCAAATAGGGAGGCGTCGGCTCGTCCCGGGCCGCCTCCGGGTAGGTCGCTCGAGGCGGCGGGTAACCGTCGTCCCAGATGGATGGCCGCCGCCCGATGCACAACCATCGGGTACAGAACCCGGCTTACAGGCGGCCTGGCGCAAGCGGCCTGCGAGATCACTGGAAACCGACGTGCCATGACCAAACTGCTCACGCGAATCTTGCGCGAGGCATCGCTGGACGTTGACCCGCCGCGAAATGACATCACTGTGGCGGATGTGACGCAGGACTCTCGCCAGGTCACGACCGACAGTCTGTTCGTTGCGATTCCTGGATTCTCGGTCGACGGGCATCACTTCCTGGAAGCGGCTGCCGCCAACGGCGCTTCCGCGCTGATCGTCCAGGCCGACCGTCGCGATGTCTGGCAGCCCGTCGCCGACGCACACCCCGATGTAGCAGTCGTTGCGGTCGACGACACCCGATCCGCGCTGGCTAAGATTGCCGCCGCCTTCCACGATTTCCCAGCTCAGCGCCTGACGGTTGTGGGCGTGACTGGCACCGACGGCAAGTCCACGACCACGTATCTCACCCACGCGATGCTCTCGGCAGCGGGATACCGCAGCGGTCTGCTCAACGGTGTCGAGTTCCACATCGGCGGTGAGTTTCGTCGCAACGAGACCGGCGAAACCACGCCGGAAGCGGACATCATCCAGGCGAAGCTTGCCGAGATGGTCGCCGCCGGAGATACGCACGCCGTTCTGGAAGTCAGTTCACATGGACTCGAACTCAACCGTGTTGACGGCATCAACCCTCGGGTTGCCGTCTTCACGGGCTTGGCCGACGACCATCTCGACTTTCACGGAACTCGCGAGCGCTATCTCGCGGCGAAGCTGAAGCTCTTCCAATCGCTCGATGCCCACGCGCGAGGAACCGCCGTCGTCCGAGCGGAGGATGCGCTCCGAGACACCATCGCCACGGCGCACAGCGGCCAGAGCACGATCGTGACGGCGCAGCCGGACACTGTCAGCGATGTGAGCGTCCAGGCCTCGACGCAGGATGTAGGCGGGTCAGATGTCCGACTGGTGACTCCAGCCGGAGCGCTCGGCTCGCGGCTCTCCATGCCCGGCAGCTACAACCTCGGCAATCTGGCGCTCGCCGCAGGCGCGGCATGGTCGCTCGGGGTCGGACCCGTTGCGATGCAACGGGCACTCGCAGATCTGCGCCCCGTGCCTGGACGCATGGAGCCAGTCGACGCGGGCCAGCCGTTCACGGTGATCGTGGACGCGGCGGCGACCGGTCCCGCGCTGGAACTGGCTCTGCAGACGCTCAAGCCGCATGTGCAGGGACGTCTGATCCTCGTCTTCGGCGTCGCTGGGGAGCGTGACCCGCAGCGCAAGGTCAGTATGGCCGATGCCGCTGCTCGACTCGCCGACCACACGGTGATCACGAATGAGAACCCCCGCTCGGAGGATCCGACTGAAATGGTCGAGGAGATCGCCGGCCACTTCGCGGCGTCAGGCGGGGAGTCGTTCGACAAGCGTCCTGATCGACGTGACGCCATTGAGCGCGCGGTCGAGCTGGCCCAAGCGGATGACCTGGTCCTGATCGCGGGCAAGGGGGCGGAGCCGACCATGATCTATGCCGACCGCATCGAGACCTGGGACGACCGCGAGGTCGCGCGAGAAGTGATTCAGTCGCGTCTATCGCCCTAGCGAGTGAGCGCATACCCTGTCGCCAGAGACGCCTCGAATGCCCTGGAGCTCGACGATGGACTACATCCAATACCGCGCACTGGTTGAAGACGACCTACAGCACTGGGTTCACCCACTCTTCCACCCCGACTTTCACCAGGAGCCGGTGATGTTCGAGCGCGGCGAGGGCGTGTACATCTACGGTGCCGACGGCCGCCGCTACATCGACGGCCTGGCAGCGCTCTGGAACGTCGCCGTGGGACACGGTCGCGAGGAACTCGGTCAGGCCGCGCTCGAGCAGATGTCGAAGCTGGGCTTCTCAAACTCCTACGAGGGCTACACCAACGAGCCGGCAATTCGTCTGGCCAAGAAGGTGATCGAGCTCGCCTACGACAACATGCAGGCGGTCTACTTCACCAACTCCGGCTCCGAGTCCAACGAGACCAACGTCAAGGCGGCGCGCTTCTACTGGATTCAGAAGGGCCGCCCTGAGAAGCAGAAGATCATCACCCGCGTCGAGGCCTATCACGGCAACACCGTCGCGATGACTGCAGCCACAGGCATGCAGGTCTTCAAGCCGCAGTTCGGCCGTCCCGTCCCGGACATCATCAACGCGACGACGCCCGACGCCACACCGACCGGCGGCGGCCGCATCGACAGCGGCAACCTGATGATCGACAACATCGTGGCGACGATTGAGCAGGAAGGTCCTGATTCGGTCGCTGCCGTGATCGCCGAACCCGTGCAGGGCGCCGGCGGCGTCTACCCGCCGCCCGACGATTACTTCCCGCGCTTGCGAGACGTCTGCGACCGCTACGAGGTGCTGCTCATCGCGGACGAAGTGATCACCGGCTTCGGACGCACAGGCAAGTGGTTCGCACTCGAGCACTTCGACGTCCAGCCCGACATGATGTCGATCGCCAAGGCGATCACGTCCGGCTACATCCCGATGGGCGCCGCGATCTGGTCCAAAGAGGTCCACGACACGATCACCGAGGGTCCCGGCAAGTTCATGCACGCATACACGAACTCCGGACACCCGGCCGGCGCCGCCGTCGGACTGCGCAACCTGCAAATCTTCGAGGACGAGGGACTGGTCGAGAACGCCGCCGCTCGCGGCCAACAGCTGCTCGAGGGTCTGCAGCGCCTGACCGAGAATCCGCACATCGGCAACGTGCGCGGTCTCGGCTTCATGTGCGGCTTCGACATCCTCAAGGATCCCGAAACGGACGAGGCGTTCCCGGCGTCGGACGCGATGGGCGCGAAGCTGCTCAAGGCCTGCCAGAGCCGCGGCCTAATCAGCCGAGTCCGCAACGACGGCTACCTCCTCGCCCCACCGCTTGTGGCCACCGAAGAGCAAGTCAACGAAATCCTCACCATCGTCGAGGACTCCGTCCGAGAAGTCACCGCCGCGCTGTAGCTCGCACCCGCCTTCGTGTTCTGCTACCATGTGAGGCAGGAAAGGAGGTGATGCAACTTGGGACATAGCCAACTCTCGCCCAGGTACCGACGACGCAGCGCAGTGGAGGTGGGCGCCTCCTAGCCGCTGAGACCAAACGTCGCCCGGACACCTGGGCGAACATGCGCGACCCCGAGCCGCCCAGCTCGGGGTCGCTTCGTTTCTCCGCCCAATCGCAGCGCAGGGAGACTACTCTTCGAGCATGTCTGAACCCTCGCTGCTGCCGCCCGAACGCCGACTCGACCTTGACCGGGTCCGCGCTCTGCTGACGACCGAAACCATCGCTCGCGAGCTGCACTACTCGGTGCAGACGACATCCACGATGGACGACGCCCGTCGCCTGGCAGATGCTGGCGCGCCGCACGGCGCGGTCGTCGTGGCCGACGAGCAGACCGCTGGACGAGGCACCAAGGGGCGAGTCTGGGTGTCGCCACCCGGCCAGAGCATCCACACGACGCTGATCGTGCGGCCCCCGACGGAGGCGCTGAAACGCCTGAGCATTGTGTCGCCCGTCGCGGCAACCGACGCGGTTCGCGCCGCGGCCTCGCTCGAGCCGACGATCAAATGGCCCAACGACATTCAAATCGAGCAACGCAAGCTGGGCGGCATCCTGATCGAAGCGGAGTGGCGGGACGGCCAGCCGGCGTACGCCCTGGTTGGGATCGGGATCAACGTCAACTTCGACCCGGCGCCATGGGCGTCCGTGATCGATCGGCCTGCGACCAGTCTGATGATCGAACTCGGCCGCAAGTCGCCACGCGAGCCGCTGTTGGCTGCCCTGTACAACGCGTTTGAGTTGCGGCTGAGTCAGGCGGACGAGGCAGTCCTGCATGACACCTGGCGAGCGCAGCTCGACACGCTCGGCAGACAGGTCACTGTCACACTCGCGGGCGGTGATGCAGTGCATGGATGCGCGACAGGGGTCGACCGGGACGGCGCGCTGATCGTACGACGCGACGACGGCGCTGAGCAAGCATTCATCGCTGGTGAAGTGACGCTCCGACTCGCTTGAACCAAACGCATGACACCCGCGGAACTCACCATACGAATCTCGGTCTCTGACGAGCGTACGGAGCGTGCTGATTGCGAACAATCAACAACGCTGGACCAATCACAGTCGCACCAGAGTGCATGGTGGACCACTCGCCGCTGACCAGATCCAAGCGGCACCATAAGCTCCGAGCGAAGGGATCGACGCCTGAGACGATTCGTACGGCGATTGGATCGTCGGTCAACAGTCGTACTTGACTAGCAGCGTCGACGCGAGCGACCGTCACTTGTGACTCGTCCTGCCCGTCCCAACAAGATTCCGGTAACGATTCCAGCAGCGGCAAGACCCGAATGTGCTCGTCCAGCAGTGATACTTGTACGCGAGACTCTCCGTCGGGCAGTCGGCTAGCGTCAATCTTGATGTGCAGATCGCCGAACACAATGGTGGTCCAGCCCTGGCCAGATAACAAGGCGTTGTCAATGCTTCGGCTTGATGAGAACTCCTGCGCCAGCTCGCGGGCGAACGTCGTGCTGCCGCCGTCCGCCCGCAGCCGTGCGTCCTCAACGCGAGCGCTAAAGCTCGATGCTCGCTTCGTCTTGTTCTCCACCGACATCTCAAACGCCGCCAATCTGAGACCGGACAGGTCGACGACAGCGAGTCCATCTGCCGGTTCGTAGACCAGGCGTACAACATCCACAAACGTGATTCGTTCGGCCAGGCTCAGTTCCACAGAAGTGTCAGTCCAAGTCATTGATTCGATTGGGATGGTTCGTCGGCCGGCCGTCACGACGAATGCAGGTGTTGCGTCGGCGTTCTCAACGGTCTCCTGGTCAAAGTGGATGGTCAACGTGCCGCTGTCGGCGACGGCAGATGCAACCGTTGGGGGCGTTTCCGTAAAGTTGCGTACCTGGAAGACGGATGTGTCCAGGCGTCCGCCGGTTTCGCCTTGCAATCCTGCTCGTTGCGGCGCCAGGTAGACGACGAACACAAACTCAAGATTGTCAGGCAATGACTCGTCGAGCCAGAGCGTGATGCTTGATCCGCTGATCACGATGCGATCGACATCAGTATCGAGTCTCGGGGCGATGACCAGGAATCGTGACGCAGCGACCGGCCGAACGAGCAACGGAGCATCAAATTGCAGAATGATCAGATTCTGCGAACCGAAACCGTGTATGAACTCTGGAGGGTCGACCTCCGGCTGAGGCGGTTTCGGTGGATCGGGCTTTCGAGGTGTCAAGTCAACGATCGGAATCTTGAAGCCGCCGACGGTCAACCCGCCTCCCTTCAGTGATGATCCGTTGTATGTGAATGGGACATTGTTGCCGATCCTGGAGTCGTCTGCCAACTGCATGGTGATCGTCGGCCCGTCAAGATCACCGATCGAGGTAATCTCTTCGCCCTTGAGTTGGAACTCGTCCACCGTCGGCGCGTGTTCCGTACTGTCCAGAATCTGGTCGAACGTGACCGTCAACACTCCTGAGTCGAGGACGGCGGAAGACACACATGGTGCAGCCTTGCTTAGCGGGCGTGACGGTAGGAACGGTGTTGTGGCGCCAGCTAACTCAAAGTCGACCTGGACCGTATCGCCCAGGCAGACCGACGTCGCGGGAGCCAGCTTGAAGCCGGTGTCGAGTGCTTCTGTTGTAGCGTCTCGAGAGTCCTCATCGTCTACAGTCACCGTCCAGTCGGCATCGGGCGAGACGAGCGGCGCATCATCTGTAACGGTGAAGATGAGAGCGCCGAAGTCGGAATGGACACACTGTACATTCCACTCCGGGAGAATGTGGTTTTCAGCGCCGAGGGAGAAGCCGTCAACCGTTCTGCTTCGGCCGTCAAGCAGTGGCTGATCGGCTTCGTGGTATGCAACGGCCGCTTCGGTGCACTCGGCAACCTCTGCGGTGACTTGGATGTCAAGGATCTTCTCCGCAGCCGAGACCTGGTCGATCTCAGCCGCGACGCCATCGACCGTGACGGAGAACCCTGCCGGATCGACGGATTCGGCCTCTGCGAGGGCGTCATCAAAGTCAACGAACACGTGCGTCGGCGCAGAGCGGTCGACCGATGCTCCGGTTGCGATCGCTGGGGTGATATTGACGATGTCAATGGCGTCCGTTCCTTCAGCCTGGTTGCCGGTGGTGTCTCGCAGGTTCCATCGTTCGCCACCGGCCGACTGGGGCGTGTACTGCATCGCCAAGTCATCGGCGGGTGCGACTCGTTCCAACATAGTAATGACCACCGTTGAACCGTCGATCACGAGCGATTGGAAGCTCCGCCAGACGGTTCGATCCGCAACGCGTTCGACCACGAACCAGGCAAGCTCCGGTTGTTCATCGCAGAACATTCGGTCAATCTCTTCCTCGGCTGATGGGCAGTCGCGCGGCGGCACATAATCGTCATCGAGGTGCTGATCGAAGACGATGGTGAGGACTTTGTGACGAATAGTTGCGCTGACAATGGTTGGCGGCGAGTCTGCTTGGTTGGTGAGTGAGTTCGTAAAGGATGCGACCAAGTTGCCCGTCTCGTCTCGCAGTCCGGCCGAAGTCGGAGCGGCGTAGGAGAGCGTATAGTCGACGCCTTCGGTGAATGTTGCATCGGAGTCCAGTTCGATGATGATCTGTCGTTCATCGTTCGGGTCGATGATTACGGCATCGATGTCGATCGTCGGGGTAAAGCTGAACCAACCACTGTCGATCGATCCGCTGGGGTCGATTCGTTGGTCGAATGTGACGGTGGCGCGATTGCCGTCGGTGTTGGACTGAATCGATGTGACATACGGCGCATAGTCTGTCGTGTTGGTCAATGCCTGCGTGAAGTCTGGAACCACGTCGTCGTGGTTCGTGGACGGCCCTTGAAGTTTGTTCGTCGCTGGTGCGGTGTACGAGATGGTGTAATTGGCTCCTTCAAGGACCGTGCTCGGTACAGTGAGTGTGAGGGTTGATCCTGAGATTGCAACCGTATCGATCGACGGCGCCATGTTGGATATCGAAAATGCGGTGCTCGGCGGCACGCTGTCGGGGTCGAGCATTTGGTCAAAGGTAAGAGTCAGAGTGGTGCCGTCCACCGTGGCGGTGGCGATGGCAGGGGGTACGCCGGTGAGGTTTGTCAAGACGTAGTTGTTGATCTCGGCTCGTTGAGGGTCGTCGTCGTCCTCGAAGATGCGAATAGATCCACTCTGGGGCGCATAACGGATAGATATGACATCGCCTTCAGTGACACTCTTGGATAATGTGATCACGATCTTGCCAAACTTGCCAGGGCCAGTATCGGAGACGGCAACGAAGGTGATGGCGGCGTCGGTGCCGGTCAGGACGAAGTGTTCAGTCGGGTAGCCGTCGTCTTCGTCGAAGCGCGGGTTGGCTTCGATGGCCTGGTCGAGAATGATAGTAATGATATCGGCCTCGACGGTGCCGCTGGTTGGTACCGGCGGGGTGTCGGTCTGATTGTCTATCGCGGTGACGAATGATTCGGTACGCAAGCCGCCAGGGTCCGCGATGCCGCCTGTGTTCGGCCTGTCGTACGACAGGGAAGCGGCTTCAGACTCCAACAGCGCCCTGTCGAGAGCGAGGCTGACGACAGCAGCTTCAATTGTTATGGTGCTGACAGTGATGTCAGAGGCGGCGGCGATGCTGAGGCTCGCAATCGGAATTGTGGCACTGGTGTCGAGGGATTGGTCGAAGGTGAGTGTGAGCGTCGCGCCGTCGGCGATGGCGGAGAGGAGCACAGGTGCGGTATCTGTTCGGTTGTCGACTGCTCTGCTGATGTCACCGACGGTCATGCCATCCGCCAGGGTCAGCGGCGACGAATCGGGTTCCGTGTATGTGATCGTGAGCGCCACGCCCTCGCGGAGCGAAGCGGATAACGTGAGTTCGACTTTGGTCGTTGTGACGCGTACCTGACTGATCGACGGGTTCCCTGCACCGAGGCTGAATGCGGCCGCCGCAGGAGTGGTGGTTGTGTCGAGTTGCTCAGTAAACGTGAGGGTGAGCAGGTCGTCAGCGGCGATGGCAGAGTCAATCAGCGGTCGTACGGTGTTGTTGGTGACCGGCACGGCTGCGAACGCTGCAACTGTAAGGGTCAGTCCCACACGCTTCAGTTTGACCTGGTCGTTGGCCAAGTAAGTGATGGTCAGTGTATCGTCCCAGGCGACGGCAGCGGACAGGGTCAGTGTGACGGTTGCGTGGGATACGTCGACGGAGGTCACCGTTGCGCTCGTGCCGGATAGTGAAAACTGTGTGGTCGGCGGCCGAGCGGCGGGGCTTGCGTCTAGCGTTCTATCGAAGGTGAGCGTTAGGGTGTCATCAATGACTGTTGCTGATGTAAGCCGCGGAATGCCGTCAGTGTTGTTGGAGACGGCCTGAGCGGTCCAGGCGGGTGTCCGCCAGCGTCCATCCGGGCTGCGCAACGATGGATCGCTCGCAGTGGCAGGCGGTGCATAAGTCAGGGTGATCGTCTCCCCAGAGTCCGTCGCAGGCGACACGGTGAGGGTGATAGTGTTGCTCGCGATTGATACGCCTGTGACAGCGGGTGAGGACGTTCCACCAATAGACAACGTAGACCCAGCCGGCAATCCATCGCTGGTATCGAGCAGTGGATGCGACATGGTGACGATCAGAGTGGCGCCGTCCGCGCTTGTCGCGGCTGAGCTGAAGACGGGCGTTGGATCCTCGGTCAGATTGGTGAGTGCCAATGCAGCAAAGCCGTCCACTGTCTCGGTACGCCCAGCACGAGTCAGTGGATTTGTGGCTGGCTGTTGATACGTTAACGTCAATACGTCTTCATGCGTGATGGACGGAGAGATGGTGATCGTCAGCGTGTTTGACGCGATGGCAACCGCTGTGGCAGCGGCTGGTGCGCCAGCGAGAGTGAATGCGCTCGATGCTGGGACAGTGTTGTTGTCGAGCGGACGAGTGAAGGTGATGTTGATGGTGTCGTCCTCGATCGTGGCCGAAACAGGCCGCGGTTTGCCGTCGGCATTGTTCGTCACTGAGGCGGCGGAGAACGCCGTAACTTCCTTGCCATGTGCGGATGACTTGAGGCGCGCGGAAGTCTGATCTGTTGGCGGCGCGTAGCTGACAGTGACGGTCTCGCCAACGTCGGCCGTGGGATTGAGAGTGAGAGTGACCGATGTGCCGCTGACACTCACGGCTGAGATGCCGGCCGTCGTACCATTGAGGGAGAACGTCGATGCGGCTGGTGTCCCGGACGCTGAGTCATCGAGTGGTACGGTAAACGTTAAGGTGAGTACGGCCCCATCCGCGGTAATGGTCGCGGTACTCAGCGTCGGCGCGGGTGCGGCGGTCGTGTTCGTGACCGCCTGGTTGGTAAAGGATGCTGCGTCGCGGTTGTTACGGCTTTCAATGCGCGGCGGTGAAGCCGGTTGGACGTAAGACACGGTGATCGTGTTGTCGGCGTCTATCGGTGTTGAGAGCGTGAGTGTGACCACCTTGCCAGAAAAGGATACGGCGGAGACCGTAGTGTCCTGAACGCCGCTGATACTGAAGGCACTGGCCGGCGCGACATTCTTGAGCGGCTGATCAAACGTCAAGGTGAGCGTGGAGGCGTTGACGGACGCTGAGGACAGAGTCGGATTGCTATCGGGTGTGTCGCTGGTGAACAGTTGATTATAGAAATCGCTGACTTGCTGCGCGCCATCGGCTTGCTGCAACGGAGATGCGGCCGGTTGTACATAGTCCAGAGTGTACGTAGGCGAGTGGCGGGAGAGCACCACGTTGTCAGTCGTCAGGACAACAGTGCTGCCGGAGATCGCGACGGCGCTCACGCTCGGAGGATCATTGACGCCAAGAATGGTGAACGCCGACCCGTCCGGTACGCTGTCCTCATCGAGCGGCTCGGAGAACGTGAGTGAAATCTGGTCCCAGAGCGCAGAGATGGACGTGAGGTTGGGTGGACTGTCCACGTTGTTTGTAACGGTGCGCGCTGCCCACGATGCAACGTGGAGCATACCTTGATCAGCGTCCTGGAGAGGATAGTCCTCGCTGCCCTGGGTTTGATCGTACGCTAGGGTCACCGTTTGGCCTTCGGCGATGCCATCCCCCGAGAGCGGTAAGTCGATGCGTGAGGGCGGGTCTGCGTGACGGATCATGTCATTGATGTCTACGGGCGAGCCGTTCGCCCGCAGGGTGAATGCGGAAAAGTCGGACCATTGATAACTCACGTCGGCGACAGATTCGCAGAAGTGGATGTAGACATAGTCGCCTTCGGTGTCCGTGCTGATAGAGGTCACGACCGGTGCGGCGTCAGTCGTATTGTCGACCGAATGGCCGCTGAACGCCGCGACGGTGCCGCCGCCGACTCCAATCAATGATGACGCGGCTGCGGAGTAACTGGCCGAAACGTCCGAGGCGGTGCACTGTGCGTCTGGGATCGCCTCGGATAGGGTGAGGATGACGTCGGCGCCACTGATCGTTGCAGTGTTGACGGTATGGGCGGCTGCGCCCAGCGTGATACTGAAGTCGGACGCGACGACGGTACTCTGCGATGCCAGTGATTCGCTGAGCGAGAGGGTCACCGTCGTGGCGTGGGCACTGGCGGATGTGACGGTCGGAGCCGACTGCGTGGCGCCCCGAGACAAGGATGCGCTCACTGCGATCAGCAGCAGGAACAGGGCTCCAGTACGCGCCGGGCTGCGAGGTGGAATGAGCAGGAAGCGGATGTGAGCACGCGAGTGCCGCGTCTAGCGGCCTGTCCAGTTGGGCGGTCGTTTCTCAACGAAGGCGAGCGGACCTTCAGTTGCATCTTCGGAGTTGAGTACCGTGCGGCTGACCCATTGACCGACGCGGTAGGACTCGTCGATCTGGAGCTGGCGCCATTGCTGAGCCATGAACTTTGTGCCTTCGACCGCCAACGGTGCGTTCGCGGCGATCATCTCCGCGATCTCGACGGCGCGGGGCATCAGCTCGTCCGCCTGGTGCACTTCGCGGATCAGCCCCATTCGCAACGCTTCCTCGGGTTCGATGCGGTCGGCGGTGAGCATGATGTAGAGCGCATCACCGATCGGCAGCATCCTGGCGAGGTGATGAATCGCATAGCCAGGCAAGATGCCGCGTTTCACTTCGAATAGGCCAAAGTAGGCGTCGGTCGAGGCAATCCGGATGTCGCAATCGAGCGCGCGTTCGAGTCCACCGGCAATGCAGAGTCCATTGATTGCGGCGATGAACGGCTTGCGAGCGCGGGAGAACGGCATTGACTCATCGAGGTCGTAGCCCATGGTGTCGCGCAACCCGTCACGCGCCTGATTGCCCTCGTTCATTTCCTTCAGGTCAGCGCCGGCGCAGAACGCCCGCCCGGCGCCCGTCAGAATGCCCACGCGCATCTCAGGGTCGGACTCCAGGTCGTCTACAGCTTCAACCATCAGCCGACGGAGATCGCCACCGAGCGCGTTGAGTCGCTCTGGGCGATTCATCGTCAGGACTGCGTAATGGTCGAACTTTTCGTAGATGAGGTCTGGCATGGCTCGTGTTTCCTACAGTGCAGCGAGCGTGTCCCGCATGTCGCGGTCGTCGACGATGTTGCCGGTGTAGGACGGCGGTTGGCTGGCGATCCAGACGGTGGCGCGCGCCATCCACTCTGCGTCTTCAAACTCGGTCTGCGGCTGCTCCGGCGTGGTCAGCGCGTACCAGTGTCCCGGCGTTTTGATTAAGTAGCGCAGCGTCAGGACATTACAGGCAATCTGCTCGGACTGCAGTTCCATGGCCCAGCCTTGCGTGATGCGTTCAAGGCCGGCCTTCACCATCCCGTAGAACTGACCGCCTGCGCGCGGGTCGTCATACGGACCGGGGCCAGGCATATCGGCGGCGCCGGACGAGATGTTGATGATGTCGCCGCCGTTCTCCTTCATGTACGGAAGCGCCGCTTTGGCGAGCAGGATCGGACCGCGCAGATCGAGCTGCCAGATCAGATCAATGTGGCGTGCCTGCGATGTCTCAAGCGTGCCGGGAACGAGCACGGCGGCGTTGTTGACCAGAATGTCGAGGCCGCCCAGTTCAGAGGCCGTTTGTTCGACGGCGCGCGCGATGGAGTCCGGATCGCGTACGTCAAGGACAACGGGAACAGCCGTGCCGCCGGCATTGTTGATCTCCTCGGACACGGTACGAATGGTTCCAGGCAAGCGTGGGTCGGGCGACGCTTCGTCGGAGCGTGCTGCGACGGCGACGGCGGCGCCGTGCGCTGCAAGTTCGCGTGCGATGTCGGCGCCGATGCCTCGGCTGGAGCCGGTCACGAGTGCCTTGCGGCCGTCGAGCAATGCCATGGATTTCCCCTTCGGAGCCTGTGCGCAAGACGCGCGGCGCGTAGGCTAACAGGTCCGATTCTTGAGTCGACGCGAGGGTGTATCGCCAGACCTTGACGATTGGACTCTCTAGTCGTCCAGCTTCCGCATCTGCGGAAAGAGGATGACATCGCGGATCGATGGGGAGTTCGTCAGCAGCATGGCGAGTCGGTCCATGCCCATACCGAGCCCGCCTGTCGGGGGCATCCCGTGCTCGAGCGCAATCAGGAAGTCCTCGTCCATCTGCTCGGCCTCGTCGTCGCCGGCGGCCTTGAGCTGAACCTGTTCCTCGAACCGCCCGCGCTGGTCAACGGGGTCGTTCAGCTCCGTGTAGGCGTTCGCCAGCTCCCAACCGCCGACAAACAGCTCGAAACGCTCGACGAGCGTCTCGTCGTATTCCGTTTTCTTGGCCAGCGGCGAGATCGCGAGTGGATAGTCCAGTAGGAACGTCGGTTGCTGCAAGTTCGGCTCGACCCGCTCAGAGACGAGCTCATCAAACAGCTTGCCCCAGCCGGCGTCGGGCGGAATTGCGACGCCGCACTCGCGCAGGAGTCCTTCCATCGCGTCGACGGTCGGGAAGTCGCGGAAGTCGACGCCGACGAACTCCTGCACTGCCTCGACCATCGTGATTCGGCGGAATGGGGCGGTGAAGTCGATCTCGTCCCCGCGCCAGGGGACGGTCGTCAAACCAGTCACGTCCAGCGCTATCCGCGGGAGCGCGGCTTCCAGCATGTTGGCGACGCCGTGGTAATCAGTGTAGGCCTCGTAGCTCTCGAGCATCGTGAACTCAGGGTTCCAACGGTTGCCGATGCCCTCGTTGCGGAACACGCGGCCGATCTCGTAGACCTTGTCGAAGCCGCCGACGATCAACCGCTTCAGGTGCAGCTCGAGCGCGATCCGCAGTTGCCGCGGCTCGTCAAGCGCATTGAGATGGGTCAGGAACGGACGCGCTGCGGCGCCGCCTGCCTCTCGCTGCAGGACCGGCGTCTCGACCTCGAGGAAGCCGCGCTCGTCCATGAAGCGCCGCATCGCCGAGACGATCTGCGAGCGTTTGCGCAGGACATCCTTCGCCTCGTCGTTGGCGATCAGGTCGAGGTACCGCTGGCGGTAACGGATCTCGATGTCGGTCAGTCCGTGGAACTTCTCGGGCGGCGGACGCAGCGACTTGCCGAGCATGCCGACCGAGTCTGCCTGCACCGACACTTCACCCAATCTCGTGCGGATCAGCGGACCGGACGCCTCGAGGAAGTCACCCAGATCAAGCTGCTCAAGCAACGGCCACTGATCGCCCAATGCGCGCCTGCTGGCCAAGACCTGGATTTGGCCGCTGTCGTCGGTCAGGTCGAGGAAGGCGATGCGTCCCATGTTGCGGATTGCGGAAATCCGCCCGGCGACGGTCACCGTGAGGCCTTGCGCCGCATCATTGCGGTCATCTGCGTGATCCGCCTCGTGCTGCTCGAAGATCGCGCGGGCCGCGCCGATGCTGTGCGTGCGCGCGGTGCGCGGCGGAAACGGATCGATGCCCGCCACGCGCAGCTCGGCGGTCTTGGCGAGGCGTTCGTTGATCAGACTGCGCAGGCCGCCCGCGGCTGCTTCGACGTTCGGTTCCGGCTCGCTCTCGCTCATTGGTCGTGCTCCTCGATTGGCGCGCGATGATCCTGCGGCGGTCTTCCGACTGCCGCTGGTGGCCGCGCGGAAGACCGCGGTCGTCTAAGAAATGGCCTTGACCTTGAACTTGCGCAGGCCCGACGGGGTCTCGACCGCGACAGTGTCGCCGACCTTGGCCCCCAACAGCGCCTTGCCGACCGGCGACTCATCGGACAGCTTGCGTGCTTTCGGGTCTCCTTCGGCCGGGCCCACGATGCGGTACTCGACATCGGTGCGTTTGGGCAGCGGACGAACGACCACCGTCGATCCGACGATGACGGTGTCAGAGTCTTTGAGCTGGGATTCGTCAATCACCTCAGCGGCGGCGACGATCGCCTCGATCTCGCGGATGCGACCGACGATGAACCCTTGCTGGTCGCGCGTCTCGATGCCTTCGCCCTCGTCGCGTGCGCCGGGCGAGTCGTCACGCGTCTGCTGAATCAGCTCAGCGGCTTCGCGCCGCCGCCGTTGCAGCTGGGAGAGCTCGTCTTGCAACTTCTCCAGACCCTCTGCTGTGATCGGAACCGATCGTCTGGTCACCACGTTGTCCGCCTGACTACGCGCTTGAGCTTTGGCAGGATACGATAACAGTCAAGGCCAATCACTCGCCCATTACACCGAAACTACGCTGTAACGTGCGTCACACAGCCGCGCTCACGCTGGGTTCTGGATTGATCGGCGCTGTCGTCGCGGCGCTGATCAGTGCGCTGATGCTCTCGGGCAGCGACGAGTCGAACGACGGCGATCTGCAATCCGCCATCGCAGACGCGGTGCAGTCCGCGATGGCGGAGACCGTCGCCGACGTGATCGACGAGCGGCTGCAGCGCTCGGATGATCAGGCTGCCGCACGGCTCGCCGAAGCCATGGCATCACAGCGCACACTCGTTGCGAGCGCCTTCGAGGCAGTCGCGCCGTCTGTGGTCCTGATCGACGCGGAGGGTCCGGAGCGGGTCAATGAGGAAGGCGTCGCCGTGGTCAGTGCGGCGCTGGCGACCGGGTTCTTGCTCGACGATCAGGGTCACGTCGTGACCGCGGCGCATGTATTGGACGGCATGACCAGCGTCACGGTGGTTCTACCCAGCGGCGATCGACGCGAGGCGCAGCAGATTGGCGATGATCGGCCGTTCTCTGACGTGGGCGTGCTGCGCTTCCAGCCTGAAGCGTCGGACGAGCTGGCCGTGCCGACCTTTGGCGAGGACCGCCGCGTTGACTTCGGTGAGACCGTTCTGGCGATTGGCAATACGCTGATGGGCAGCGACCTCGCGGTCACCGTCGGCGTCGTCAGCGACCCCGACACCACGTTCTTTCGCGAGCGCTATGAGCAGGTTCAGCTGATTCAGACCGATGCGGCGCTCAATCACGGCAACTCGGGCGGCGTGTTGGTCGACCTCGACGGCGTCATCGTGGGGATGCCGGCAGTGATCGCCCGCGCCACGCACGAGGGCGGCTTCGTCGACGGCGTGGGCTTCGCGCTGCAGATCGTTCCCGTGCTCGAGATCGCCAGGACGATCGCGGCCGAGGGGTTCTATCCCCGCGCGAGCTTTGGCGTGGTCGACGAACGCCTGCTCAATCCAACAGCGGCCGCGCAGCTGGACCTGGGCGTGTCGGAGGGATCGTTCTTGATCGAGCTGGAACGACAGGGCGCCTTCGCGCGGGCGGGGATCCGTCCCGGCGACGTGCTGCGGCGGCTGAACGATACGCCGATCAATGCCGAAACGCCGTACCTCAACGCGATGGCGAGTCTGGAGCCGCTCGTGCCGGCAGCCGTTCACATTTATCGCGGCGACCAGGAGTATCGGTTGCTCGTGACACCGGACCTGCGCGAGCCGTGACGGCGCCCGGATCACCGGCCGACGGCGGATGGCAGCCGCAACCTGCCCGGCGCATTGGCGAGCCGGCCCGACGCATGCCAAGCCGTGCGCCACGTCCGCCTGCCGAAGCGGAAGCGGCGCCGTTTGAGCAGCAGCCCCCAGCGGATGCAGAAGCTCCAGCTGGCTCTCACATCGAAACGGCCGGCGGAGGCATCGGCACGCCGCGCAGACCGTCGTCCGGCGGGCGCGGTTCCGGCTTCCTGATCATCGTCCTGATCGGCGCGTTGCTCGTCGGGCTGGTGATCGTGCTGTTCTTCGAGCCAGGCCTCGTCGAGACCGGCTTCACATCGGACGACGACGCCGACGCATCCGCCGCGTCGCAGCGCGCCGTGCTGGTCCGGGCGACGCTGATGGAGCAAGCGCCGCCGATCTCCGACCTGTTGGGCGCGGCCTCGCCGATCTATGAGATCGCCGTGCCGCCGGGACGACTGGGGCCATTCGAGTTCTCGCTGCGGTTGACCAATCCCAGTCAGGACTCGCGCAACCTGGGCGCGTACACCTGGAATGGCGGCGACTGGGTGCGGCTGGGCGACGCTGTGCTCGCGAGCGATGGGGTGTCAGCTCGTGTTCGCCTGGCGTCAGCGCCCGACAACATCGCGATCCTGCGGCGCTTGCAGTTTCGCGACGTGATCGCTGCCCGCGTGCCGCGCGGTGAAGAGCCGCAATCGCTGCTCTCCGGATCGCTCACGCTGCTGCATCCCGACGGCTGGCGACCGGGCGCCGACGGATCGCTGCTCGGGCTGGTCGATCTGCCTGCGTCGGTGATTGCGCAGAACGTCTGGCCGACGATCTCCGCCGGCGCGGACCAGACAGAACTCGTCAATGACATCCTTGCCTCCGACAACTTGCGACGCCAACACATCGGCAATATCCAGCATGCGATCCAGAGCGGCCAGCACGACGGCGTCGACATTCACTACCTGAACGTATCGCCAGCCCTGCGGACACAGTTCACGTCGTTCATCGCCGAGCTGGCCGACCGCCTGCATCGTGACGACCGCGGATTGTCCGTGCACATCCCGATCAATGCCTCCGGCGGCGTCGGAGAGGGTGCGTACGACCTGTCGCAGCTCGGGGCGTCGGCCGATTTCGTCGTGATCGAGCCGCCGCTCGACCCGACGATGCACCAGGCGGCGATCGCCGCCTCATTGCCAACGCTGCTGGAGCGGATCGAGTCGAACAAACTGCTGTTGTCCTTGAAATCGAACGCCGTGGTGCGCACGTCGTCGGGATACAGCGAGATCACGCAGCGCGAGGCGTTGGGCATCGCTTCGGACCTGAGTATCCGCGAGCCGGGACCGTACACGCCGAGCTCGCGGGTGACGCTGCAGGGAGCGGCAATCATGCTGGACAACCTGTCCAGCGGGCTGCGTTGGGACGACGTCAACCGGATCGTCTCGTTCAGCTACAGCGACCAGACGGGATCGCCGGTCACGATCTACATCCATAATCGGTTCAGCGCCGCGTTCCAGATGCAAGCGGTCTCAGACTGGGAGCTGGGCGGCATCTACATCGCCAACGCCTCGGCCGATCCAGGCAACGCCAACCTCTGGCCGGCAATCGCGGCCTTCTTCGAGTCGGGCGTTCCCGACCTGCGCCTGCCCAATGCGATCCTGTTCGACCCCGTCTTCAGCGTCGAGGACGGTGTGCTGTCGGGCAACAGCAGTAGCGGTTGGCAGTTCTGGGAGTTGCCAACGGAAGCTGGCAGTTATCGCGCGCAGTTGGTCGTTTCCGACGGCGACGTGCGCGTCGGGCACGAGATCACCGTGCCCGTCGGCATCGAGGCGGCGCAGTAATGGCGGGTCCAGCGCGAGTCTCGGGCGGTGCGCTGGCTGGCCGGCGGTTGCGCTCGCCGGCCAACGGGACGCGCCCAGCGACGGCGTTGATTCGTTCTGCCATCTTCGACCGCACCGACATCGGCAACCTGGTCGAATCGGCTCGCGTGCTCGACTTGTATGCGGGCGCAGGTTATCTCGGCATCGAAGCGCTCAGCCGCGGCGCGGAGTACGCCGACTTCGTGGAAAAGAACGGCAACGCATGTTCCGTGATTCGACGGAATCTGGACGAGTTGGGTCTGAGCGCGCGGGCGCGCGTGCATCGCCTGCCGGTCGAGCGTTGCTTTTCCCGGATCGCGCTGGACCCAACCCTGATCTTCGTCGATCCGCCCTATCGCGTTGACGCGCTGCCCGTGATTGAAGCGTTTGCCGAGCGAGCGCGGTTGCCTGACGGTGTTCTGCTGGTCTGGCGGCGGCTGAACCGCAGCTCGGGCGGAGTCGCGCCGCCGCCCGAGCGGATTGGCGGACTAGTGCGGATTGACCAACGGCGCTATGGTGACGGCGCGATTGATACCTACCGCGTGGAGGCCATGACATGACGATCGCGCTCTATCCAGGCGGCTTCGACCCAATCACCAACGGGCATCTGGACATCGTCCAACGGGCGTCGGGCATGTTCGAAGAAGTGGTGATGGCGATCTATCCACGCTCCAGCGAGACCTTCAACGTCGACGAGCGGCTGGCCATGATCGAGGGCGCGACGCAGCATCTGCCCAATGTCCGCGCCGCCAAGTTCACTGGTCTGGTGGTCAACTTCGCCGATGAAGTGGGCGCGAGCGTGCTGGTGCGCGGCATCCGCGCCGTGACCGGCTTCGAAGCTGAGTTCGACATGGCGCTGATGAACAAGAAGATGGCGCCCCACATCGAATCGGTCTTCCTGATGGCGGGACACGAGCACCTGTTCATCTCGGCCAGCCGCATTCGAGAACTCGCGTCGTTGAAGCAGCCGGTCGACGATCTGGTGCCGCCCAACGTCTTTGACCTGCTGGTCGAGAAGTACGGACCGCCCAACCGCTAGCCGTCTGTCGTTCCTGCAACGGAAACTGGCGCATCATTCGTCATCCCAGACAAGCTGGAGTGACGGCGATGGGGACGACGCGCTGATCTCCAAGGCGACTTGGTCGTTCGACATTCCGTGCGGAATCGTTGCCGCGTCGCGGCTCGGCTGCGCTAGAGTCGAATCATCGGCTGGTCTCCGCCGATGGGAGCGCGCGGGCGGGCGCGGATCGGGAGCACATCATCGATATCCTCGAACTGATTGACCAGATAGAAGCAGCGGTGCTGTCCGGTCGGCGCAGCCGATTCGGGTCAGGCTGGACCGTCGACCGTGAGCAGCTGTTGGACCTGATCGACCGACTGCGCATGGCAGCGCCGGCGACGTCGGCGGAGGTGCAGCAGCTGGTGGACGAGCGCGAGCGGCTGCTTCGCCAGAGCCAGGAAGAGGCCGCGATCCTCGCTGAGCAAGCGCGCCGCGATGCCGAGCAGCAAGTCTCGGTGCACGAGGTTGTCCAGCAGGCCGAGGCGCGCGCCCAGCATATTCTGGATCAGGCGCATCAAGCAGCCACGGAAACGACGTCGCGAGCGAACCAGGAGGCCGCCGCTGCGCTCGGACAGGCGACGGCCGAAGCGGTCTCGCAGGCGCTGGAGGCGGACCGTTACTCGCTCGAGATGCTGCGCCGATTGTCCGATCAGCTGCGCTCGATGCACACCTCAGTGGCGTCCGCCGTGGACCAGCTCGAAGTCAAGGTCGAACAGGGCGAGCAGGCGCAAGCGGTCGACGAACGCGACGAAGCCGCCCGACGGGCGCTCAGCTAATCGATGCGATCGATGTCTGAGCGCCCGCCAGCGTTGAGACCAAACTCAGACCTGGCTAGTCGGCGGTGACCAGCTGCGGTTGCGGCGCGAGCGGATTGCCGACCGCCTCGCCAATCTTCTCCAGCGAGCGCATCATGCTGTCGAAGTTCTCGAGTGTCAGCGACTGTCCGCCGTCCGAGAGCGCGTGATCGGGGTTGGGGTGCACCTCGATCATCAGGCCGTCAGCGCCGACCGCCATCGATGCGCGAGCCATCGGCTCGACCAGGTACCAGTGGCCGGTGCCGTGGGCCGGGTCGCTGATGATCGGCAAATGGCTCAGCCGCTTGACGACGGGGATCGCCGACAGGTCGAGCGTGTTGCGCGTTGCTGTCTCGTACGTGCGGATTCCGCGCTCGCACAGGATGACGTCGCGGTTGCCCTTGGCCATGATGTACTCGGCAGCGAGCAGCCACTCGTCGATCGTGGCGGACAGCCCGCGCTTGAGCATGACCGGCTTGTGCGCCATGCCGACCTCGTCGAGCAGCATGAAGTTCTGCATGTTGCGCGTGCCGATCTGGAGGATGTCGGCGTAGCGCGCGACCAGTTCGACGTCGCGGGAGTCCATCACCTCGGTGATCACGGGCAGGCCGGTCTCCTCACGCGCGGTGGCGAGGTGTTGGAGTCCCTCTTCTCCCAGTCCGCGGAAGGCGTACGGCGAGGTGCGCGGCTTGAATGCGCCGCCACGCAGAATCTGCGCGCCCGAGGCCTTGACCGCCTTGGCCGTCGAGACCATGTGGTCCTCGTTCTCGATCGAACACGGACCGGCCATCACGACCATGTGGCCGTCGCCGATCTTGACGCCGCCGACTTCGATCACCGTGTCGGCCTCCTGGAACTCCCGGCCGGTCAGCTTGTAGGGGCGGGAGATCGCGATGACGTCTTCGACGCCGCTCATGCGGCTCATCTGGGCGCGGATGTCGGGGTCGATGATGACGCCGACGGCGCCGATCACGACGCGCTCCTCGCCGGGCGACAGGTGTCCCTCGAGGTTCGCTTCCTTGAGCCGCGCCAGGACGCCGCGAACCTCTTCGTCGCTCGCGCCCATCTTCATTACAATCAGCATGTCGGTTCCTTCTCGCTCGTGTGCGGTTCTACTCAGAGTTTGATGTGCGTCGTTTCGGCGCGTCCGCAGCGGGACGTTAACCCTCTGTGATTTCTGCCAAGTCTGTTCGCAGGACCCGTGCGCCGCGCAAGTAGACGTGCTCAACCTGGTCCTGGCGCAGCGTCGTATTGACGTGCAACAGAATCCTCAGGCAGGACGGCAGCGAGCCCGGCACTTGCATCTCGTGCCCGCACATCAATGCAGCGTGCGACCACTTGTAGGTCAGGCGAGCCGCGACGGCTGGAAACTCAGCGTTGAGGTCAGGCGTCGTGGTGAACCAGGCGGAGGCCACTTCCTGCGAGTCGATGTCGTTGCGCACGATCATCTCGCCCAACAACTCTTCGGTTGCGGCGATGATGTCTTCACGGGCATTGTGTTCGACCGTGGTGGCGCCACGAATGCCTCGCAGGCGCCAGACTGGATCGGCAGTGTGATTGGCCATCGCCAGGTGCTCGGTGGTTCTCGTCTGGTGGCTTGGGAACAGTGGGTAGGGCGATGCGGCTGATTGTGAGTCAACCGATCGCGCTGAGACGCGAGCTAGCGACCGGCGTCAAAGATGCCGGCCGCGGAGGTATAGACGCAGCGGTCAGGCAGCAGCGTGCGGGTGCGGCTGACAGTGCTCATGCGCTCGTCTCTTCGCTCCGGCGGCCAGTGACCACCTCGAGATATTGCTCGACCGCCGCGACACAACCGTCGGCAGGCGCCGACGCGATCGTGTTGGTCAGCGCTGAGCCGATGATAGCAGCAGGAACCAGTTTGCCCACCTCGACAACGTGTTGACGGCGACTGATCCCGAATCCGACCGCCAACGGGGTGTCAGTCAGCGCTCGAACGCGACCGACGAATTGCTCGAAGTCGGCCGCCACCTGCTCTCGGGCGCCCGTCACGCCGGTCAGCGAGACGAGGTAGATGAAGCCCGTCGCCTTCTCCGCGACCGTGGCGATGCGCTGCGGCGTGGAGGTCGGCGCTAACAGGTAGATCAGCGAGATGCCGTGCTCCGCCAGCACCTCCCGCGCCGCGTCCGATTCCTCGACCGGCAGGTCGACGATGATCATGCCGTCCACGCCAGCATCCGCAGCCATGCGAGCGAGCGGCGCGAGCGGTTCGCCGACGGCGGCGCCGGGCAGATCGTCGGAGGCCTGATCGGTTGCGCCGGCGGCCAGGAAGGGATTCAGGTAGCCCATCAGCGTGAGCGGCGCGTCGGGCGCAGATTCGCGTGCCGCGCGGACGGCGTCGAGCGCCGTGTCCAGACTCGCGCCGGCGGCGAGCGCCTGCGTGTACGCCGTCTGGTGAACGGGTCCGTCCGCGATCGGGTCGGAGAATGGAACGCCGATCTCCAGGCCGGCCGCACCGCCGCGCAACGCGGCGCGAATCAACTCGGGCGTCTCTTCAGGCGTCGGGAAGCCGGCAGTCAGGAATGGAAAGACGAGCGTGTCTCCGCCTGACTCGGCGGCGGCGAACGCCTGTCGATAGCGCGCGCCGAGCGTCGCGCCTGCATTGGGTCCGCGGTCTGATCCTGTGTGCGTCATCGTGTTCGCTGTCTCTATCAGAGCTGTTGTACCAGCGTCGCTGAATACCCGATCAGGTTGAAGCCCACATGCGTCATTGACGCCGCGGTGAGCGATCCTGTGCGCAAGTAGACCAGACCCAGGATGACGCCCGCCAGCGCAAACGGAATGAGGCTGCCCAGGTCTGCGTGCAGCGCCGAGAAGACGGACGCCGAAACGACGAATGCTGGAATCAGTCCCCAATGCGCGTTCAGTCCGCCCAGCACGAAGCCGCGCGAGAAGGCTTCCTCGTAGATCGGCGCGAGGCACACGACCAACACGCCCAGTGCGATCATCACGGACGTGTGCACGAAGAGCCGGTCGTCGTCGATCGTTGATTCTGGGATCAACGACTCCCAGCCCAGGGCAGTGACGATGGCGGTATAGACATACAGGGCCACGTAGATGGCGCCGAGACCGAGCAGCGCCGTCCCGAAATCGGAGCGTTGCGGGCGACGCCAGGAGATCAGCTGCGATTGCCCGCGCCGTCTCAGGATCAGACGCGGGATCAACAGCCATCCCACCAGACCGGCGGCGGCCTGTCCAGCGACCACGATCAGTAGGCCCAATTCGCTCTCGGCTTCGCCGCCGTCGATCTCTGAGACGATGACCGTTGCGAGCAGCACAATCGCCAGCCAGGCAACGGTGCAGACCAATCCCCAGCCGACCAGCCGAAACCCGGCCATGCCGTGATCCTGCGGATCGGCCATCAGCCGCCTCGCTGTGCGAGCGCGTCGCGGACGATCTCCACGTCCTTGTCTCCACGGCCGGAGAGTCCGATCAGGATGTGCTGGTCCTGGCTCATCGCCGGCGCGACCTTGGCGGCATATGCGATGGCGTGAGCGGTCTCCAACGCGGGGATGATGCCTTCGGTTTCGGACAGCAGCTTGAGGCCGTCCAGCGCCTCATCGTCGGTGATCGATACGTACTCGGCGCGCTCAGTCTGCATCAGCCAGGCATGCTCAGGTCCCACGCCGGGGTAGTCGAGGCCGGCCGAGATCGAGTGCGCCTCGGTAATCTGGCCGTCGTCGTTCTGCAGGACATACGTGCGCGTCCCGTGCAGGACGCCCGGCGATCCGCCAGTCAACGTGGCGGCGTGACGCGCGTTGAGTCCTTCGCCCGCCGCCTCGACGCCGATCAGCCGCACGGGATCGTCGACGAGCGGGTGAAACAGGCCGATGGCGTTTGATCCGCCGCCGACACAGGCAATCGCGGCATCCGGCAAGCGTCCGATCTGCTCCACCATCTGGTCTCGCGCTTCGCGTCCGATGCAGGACTGCAGCTCGCGCACGATCATCGGATATGGGTGCGGACCAATCGCGCTGCCGATCAGGTAATGCGTGGTTCGGACATTGGTGACCCAGTCGCGAATGGCCTCGTTGATCGCATCCTTCAGCGTCCTCGCGCCGGACTCGACCGGCACGACTTCCGCGCCGAGCAGGTTCATACGGAAGACGTTGAGCGCCTGGCGGCGGACGTCCTCCGCGCCCATGTAGACGATGCACTCGATGCCAAAGCGGGCGCAGGCGGTGGCCGTCGCGACGCCGTGTTGTCCAGCGCCGGTCTCGGCGATGATGCGCGGTTTGTCCATGCGTCGGGCCAGCAGCACCTGGCCGATGGCGTTGTTGATCTTGTGCGCTCCGGTGTGTGCCAAATCCTCGCGCTTCAGCCAGATCTGCGCACCGCCCAGCCGCTCCGAGAGTCGCGGGGCCAGGGTCAGCGGCGTCTCACGACCAACGTAGTCGCGCAGCAACGCGTCCAGTTCGGCGCGAAAGACAGGATCGGTCTGCGCGGCCTCCCACGCATCTTCCAACTCCGACAGGGCGGGCATCAGCGTCTCGGGCGCGAACTGCCCGCCGAACGGTCCGAACGCTCCGCTTTCCCGCACACCTCTGACACCTGCAGTCGACATTTCAATCGCCACCCTTCGCAGCCCGAACAAATGCAGCAATCTTGGCGCGGTCCTTGACGCCGTCAGTCTCGACGCCTGACGACACATCGACGGCCCACGGGCGGACTTGTTGGATTGCATCGGCGACGTTGTTGGGGTTGAGTCCGCCTGCCAACACGATCTGCCGCCGCTCGGCAACACTCGCGGCGACCGACCAATCAACAGCCTGACCGGTCCCGCCGCCTTGTCTGGATTTGGCATCGAGCATCGCGACGGCGCGCGGCGCACGATCAATCTCGCGCAGCACAGCCGACTCGTCCATGCCGTCCGACACATGTACCGCCCGCACGACGGCGCGGCGGATGCGATTGGCCAAGGCTGGATGCTCGCCGCCGCTGAGCTGGACGATGTCAAGATCGACCTGGTCGAGCACGCGGTCAATCTCGTCCACTGACTGTCTGGCAAAGACTCCGACGAGCAGTGGCTGGCCAGCAGCAGCCCGTTCTCGGGCAAAGGTGTCTGTGGAGGCTTCAGCGAGCTCGACGCGCGGTCCGAGTTCTCGGCGGACCTGACGTGCGGCGCTGATCTCGATACGGCGCGGGGCGTCGGCGAAGATCATGCCGACGGCGTCGGCGCCGGACTCGCGCGCCCAGACGGCGTGCTCCACAGCTCGAACGGAGCAAATCTTGACGAGGGTCATCGTCCCAGCAGCTCTCGAGCTTTGGCGTGCGGGTCGGCGGCCGTCGACAACGCTTCGCCGATCAACACGGCGTCGACGCCGCAGTCTTCCATCCGCCTCATGTCTTCGCGCGAGCGCACTCCGCTCGCAGCAACGACGGCGATGGAGTCTGGGATCGAGGATCGCAGACGCTCTGTTGTGCTCAGGTCTTCCTCGAATGTGTGCAGATTGCGGTTGTTGATGCCGATCGCGACCGCGCCGGCCTCAAGCGCCATCGCCACCTCTTCCTCATCGGTGACCTCCACGAAGGCGGTGAGGCCGAACGGTTCGCCGGCCTCGCACAGCTCAGTGAGCGCACCACGATCGAGCGTTTTGGCGATCAGCAGATACGCATCCGCGCCGAGCGTTGCCGCTTCCGCGATCTGGTACGGGTCAACGTGGAACTCCTTGCGGAGCAGCGGAATGTCGGTATCGCGCAGGGCGGCCGCCGCGACGTCGAGATCGATGTCCGTTGCGAAAAACGACCGCGCGGTGAGGACGGAGACTGCGACCGCGCCGATCTTGGAGTACGTGCGGGCCAAAGCCGCGGGATCGAGATTCGGCGCGAACTGCCCCTTCGAGGGCGAGCCGCGTTTGATTTCCGCGATCAGGCCAACGCCCGGCTGCCGCAAGGCGGCAACGAAGTCCTTCGCATCGGACGTCTCCATCGCCGCGTCAAACATCGTCTCGGGTGGAACCGCCAGCTTGCGCTCGGCGACATGCGCACGGGTTTCCGCGACGATCCGCTCCAGCACCGAGCTCATTGCGCGGCTCCGATCTCTCGAGACCGCTCGACGAACAGCTCGAGCTTGCGCAAGGCGCGTTGATCGTCGATGCACTCGGCGGCTCGGCTGACGCCTTCGGCGAACGTGGGGACTTCTTCCGCCGCGAACAGGCCGGCTGCGGCGTTGAGCGTGACGAAGCCCGTCAGGGCTGACGTGATGCCGCCGAGCACCTCGCGCATCATCTGCGCCGATGCCTCAGCGGTGCTGCCGCCTCGAACAGCCTCCAGCGGCACGGGTCGAATCTGGAAGTCGTCGGGGGAGACCGTGAACTCGCTCAGCGACCCATCATCGATCTGCCAGCAGGTAGTTGCTCCGCTCGGTGACACTTCGTCCAGACCCTCATGTCCGTGCACGACGAGGCCGCGTCGGACACCCAGCTTGCCCAACGCTTCAGCCATGATCGGACCAAGCTCAGGCCTGGCGACACCGATCAACTGATGAGTCGCGCGCGCGGGATTGGTCAGTGGGCCGAGCACGTTGAAGACGGTGCGCACGCCGATCCGTCGGCGGATTGGGGCGACATGGCGCATGGCGGGATGGAATGCCTGCGCGAAGAGGAAGCCGAAGCCGACCTCGCGGATGACGCGTGCCGCTTGATCGGGCGCGAGCGCGATGGTCGCGCCCAGCGCCTCGAGCACGTCTGCGCTGCCGACGGATGAGGACATGGCGCGGTTGCCGTGCTTGGCGACGGGCACGCCACAGCCGGCGAGCACGAAGCCAGCCGCGGTCGACGCGTTGAACGTGTGCTTGCCCGATCCGCCTGTGCCCGCGGTGTCGGCCAGACGCGGCAGATCGCTCAGGTCCACCGTGAGGGCATGCTGCCGCATTGCGCGAGCGAGCCCGACGATCTCGTCGACCGTCTCGCCGTTCATGCGCATGCCAGTCAGCAACGCGGCGGCCTGCACCTCGTCGGACTCGCCCGACATCAGCACGTCCATCGCCGCCGACGCTTCTGCGTCGGACAGGTGGCGCCGCTCGTCAATCACCGCTGCCAGCGCTGCCGCCATTGCTTCCGTCATGTCGCCGGCGGGCGCGGCGTGCTGCTCGTTGGCTCGCTCTGCCCTAGCCATTGTGAAAGGCGTCGGACTGGTCGAGGAAGTTCTGCAGCATGGCGTGGCCGGTCTTGGTGCGGATCGACTCGGGGTGAAACTGCACACCTTCGATGGGGTACTCGGTGTGCCGCATACCCATCAGGATGCGACCGCTGCCGTCCACGCGTTGGCACCAGGCAGTGGGCGTGAGCTCGGCAGGCAAGCTGTCGGGATCGACCGCGAGGGAGTGGTAGCGCGTCGCTTCGACCGGATTGGGCAGACCAGCGAAGACGCCCGTGCCGTCGTGCTCGATGGCCGACGTTTTGCCGTGCCGAATCTCCCCGGCTGGACCGATCGATGCGCCGAAGGCGGCGCCCATCGATTGATGGCCCAGGCAGACGCCGAGCGTGGGGATGTTGGGGCTCAGCTGCTGCAGAACCGGCACACTGACGCCAGCCTCGCGCGGCGTCTTGGGGCCGGGCGAGATCACGATCCGGCGCGGATCGAGCGCGGCGATCTCGTCCACCGTGATCTGGTCGTTGCGGTGTACGACGACCTCCGCGCCCAGTTCACAGAGATATTGGTAGAGGTTGTAGGTGAACGAGTCGTAGTTGTCGATCAGCAGGACATCAACGGCCATCGGAGGCCTCCCGTTCTCTCAAGATGCGGGCGAGCGTGCGGTAGCCCTCGACCGCGCGGGGGAATCCGCAGTACGGCGCGGCTGTGGCCATGACGCCCATCAGCTCAGGCTCCGTGACGCCGTGATTGAGCGCGCCGGGGATGTGGAACTGCAGCTCGTCTGGCTTGTTCAGCGCGACGAGGATGGATACAACCACCAACGAGCGGTCGCGGCGCGACAGCTGGGATCGCGCCCACAGGTCGCCGAAGGCGAACTCAAACGCGAGCGTGCCCACCGGTCCGATCCGTTCCATGCCGGCGAGCGCCTCGGCAGGATCCTGCGCAACATCTGCGCCGTTGAGCGTCCGCATCACATCGGCAGCGTCGAGGTGGCGTTGTTCGTCGTCCTTGTACTCCGCGGGTGGAATGACATACGGCTCGCCGTCGGTCTGGCTCCAGGCCTCGACGAGGACGTTGATCATTTCGTTGCCGGCGGGAAAGCCTGAGTAGCCGGCGATCTGCAGGGCGATCTCAGTCATCTCATCGCGGCTGACGCCGTTGGCTGGTCCGAAGCTGGCGTGGAAGCGAACGGCCTGCAGGCGCTCGAGCGCGCCGAGCATGGCCAGCGCGACGATGGTGCGATCGCGCCGCGAGAGCTCGTCTCCCTGCCAAACCTGACCGAAGATGTAGTCCACCACGTAGCTGCCGAAGGCGCCGGTGCGCTGCTCAGCGTTGGCTGCAAAGCCAGGCCCGGCGCCAGTCATTTCGGCGAGCAGATCGGTGCCGGCTTGCCGTCGTTCTGCGTGTGTTGCCATCTCATCGCCTCATTTCGCGTGATTCAGTGTTGGCGCGCATTCTAGGCAGGCTCCCGACTGACGCTCGCAGGTCGAGCGATCTCTATCGCTTGTTCCAACTCAGACAATGACCAGCCGTGATTGCGTGCGGCTTGCAGATCAAGGTCGAGGTTGGCATCCAGATCCGCAGCCGCGTTCACCGCCAGACGAAGCAGCGCCTCGACGTTTGCCGCCAAGCTCGGTTGCGCAGGCAGCGGCGACGTTGACTCAGCGAAGAGATCGTCGAGGCCGCTGTCGTCCTCGAAGGTCCAACCGGTATTGAGCCGTTCCAGAATCACCGCGAGCAGCTCCGCCTGCTGATCGGGCAACACGGCGATCGCTTCTGAAACCGTCCACCACTGGATCGCGTCGAACGGATTGGACTCGTCGTCGGGCTCGCCGTCGAGCGCTGACTCGACCGTGACCATGTAGCCGTTGTGGACGCAGTGGCGTTCAGAGGCCGGCTCACTGCCCGTGACCGTATGGGCATAGGCGGCTCGCACCTGCTGGCGGAGCAGATGCTCGAACAGTCGCGGCACGGTGTCGTCCGGTTCCTCCGACAACGGGGTGACGTCGCCTGGCAGCCACCACTGGCCGGGCCAGAGCGGGTCGTGGGATCGCCTGCGCAGGAGCATGACGCGGCCGGCGTCGTCCAGAGCGATGCCGTAGCCGATGATCAGCGACTCGGCCATGATCAGCCCTCTAGTACCCGCGCGAGCCGCTGGCGGCGGATGTGGCGCGCGAGCGCTCCTCGGCGAGATCGAGCGCGGTCAGCATGCCCATCGCCTTGTTGACCGTCTCATCAAACTCGTCGGTCGGCCGGGAGTCGAAGACGATCCCGCCGCCGGCCTGGACCGATGCGACGCCGTTCTGCATGACGATGGTGCGAATGGTGATCGCGGTCTCCATGTTGCCGCCGAATCCAAAATAGCCGAGCGCGCCGGCGTAGGGCCCACGCTGATCTTGTTCGAGTTCGGAGATGATCTCCATGGCCCGGATCTTGGGCGCTCCCGAGACGGTGCCGGCCGGGAACGTCGCCCGAACGGCGTCGAACGACGTGGCGCCCTCGGCCAGTTCCGCCTCGACGTGCGAGACGAGGTGCATGACGTGGCTGTACCGCTCGATGTCCAGCTCTTGGGTGACGCGGACGGTGCCGGGCCGGGCCACGCGGCCGATGTCGTTGCGGCCCAGGTCGAGCAGCATGATGTGCTCGGCGACTTCCTTCTCGTCCGACTGCAGTTCGGCCTCGAGCGCGAGGTCTTCGTCCTCGTTCAGGCCGCGCCGACGGGTACCCGCGATGGGATGCGTCGAGACCTTGCCGTCCTCCACGATCACCAGCAGCTCGGGCGATGTGCCCACAATCTGGTGGTCGTCCATTTCCAGGTAGTAGGTGTACGGCGACGGATTGACGGTGCGCAGCGTGCGGTAGACGTTGAACGGGTGCACAAACGTCTCGCGTGAGAAGCGCTGCGAGTAAACGCACTGGATGATGTCGCCGGCAACGACGTAGTCGATCACCTGCTTGACGTCCGAGAAGTACGCCTCGCGCTCCATGTTGGAGCGCACGGTCGACGAGTGTCCAGCTGGCTCAGATGCGTCGACCGGCGGCACCGGCGGACCTGAGCTGAGTCGCTCGACCAGCTCGTTGATGCGGAACTCGGCGGCGCGGTAGGCCGCCTCGATGTCGCCGTCGAGCCGCGCATGGGTGACGACTTTGATCACGTGCTTCAAATGGTCGAAGACGAGGATTGAGTCGACGAACTGGAACAGCGCCTCGGGCAAGCCGTGCGGGTCGTTCTGCGCCGGCTGCACGCGCGGCTCAAAGTGTCGAATGGCCTCGTAGGCGAGATATCCCACCGCTCCGCCATGGAACGGCGGCAGGTCAGGGTTTGGGACCAGTTTGAAGCGATCAAGCTCCGCTTCGACCTCGGTCAGCGGATCGATGTCGCCGCCCGACGGCGCACGATAGACGCGATACGGCTCGGTGCCGATGAATGAGTAGCGGCTGGGACGCTCGCCGCCCTCGACCGATTCCAGCAGGAACGAGTACGGTCCCCGCTTGACCTTGAGAAATGCGGAGACGGGCGTCTCGAGGTCGGCGAGGACCTCGCGGTAGATGGCGGCGAAGTTGCCGCCGCTGGCCCGCGCGTCGGCGGCCAACTGTTTGAAATCGTCGAGGCTCGGTGTGAGTTCGCCGGTGAGAGGCATGGGAAGAGGCTCCAGGAGTCGTGGGAACGCAGCGAGGCGCCCCGAGGCAGGCGTCGTTAGCAGACGCCTGGCCAGACCCCTGTTCCGCCCGTTGTGTGGCAACGGGCGACGGGGCGCGAGCGAGTGTCCATCTCGGCGCTGGTCATCCGGCCCACGGTGCTCACTTCCATTCCTAGCCGCAGACTAGACGACGGGCGTCGGAAGTCAAACAGCGCGCGTGACACGCTCGGCCTGAATCGCCTGGAGGAGCGCGTCGACGGCATCGTCCTGTCGATCATCGTCATTCACAATCACCACATCGAACCACTCGGCTTCCGCCAGTTCTGACTCGGCGAACTTGAGTCGCTCGGCGATCTCCTCCTCGGAGTCGCCGGCGCGCGCCCGCATCCGCCGCGCGAGCGCATCAATCGGCGCCGTGACGAAGACGAGCAGCGGCGCAACGAGACCAGACTTGAGCGTGTGAGCGCCCTGCACGTCGGTACGCAGGACAACGGTGCGGCCGGCGGCGAGCAGTTCCTCGACCGCCGCTCGGGGCACGCCGCTGCGATGGTTGTAGACCTGCGCGTGTTCGAGGAATCGATCAGCGGCAAGCCACTCGTCGAACTCGTCCTCGCTGAGAAACACCTGGTGGACGCCATTGATCTCGCCGGGACGCGGCGGACGCGTCTTGACGGTCGCGACGGTCGCCAGGGAGGCGTCGCGAGCCAGCGCGTGCTGGATCACGGTGTCCTTGCCGGCGCCCGACGGACCCGAGACCACGACGACGAACGCGGCATCAGGCTCAGGCGTCATGCTGCAACCGATCCAAGTCGCGCCAGAAGGCGGGATACGAGATATCGACGGCGGACGCTCCGCGAATCTGCGTGGGTCCTGACTCCGGGTCTGCCGTCATCGCGGCGATCGCGGCCGCCATCGCCAGACGGTGGTCGCCGTGCGAGTCGACGGTCGCGCCACGCAGCTGCCCGCCGACGATCCGAATGCCGTCGCGCCGTTCCTCCACCCCGACTCCCATCGCGCGCAGCATGGCCGCAGTGGTGGCAATCCGGTCGGACTCCTTGACGCGCAGTTCCTCCGCGTCGCGGATCTCGGTGACGCCGTCGGCGGTCGCCGCCGCGACGGCCAAGACCGGCACTTCGTCGATCGCTCGGACGATCAGGTCGCCGTCCAACGTGGCGCCGCGCAGCGCGCCGCCGCGGACCACGACGTCTGCGACGGGCTCGCCGGACGCATCGCGCTGATTGCGCAGATCAATCTCCGCGCCCATCAAGCGCAGTGCGTCGATCACGCCGGTCCGGCGCGGATTGACACCGAGATTGGGCAGCGCGATCTCCGCGCCTGGCGTCATCGCCGCGGCGGACATCCAGAAGGCGGCGGCGCTGATGTCCGCCGGGACATGGACATCTCGGGGCGTGAGAGCCGCGCCAGGCTCGACCGTGACGGTGGCACCGTCGACCTCGATGTCCGCGCTCATGGCGGCGAGCATGCGCTCAGTGTGATCGCGCGACGGACCTGGTTCCACAATCGAACTCGGCGTATCTGCGCGCAGAGCGGCGAAGACGATGGCGCTCTTCACCTGCGCGCTGGCAACTGCAAGGGTCCCGTCGAACCCGTTCAGGCGTCTGCCGCGCAGCTGGAACGGAGCGGTGCGCTGGTGCGAAACCTCTGCGCCCATCGTCTGGAGCGGATCGAGCACCCGACGCATCGGGCGGGTGCGGAGCGAGTCGTCGCCGTCGAAGCAGCTGCGGAACGGGAGTCCCGCGGCGACACCAGCGAGCAAGCGGATCGATGTGCCGCTGTTGCCGCAGTCCAGCACCTGCTCGGATTCCTGGAACGCCGCCTGACCCTGGCTGCGCACGAGGACTCGGTCGGCGTCGAGCTCGAACTCCACTCCCCACTGCCTGAGACAGGCCATGGTCGAGCGAATGTCATCGCTATCGAGCAGTCCGTCGATCTGCGCCTCCCCCTCGGCGAGGGCGTTGCAGATGAGAGCGCGGTGCGAGATGGACTTGTCGCCGGGTGCTTGGACCGTCCCACGGAGCGGGCCGCTTGGGTGGATCGCGACGTGGTCGGCGGCCAATCGTTCGGCAGGCATTGTTCGTCAGTCGTGTCAGTCGCGGCCCCAGCGGTTGCCGCGTAGCTTGCGCTCTTTCTCACGGTCCTCCGTGCGCTTGGTCATCTGACGGACGCGGTCATAGAGTCTCGGGCTGACCAGCAGCGCGGCCATCTGCGAGGTCGCGTCGGGCAGATCGGGCTGCGAGCCGGCATCGGGATCCAGATCGTCGCCGGCCAGGAACTTCGCGTGATTGATCTGCGCGCTCGAGTACTCGCGAAAGACCGCTTCCTCTTCCTCGTCAAGCAAGTCGCGCACCCGGCTGAGCTCCAGGACGAGGCGGTCGATCCAGTGTTGCAGCTGTTCGCGGTTCGTCACGGCGATCTCAGTGGTCAGGCTGGGGTCGCCCGAGTTGAAGGCGGTCATCGCGCGGAACGTATCGCCGGCGGCGCGGCCAAAGTCGGGCCAACCGTCGGAGCCGCGCAGCATCGTGAACAGCGCCGACGAGACGACCAGCGGCAGATGCGACACAGCGGCCATGACGTAATCGTGTTCTGCGGCGTCGAGGAAGTGCGGCGTGGCGCCGAGCTCGCGGATCATCCCAATCACAGATTTGACCGCGTTCTCCGACGCTGCCGCCGCCGGGCTGATGAACCAGCGTTTGTCCTGGAACAGTTCGGCGCTGGCCGCCTCGATCCCGAATGCCGAAGCGTCGCCAGCCATCGGGTGTCCGCCGATGAACGAGACACCGCTGGGCAGATGTTGGCGGGCCCAGTCTCCGATCTGGACCTTCGACGCGGCGGTGTCGGTGACGGCTGCGCCGCGACCGAGCGCGGGCGCGATTTCCTGGAGCAATTCTTGGGTGGCGGCAGGCGGCGTCGCGATGATCACGAGACCGGCGCCGTCCACGGCGTCTCGCGGGTTGCTGGCGACTTCGTCGACGGCCTTCGCCTTGTTGGCGGCGCTGCGCGCGGCGCGCCAATCGTCGAAGCCGATGATCTCGGTGTTGCGCAACTTGGCGGCGCGCAGACCCATACCGATTGAGCCGCCGATGTAGCCCAGGCCGATGATCGCAATGCGCGGCATGCTCACCTCCGTACGGCTCGCGGCGCGGCGGTCGGCCGCCCGGATTATGCCGTGTCTCACTGCCGTATCCACAGTATCGCAGCAACGCGGCACCGCTTACCGTCGACCTGCGGCCTCCGTGCGTCCGACGCCCACGCACTCAGAGAGTGCTACGCTCAAATTCGTGGCCTGGCGGGGCACAGACGCTGATGATGATGAGAGCGGACCGATCCTGGATGATGCCGCGCCGTCGGCGGCGGCTGTGGCTCTGGATCGTGGCGGCGCTGCTGCCGCTGGTGTTGCTCGTGTTGGGTTTGGTCGCGCCGCGCGTCGCGACGATTGAGATCGGCGAAGCGTCCCTCGCGCCCTCAACGCATCAGGCAGCCGAGCAGCGAGGCCCCGCCGATTCCGCGTACAGCGGTTGGTTCGCTGAGTGAGGTTGCCGCAACATTTGAGGCGGGGATGGTGGTTGATCGCGTTGCTTCCGCTGATCGCGGGGCTGGGCATCTGGTTGAGCCTGGGCGCGTCGACGGTTCAGGCTGCGCCGGCGAGCTGCCCATACAGTGGCGGCGGACCCCCGTTCACGATTGAGTCCTACGAGGCCGACGAGTCGCGCCAGCTGTACCTGGACACGTTGCAGCTGGCGGCCGCCAACCAACTCTTCCCAGACGACCCGGAGTTCCGCCTGCCGGCACTAAAGGTGGGACAGCTGCGGGTTGCGTCGCCGGGGGCGACGATTCCGCCGCAGATTCTCTACGCCGTCGCGTGGGTCGAGAGCAAGATCGCACAGGCCGCGTTCGAAGTGGACTGGGGTGACCTGGGCGCAGTCAAACTCTCCTTCGACTGTGGCTACGGCATCATGCAGATCACCAGCAGCATTAACAACGATGGCGGCTTGCCGTCTCGGTATGAGGCGCTGGTCGGATCGCATTTCGCCTACAACATCGCGGCGGGCGCCAGGATTCTGGCGGAAAAGTGGAATCAGCCGCTCTTCCCAATCGTCGGCGAGCATGACCCGAGCTACATCGAATCGTGGTACTACGCGCTGTGGGCGTACAACGGCTGGGCTGGCGTCAATCACCCGCAGCATCCGTCCAAAGCTCCGGCGCGAGGCGTCTACGGTTGCGACGAAGTTCGGCGGACGGAGTTCACCTATCAGGAACTGGTGCTGGGCTGCGTGATCAACCCGCCTCAGGTCAACGGCGTTCCCCTCTGGGATGCGCTGGAGATCGAGCTGCCAGACCTGGCGGCGCTGGGCGCGAACGGGATGCCGCTGAGCCTCGACGTGTTCTACGCCGGGCGCGACGCGATCCATGTGGAAATCAACCCGGCGGCTCCGTTCGCCGCCATGAACATGCCGCTGCCAGCAGGAGCGTCAATTCGACAGGCTGCGACGGATCACAACACAGCCGCGTCAGCACGGACGGCCATCGTGGGTCAGCCACAGGCTCGAGTCGGCGAACCGGTGCTGGAGATCAGTTCGACCGAGCTGACGTCTGGCCATGTGCCGCTGACGATCCATAACGACGGGACCGGTTTGCTGGCCTGGCGGGTCGTCGCGGCACCCGGCTGGCTTGAGCTCGGCGCGCAGGCCGGTGTCGCTCTCGGTAGTGGATACAGGTCTGCGCCCCACCCGTCGCGACTGCTCATCTCGGCGTCGGCGAGCGGTGTGCCCGAGGGTACGCACCGCGGACAGATCAGGTTGGAGTTCCACTATCCAAACGGCAACTCGGAGATCCGCGCGGTCGACATATCATTGGACAAGCGTGGCGCTGCCCGATACGAAGCTGGCCGCCCGCAAAGCTAGCCCCCGTAGCTCAGCTGGACAGAGCAACGGACTTCTAATCCGTAGGCCGGAGGTTCGAGTCCTCCCGGGGGTGCCACACTGTTCAGATCGCGGCTGACGCGTCACACAGCAACATCAAACAGCGCCCCAACTGTGGTTGGGACGCTGCTCGCCGCGTCTGGCGTGGTCAGTGTGGCCTGGTCTGGCGTTACTGGGCGTAGACGCCGGCTCCGGGGCCCTCGGCGGTGGCCCAGAACTTGGCGCTGATCTGGTCGATCAGGTCGATCAGTTCCTGGCCCTTGGCGACATCGTTGGTCTTCTTCGCCTCGCCGGCGACCTTCGTCGCGTTCCACAGGAGCTCGTGGATTGACGAGTCAGCCTCGAGGTGGTGCGGCTTGAAGAAATCGGTCCAGAGCACCCAGAGGTGGTGCTTGACCTCTTCGGCGCGCTGCTCCTTGACGATCGTGCAGCGGGCCTTGAAGTCGTGATCGTCGGAGTCGTTGTACTTCTCCATCGACTTGAGGACCGACATGGCTTCAATCTTGGCCTGCGCGGGGTCGTACACGCCGCAGGGCAGATCACAGTGCGCGGATGCGGTTTCGAACAAGGACATGCGATGCTCCTTCTGTGGTGCGATTGGTTCTGCTGAGAGTGTACTAGCTGTCCGGATGATCGAGCACGATCACGCCGCAGGCGACGCGGCCGCCGGCGCCTGGGGCGTCTCCATAACTGTCGGGAGCCTCATGGACGATGATGGCCGAGCCGTCGGCGTCGAAGAGCGTGGCCGTGCCGCTCCCCAGCGTTGCATCGACCGTGTACTGGTCTGCGTTGGCGACGCCGTCGGCGTGGGCATAGACGTTGACGGTGTCGCCGGGGTGGTGGCCATCCTCACTCAACACGCCGTGTCCGATGCCGGTGGGGTTGTAGTGGCCGCCGGCAGCGGCGAAGTCTGGCTCGCAGGAGCCGGTCTCGTGGATGTGGAAACCGTGCCAGCCCTCGCTCAGGCCGGTGAGACGCGCCTGAATCAAGAGGCCGCGCGGCCCCTGGATGATGGTGACGGTTCCCATCGATTCGCCGTCGGCGCCGTGCATCGCGGCGGTCGCGGTGCGACCGACATAGGCGCCCTCGATTGCTTCCTCTGACTCGAGCGCAACCGCGGAACTGGCGCGCCACTCGCCAGGGGTGGCGTCCGCCGAGAGAAAACGCTGTGTGGGGCGGACGGCCTCGCCCCATTCGCCGTCGTGACTCTGCTGAACGGCGACTTCGGTGCGCCCGTCGTCGGTGGCGCGCGCGAGGACGCGGACATCTCCGTCGCCAGAGTGACTCGTCGCCGAAATGACGGCAAGCGCGGCCGCGCCGATTGCGATGCCAGCGGCGGCGACGATCAACAGCTTGATACGTTGCGGCATTGGAGTCCTCTACTGGCTATCACTGGGCGCGAGATCGTTGTGGCAAGCTTACCAAGCCCGTAGTGACAGAGCTCGAAGAGAGCGAGGTTGAGGTGGGTCGGGTCGTGCAACCGCGTCAGTCGGCGCGAGTTCGCGCTCGCAGGGCCAGGGCGGCGATCGTCATGGTGAACGCGCTGAACCCAGCCAGAGCGACGAAGGCCCAGTGCAGTCCTGGCGGGTCGTCCTGGATTGGGCGGCCATCGGCCCCGAGCACGGGAATGCCATTCTCCAGCACGAGCCAACCGTAGTCCTCGATGACCAGCTGGCGCATGCCCTCCATGATGTAGGTGACAGGGTTGACGGTGGCGATCCAGCGCAGCCAATCGTCGAAGATCGCCAGCGGCGCGAAGGCTGGCGCCATGAACAGCAGCGGGAAAAACAACAAGAACCCGGCCTGCGCGGCTTGCGCGTTGCCCGTGCGCATGGCGATGAAGATGCCAATCCCGCTGTAGGCTCCACCGAACAGTCCGGCGATGACCAGAATGACAATCGCCCCGCCAACCCCGGCGGCCATGCCCGAGCCGGCGATCAGCGCGGCGATCAGCATGATGGTGGCGAAGAAGACGGCGCGCACAGCGTCGGCCCAGACGCGGCCGATGATCAGTGACCAACGCGACGCCGGCGTCAGCAGCAGTTTGTCGAAGTAGCCGCGCTCCATGTCCAGCACGATCGCGATCCCCGACGCTGAGGACGATCCCGCTACTGCTTGCAGCACCGCTACCGGCAGCTGGAAGGCGAGATAGTTCTCGACGCCGAAGCCGCGGTCTGAGAAGTTGGCGATCGCGCCGGTGGAGACCGCCAGGAAAAAGAGCGGGATGAAAATGTTAGTGACTTCGACGCCCGGCTGGCGCAGCGACTCGCGGATCGCGCGGCCGGCGAGGAAGCGCGCATCGGCCAGGACGCGCAGCACCCCAGCCTCCTGAGAGGCCGAGCTGGACAGCTGCGGTGATTCCCGCACGCTCATCCTGAGCCTCCCGGCGGTCCAGATTGGGTAGGGTCGCCCGGCTCGATGCGGTGACCGGTGGCGCGGAAGAACACGTCGTCCAGCGTGGCGCGGGCGAGGCGCAGATTGCTGAACGGCAGCGATTCGTCGTCGAGTGAGCGAACGACGCGGGCCAGCGTCTCATGGCCGTTCTTGGTGTACACCGCGACGCCCTCGTTGAAGTCCCAGCTGGCGTCCTCGACATTGGGCAGCTGGATCAGCGCGTTGACGGCGCGTTGCTGGATCAGCTCGTCGCCCTCCACCTGGACATAGATCACGTCGTTCGAGACGGTCGCCTTGAGCTCGTCGGGCGTGCCTTGCTGGACGATCTCGCCGGCGTCCAGGATCGCGATCTCGTCGCAGAGCAGGTCGGCCTCATCCAGGTACTGGGTGGTCAAGAAGAAGGTCACGCCGTCAACACGGTTGAGATGCTGGACGTAGTCCCAGACGGCTTGACGGCTGACTGGGTCGAGGCCCGTCGTGGGCTCGTCGAGGAAGATGATCGACGGCGAATGGACCAACGCTGAGGCGAGGTCGAGCCGCCGCTGCATGCCACCCGAGTAGCCGCCGATGCGACGGTCGGCATCTTCGGTCAGGTCGACCACGTCGAGCAGTTCGGCGACGCGCGACTCGATCTGGTCGCGCGGGATGTTGTAGAGCCGCGACTGGAGTCTCAGCAGCTCGCGGCCGGTTTGCAGAATGTCGAGCCCTGCATCTTGCAGCGCGACCCCGATCGAGCGTCGAATCTCCCGGTCGTCAGCGTAGATGTCGTGACCGGCGACTCTGGCAGAGCCGGATGTCGGCCGCAGGAGCGTCGTCAGCATGCGGACGGTCGTCGACTTGCCGCTGCCGTTTTGGCCGAGGAATCCGAAGATCTGTCCTGGTCGCACCCGCAGATCGATGCCGTTGACGGCGTGGATGTCGCCGAAGTGCTTGACCAGTCCGTGCGCCTCGATCGCGGGCGCAGCGTCCCGATCATGTTGAGGCGCGGTAGCGGCGAGCCCGCTCAGCAGGCGTTCACTAATGCTCGGCGGTTGAGTCGACATCCGCGCTAGCGTATCGATCTGCGTTGCGGCTGTGCAGCATTCGGTCGGGCTTCGCTGACGGACGATGACAATGGCGCGACACAACGTCTACACGGGGCGGAAGACCGGCACCGGATAGGCGTCGTCGCCGTCCTGCTCCTCAAACTCCACCTGCACTCGCTGGCCGATGTGGATATCGGTGACGGGGTTGTCCACGCCGACCACCGTGCTCATCATGCGGAAGCCCTCATCGAGGTCGATGTAGGCGACGGCATAGGCTCCGAGTTCCTGGAACCCTGGCATGCGGTTCTGGCGCACGACGGAGTAGGTGTAGACCGTCCCCAGCCCGGCCGAGACATGCCAGGTCAGATCGCGGTCGCCGGTCACCGTCGAGTGTCCGCGCGGATAGAAGACGACGTTGCCGTCGGCATCGGTCTGGTAGCGCAGTTCACCGGCCTTGCAGCCCTCCCAGAAGTGCTGCGTGTCGGGCTCGGGGAAGCTTGGTTGCGGTCGATTGGCCATGATGATCTACCTCTCGTGCAGGGGCGGGATTGCCCTCGCCCTGGCCCTCTCCCAGCGGGAGAGGGGATCGACAGTACGCGATTAGTCAGCGGCGAGAATGACGGTGCCGCCGGTGTGGGTGCCTCCGAGCAACCCGCCATTGCCGTGCGCCACGGCGAGCTTGGCGCCGTCAACCTGGCTGGTCGATTCACCGCGCAGCTGGCGCACAGACTCGAGCAGCAGGAAGAGCCCGCGCATCCCCGGGTGGTTCGACGACAGGCCGCCGCCGTCGGTGTTGAGCGTCAGGCCAGGCTGATCGAATGCCAGGTGTCCGTCGTTGATGAACTCGCCGACCTCCCCCTTCGCGCAGAAGCCGAGGTCTTCGAGCATCACCGCGACGGTGATGCTGAACGAGTCGTAGATCATCGCGATATCTATCTCGTCAGGCGTGACGCCGGCCTGCGCGAAGGCGGCGGGAGCGCTCTGCGCGCCGGCGGATGTGGTGATGTCGCCGTTGTTCTCTCGGTACTTCGTCGCTTCGCCGGCCCCGATGATCCAGACAGGCTTTTTCTTGATGTCGCGCGCGATCTCGGGCGAGACGAAGACCGCCGCACCACCGCCGTCCGAAATCATGCAGCACTCAAGCAGGTGCAGCGGGTCGGCGATGATGCGCGATTCGAGCACATCCTCGACGGTGATCTCGTCGACCTTGACGAACTGCAGGTCGGTCATCGCCTTGACCGCTTCAGGATTGCGCATCGCGTGCTTTCGGGTGGCAACCGAGATCTGCGCCAGCTGCTCGGTCGTCGTGCCGTACTCGTGCATGTGACGGTGCGCGACCATGGCGTAGTTGGAGATCAGCGTCGAGCCGTAGGGGGATTCCATGTTCTGCTGCCACGACGCGCCGCCGCGGCCGAGCCCACCGGTGCCAATCGGCGTGCGCTGGGTCGCCGCGGTGGAGCCGTACGTGGTCACGGCGACGTTGCAGCGGCCCGCGGCGATGTCGCGCAGCGCGTGCGAGGCGTGAAACTCGTACGAGGACCCGCCAACCTGTGTGGTGTCGAGCAAGCGCGGCTTGATGCCGAGATAGGCGGCCAAACCCAGCCCGCCGCCACCTTCGCCGTCGAGCGCGTCGTACAGTCCGTCGACATCGCCCCAATCGAGGCCGGCGTCATCAAGCGCCCGCTTCATTGAGTCGGCCTTGATCTGCATCGATGAGACGCCGGGCGCCACTCTCAGTGGGTACTCATGAATGCCGGCGATTGCCGCCAGTCGTTCCTGTGCCATCTCACAACCTTTCCGCGTCGGGGGATCGGACACAGGCTAGCGCCGATCCAGGCTCAGGCGTAGCCTGCGCTCATGCGCATTGGCCTGATTTCCGACACGCACCTGCCCCAGTTGCTGCACTCGATGGACGACCTGGGCCCGCAGACCGGCCAGGCCCTGCGCGGCGTTGACCTGATCCTGCACGGCGGCGACATCACCGTGCCGGCCGTTTTGGACTGGTGCGAGCAGTTCGCGCCCGTGCTCGCCGTACGGGGCAACAACGACATTTTCGAGGACTCACGCCTGGCAGAGCTGCAGTTTGTGGACATTGAGGGGTTCCGGATTGGACTCGCTCACGAGCTGCGGCCTGAGTCGCGTCCCATCGCGGAGATTTTGGACGCGTCGCTCAACGGCGAAGTTGTGGATGTCTTGATCGGCGGCGACACGCATGTCGAACGGCTCGAGTATCGCGACGATGTGCTGCTGATCAATCCGGGCAGTCCGTCGCTGCCGCACCATCTGTCGACCAGGTTGGGCGCGATCGGCATGCTGACCGTGACGCCAAACCGCCTGCAGGCCGAGATCATTGCGCTCGGCCCTAGTGACGGTCAGCGCAATCCGACACGTCCGCAGCATGTGGTCGTGGAACACGGCGCGGTCTCATCCGCCTCGTTGGACGGACACGACATTGCCCCGTCCGAGTTCCTCAAGGCGCCGCACGAGCGTGTCGTTCCCGCAAGTGAGTTGAAGGGAGTCTGAGATGGATCTGCACCTCGACGGCAAGCGCGCGCTCGTCACTGGCGGCAGTCGCGGCATCGGCAAGGCCATCGCCCGTGTGCTGCAGGAGGAGGGTTGCGAGGTGGCGATTGCGGCGCGCGATCCCGAGCGGCTGGCCGCGGCAGCGGCGGAGCTCGGCGTCGCGGCGTGGTTCGCCTTCGACGCGTCAGACGATCAGTCCGTGCAGTCCATGGTGGATGGCGCGGCCGCTGCGCTCGGCGGCCTCGACATCCTGGTCAACAACGCCGCATCGCCTGGCAGCGTGCACGGACCGCTGCCGTTGGCCGAGCTGACCGCCGATCACGCGCTCGCCGATTTGCAGGTCAAAGTGCTCGGCTACCTGCGAGCCTCGCGTGCGGCAGCCCCGTACATGCAGCGCAACGGCTGGGGACGGATCATCAACATCTCCGGGCTCGCCGCGAGAGGCAGCGGCAACACCGTCGGATCGATCCGCAACGTCTCCGTCGCCGCGTTGACCAAGAATCTCGCCGACGAACTCGGACCCGACGGGATCAACGTGACGGTCATTCATCCCGGCCTGACTCGCACCGAAGCGACGCCGGCCCGCATTCAGCAGATTGCTGACTCCAATGGCATTTCGCTTGCAGACGCCGAAGCACGCATGGCTGCTGGCAACAGCGTGCGAACCATCATCGATTCCGACGACATCGCCAACATCACGGCGTTCCTCGCGTCACCGAAATCGATCGCCATCACCGGCGACACCATCGCCGCGGGCGGAGGCGTCGGACGCGGCATCCACTACTGAGCGATCGGGGCTTCCCGCTACGGTCCATCGGCGTAGATGCGGAATCCGTAGTCGTTATATCGATAGCTGGGCGACAGGCTCGATCTCGCACTGACGCGTGTGAACTTGATCCGGTGCCGCCATGAACCGCCGCGGCTCGCCCGTCGCGTCCCCGACGCAGGCCCGGTGGGCGACGTCGACGGCGATACGTCATAGAAATTGCGGCTGTACCAATCCACACACCATTCATGCACATTGTCGGCCATGCAGTACAGCCCGTAGCCGTTCCGACACGATGGCCCAGGAACATGCGGACGATTGAACGTTGCAACGTCGCTGCGAATGGGAGCGTCGGGCCACGACTCCTCAGGATCAGGCCAATCTGCGCCTGCAATGCCGCCGCGCGCGGCATACTCTCGCTCGGCTTCCGTCGGTAGACGCACTGGTACGCCGGTCACCTCTGCGAGCCACGCGCAGTATGCCGACGCGTCATGCCAGGAGATTCCGACAACCGGCGCATCAGGGATGTCGAAGCCGTCTTGCGACCAGAACGGAGGCGCGGGCGCGTCGGTTCGACGTACAAACTCGGCATACTCTGAGTTACTGACTGGTCGCGGCGCAGCCCGAAACGGCCCCACGCGGACGCTGTGAGCCGGCCGTTCGTCGCGTCGACGATCATCGGCACCCATGACAAACTCGCCGCCGGCCAACGATAGGAGTGCAATCTCAAGCAGCTTGGTCGTGGTCATCATCGCACGATACCGCCTGCCCGCCGGGGAACACGGCGATGTGCCGCGTGGATGCGGCGATCATCTGCACAGCTGACACTACAACTGAAAGCTTAAGCAGATGAGAGTGCATCGCGGATGACGGCTCGGTCTACCAGCTCGTCGATCTGATCATCGTCGAAGCCGATCTCGGCCAGGATCGCTCGAGTATCGCTGGCAAACGCCGACGGCGCATGCGCCGGTTGGAAGCCGGCCTCATCGAGCGCGACCGGCGGGGCCATGATTCTGATCTGTCCGACTGCTGGGTGTTCCAGGTCGTACAGCATGTCATTCGCGGCAACCTGCGGGTCGTCGATCAGTTCAAAGGGCAGCAGGACCCTCGATGCAGGCACACCGGCATCGGTGAGGGCATCCTCCCACTCCTGTGTGGTTCGCGACGCCATGATCGATTCCGCCTTCTGCTGCAGCGCGGGATAGTACTCGGGATCCTCGATCTCGTCGCCCGCGTACTGATCGTCCAGCCCCACGACGTCGCTGAACGCGGCGCGCAGCTTGCGGCTGCCGCCCGCGACGGCAATCCAGCCGTCGGCGGTCGTGTACGTGCGGAAGTAGATGTCGGCCATGGTCCGCGCCCGCGCCGACGGCTGGGCGGCGCGTTGCTCGTCATAGCCGGCGCCATGTTCGCGCAACACGTCCAGCTGCGCTCGAGACGCCTCGTGGACGGGTCCATCGGCAGACTCGACGCGCAGCATCTGGGTGTTGTTCAGGGTCAGCGCTGCCTGCATCAGCGACGCGTGGACCTCTCCGCCCTCCCCCGTGACCGTGCGGCGCAGCAACGCCGACGCGATGCCGAAGGCGAGCGACATCGCGGCCATGTAATCCGCGCTGACTGGATCGCCGCTCATCGGCCGGCCGTCAATCTGCCGACCATTCGCCATCATCAACCCACTCCGCGCCTGCACGACAATGTCCATCCCCGCCAGGCCCGCGTCTGGTCCATAACGTCCGAAGGGCGTGACCGAAGCGATGACCAGGCGAGGAAATCGTCGCCGCAGCGTGGCGGCATCGAGGCCAAACGTCTCGGCCAGGCCCGGCCGAAAGTTCATCATGGCAACGTCTGCGTGCTCCAGCAAGGCATCGATCACGGCGCCAGCCCCCTCGTGCCGCAGGTGCAGCGGCAGCGATCGCTTGCCGCGGTTTCGGGACAGGAAGGTGCGAGACTCCATCGGCGCGTACTGTCCCAGCCGTCGTACGGGATCACCGTCCAGCGACTCGATCTTGATCACGTCGGCACCGCCCTCGGCCAGCAGTTGAGCGGCGAACGGCACGGCCACGAACTGCCCGAACTCGACCACCCGAATACCATCGAACGGTTGCTCGCGGACCGATTGGGAAGATTGGCTGGGCATCAGGCGCTCCATTCGCTGCGCTGACCGTGATCATCGGGATGCTCGTTGGTTACGATTGGACGCTACCACTCGCGGTCTGGAGCGACGCTGGACGATTCCGAGCGCAGGATCGCAGGAAGGAACGATGCCTCGATACGCAGAGGTGGCCGTCTTCAGCGGCAGCCCTCAGTTGGGCGCCTTCACCTATGCCGCGCCCGAGGGCGTCCTGCTGAGGCGAGGCATGACGGTGGTGGTTCCGTGGCGAACGCAGTGGGCCGCTGGTCTGGTGCTGGAGGTCACGGACACGTCGGAGGTCGCCGATCCGCGCCCGATCGCGCGGGTACTGGACGATCAACCCTTGCAGCCGTTGCTCAACCAGCATCAGCTGAACCTCGCCGACTGGATCGCCGAACGCTACTTCGCGCCGATCGCCGCGTGTCTCGGCCTCTTCCTGCCGCCAGGCGCCCCGAAGCGTCCGCGCCGCGCGGACACCTTCCGCGCCGTCGTGCCAGCCCGACCGACACCCCCGAAGCGGCTCGTACTTGCCATAACGACAGATGCGCTTCGAGAACGATTGGATCACTGGCCGCGCAGCAAGCGATCCAAGCCCGGCGATCTGCTGGCAGCGCTGGCGAGCGCCCAGGGGACGCTCTCTCTGGACGATGCGGCGAGAGTGATCGGCGGTGCGGAGCAGCTGCGCCATTGGCTGGCCGCGACCGCGCTGGCGGTGTTGGACGACGACGAGCTTCGCCTCACGATCGAGCCGGAGGAGGCCTCGGCCGCCGCCGACGCCTTGCGCAGGACGAACGCCGAACGGCAGCAGATGCTGCTCCTCCAGGCGCTGGAAGACGGTCCGCTCGACGAGTCAGCGGCGCGTCGTCTCAGCGGCGCGTCGAACGCAGATGTCGACGCGCTCGTGCGCGACGGCTTGATCCTCCGCGAAGACACCGATTCATCCGAAGCGTTGCCAGAACCGATCCCGGCGCCCAAGCTGACCGACGAGCAGGCAGCCGCCGTCAACGCGGTCTGCGCCGCGCTCGATGAGGATGGCGGCGCAAGTTTCCTGCTGCACGGCGTGACGGGCAGCGGCAAGACGGAGGTCTATCTGGCGGCGGTCGAGCGAGCCCTCGCGCTTGGCTTCGGCGTGATCGTCCTCGTGCCAGAGATTGCGCTCGCGCCGCAGACCATTCGACGCTTCGAGGCGCGCTTCCCCGGCCGCGTCGCTGTCCGACACTCCCAACTCAAGCAACGCGCGGCACGAGAGCAGTGGCGGCAGGTGCATGCCGGCGAGAAGCCCATTCTGATCGGCGCGCGGTCAGCGCTGTTCGGTCCGATGCCCAAGCTCCGACTGGTCATCGTCGACGAGGAGCATGAGTGGACCTACAAGCAGGACGATCCGCAGCCGCGCTACCACGCCGTCGCGGCGGCGTTGGAGATGGCGCGGCGTTGGGGCGTCGTGACGCTGCTCGGCTCGGCAACGCCTGACCTCGTCACGATGTCGCGCGCCCGCAGCGGCCAACTGACGCTGCTCGAGCTGACCCAGCGTCTGCAGTCGGAGGCCAGCGAGCCGCGACCGATTCCGTTGCCCAACGTTGACCTCGTCGACATGCGCGAGGAACTCGCCGCCGGCGTTCGATCGGTGTTCTCGCGCGAGCTGGACGCGGGCGTCTCGGACGCCCTGCAAGGCGGCGAGCAAGTCTTGCTCTTCCTGAATCGGCGGGGCATGTCGGCGCTGGTCTGCCGCGCCTGCGGCGAGGCGGTCGAATGCGCGACGTGCTCAATCGCGATGACCCTGCATCGGCCTGGACCCATCTTGACCTGCCACGACTGCGGCGATCGGCGAGCAGCGCCGTCGATCTGCCCTGCCTGTGGTGACGACCGCATCGGCGCGATGAGTTTCGGCACGGCCCAGCTGGAGGCAGAGGTCCATCGCCGCTGGGGCGGCATCGCCGTCACCCGTTGGGATCGCGACACGGTGTCCGCCGCTGGATCGCACGACGCGCTCTTGCAGGAGTTTGCGCAGGGCCGCTCGCAGGTGTTGATCGGCACCCAGATGATCGCCAAGGGACTTGACCTGCCCGGCGTGACCGTCGCGGGCATCGTCAACGCCGATCTCTCCCTGCGCGAGTCAGACTACTCGGCTGCCGAGCGCACGTTTCAGCTGCTTGCGCAAGTGGCCGGTCGCGCTGGTCGAGGCGCCCGCGGCGGACGCGTCATCGTCCAGACGTATGCGCCCCAGCATCCCGCGATCCTCGCCGCCGCCGCTCACGATTACGAGGCGTTCTACCAACAAGAGCTGCGCCAGCGCGCGATGCTGGATCTCCCACCGTTCGGACAACTGGTGCGCTTGACTGTGTCGCGCTCGACTGCCGCTGAGGCGGACGCGTCGTCGTCGCGCGTTGCTGCGCAGCTGTCGGACATCCGCGCGCGAACGGCCGGCGACGCCGCAGACGTCATCGGCCCGGCACCCGCGCGGCCGGCGCTCAGGCGCGGCCAGCATCGGCGGCAGATCCTGTTGAAGGGCGAGGAACCGTCTGCGTTGCTGCGTACATTGCAAGCTGAGCATGAGCTCGGGCGCGGCTGGTCGATCAACGTCGATCCTGCTGGAGATTGATTGACTGACGCTAGAACGCCTCGAACGCGACTCGCGCCGCCACGAACAACATCCCAAACGCGAGCAGCCGCGACAACTGCGATCCGCGAATCCGCGAAGCGACGTACAGTCCCAGCGGATTCGCCGCCAGCGCTCCAATCAGCAGCGGAGGCACGTCCGTCAGCGGGTCCCCGAATTGCTGAGTCGCCGTGTGGTAGACGATCACGACGACCGCGATGCTGGCCACGATGGCGTGTGACGCGGGGACACCCAGCCAGGCGGGCATGCGCATCACTCGAACCGTGATCGTGGCGAAGAACAGCCCGCCGCCGATGCCGGCCAGCGAGGTCAGCATCGAGGTCAGGCCGATCACGGCGAGCGAGCGCCGCACCGGGATCCAGTACAGATAGAGCCCGCCCATGCTGTCGCGCTGCATCCGCCGCCAACCGCGCTGGCCGACATTGCCGGCGTCGCCCGACGGTCTCCAAATCAAGTACGCGCCGAGGACGGCCAGCAAGGTCGCAAATCCGCCCGCAAACACCTCGCGCGGCAGTTGCGCGGTGCCGGTCGCGCCGAGCAGTCCCGCCGGCGCCGCGATGGCCACCGCCATGCCGACCGCTCGATAGTCCACACGACCCTGTCTCGCGAGACGAACGGCCGCGAGTCCAGATGTCGCCAGGACGAGGCACATCGACGCCAGCGCCACTTCGGCCGGACTCGAGTCGGCGTGTCGGGTCAGCAGGACCGGCGCGAAGAGGAACCCGCCGCCCGCCCCGACCGACGTGGCGTACACGCCGATCACCATGCCGAGCCCAATCAGGGCAAGAAGCTCAAGCCAGTCCATCCGAGCAGGCTACGCCCGCCAGGAAATCGGAGCGTCGATGGTCATCCCAGCCTGTCTGGGACCTCGTGAGCGGCTTGGCTGGATCAGAATCAGGCGAGATTCCAGGCAAGCTGGAGTGACGAAGCTTGGGATGACCGACAGCGGTCCGCCTGGAGACCGAGCGGCTCGGCAGCGCTCGCTTGCTACGACTGTTTGGGAATCTTGGGCAGCAGCCAACTGAGCAACGCGTCTTGGCTGCGCGTCTGCATGTAGAAGCGGCCGGGACCCTCAAGCTTGCAGACGAGACCTTCACCCGAGAGCAGCGTCGTCTTCCATCCGCCCGAGCGTCCGACGCTGTACTTGACCGACTCGTCGAACGCGACCATGTGGCCAGTGTCGACGGTGTAGGCCTCGCCCGCGCGCAGCTCGATCTGCTCGATCGCGCCGTAGCTGCAGATGAACAGCGTTCCGTAACCGCTGCAGCGCAGCAGAATCAAGCCCTCACCGGAAAAGAAGCTCTTCGCCCCGCCCCACGAGGTATCGACCTCGATGTCGGGTGTCGCGGCCAGGAACGATCCCGACTGAACCAGCACCGACTCGCCGTTGAGCTCGAGCGCCTGGATGTCGCCAGGCAGGCCGGGCGCAATCGTGACCTCGCCCGATTGCTCGGCCGTGAAGGTGTTGATGAAGAAGCTCTCGCCGCCCAGCACAGAGCGCTTGAGTCCGCCCAACAGCCCGCCGCGCATCCCGGTCTCGATCTTGATCTCCGCGGACATCGAGACCATTGCCCCTGCCTCAGCCTGCAGCTGCTCACCCGACGCCAGCTCAATCTTGCCGAGCGCGTAAGAGGGGCGGTGAATGATCTCGTAGCGCATGTAGGACTTCCTTGCGTTGCTGTACTTGCGGTGCTGTCGCGGCTCGGTCTAGCCGTGCTCTCGCATGAACTGGCGGATGGCGTCGAGCGTATCGGACAGCTTCTCGGGCGAGCGAGCGTCCACGCCGAGGCAACGGGCGTTCGGCGCCTCGTTGCAGATGCGGTGACCGATCCCGGTCGGATGGAACGGGTCGGCACCGGGAATGACCAGCATCGGCGAGTTCGTCCGGCGGACTGCGACTTCGTTGACGGCGAAGAACGGAGATCCTGCTGGCCACATGCCGTCACGGAACTCCACGACCAACGCGATGTACCCCTCGCGGCGGATGCTGCGCACGGCGTCGGCGAACAGCGGCTCATCGTGGATACGTTGGGCGAACGGACCCGCCTCGTTGTTCTGCATGAAGATCGGGTCGCGCTGCGCAGACTCGATCACCGCCTCCAGACCTTCGGCCCGGCAGAGTCGAATGGTCGGATTGAACATGTCGTAGAACGTCTCGGGAGAGTTTGTCTCGTCCAGGCCGACCGGGTCCTGCATGATCACGCCGGCCACCCGCGCCGGCGCCTGGTCGGCCATGCGCAGCGCATACGCGCAGCCGATGCAGCCGCCCATCATGTGCGCCCGCTGGATGCCGAGGTCGTTCAGCACGGCAATCTGGTCGAGCATCGCCTTGTCGTAGCTGAAGGCTTCGAGCGCGGTCTTGCTCTGCCCGCAGTGACGCTGGTCCATCCCGATCACCATGAACTCGTCTGCGAACGACTCGATCGGATTGATGATCGACCGCTGCCAGAATTCGATCTGCGAGTTCACGCCGCCGGGCGCGAACAGCAGCAGCGGCGTGCCCCCGTTCTGCTCGCCAAACACCTCGTAGTGGATTGTGGTTCCGTCGGGTCGCATCACTTCAGCCATCGCATGGCTCCTCTCCATCGCCGTCAGTCTATCCAATGCTCGTTCATGTCCACTCATGCCCGCGCAGGGACTTGCCGGCCGCCCGATTGTTATCCTGCACCCCACGAAGGCAAGGAGTCCCGCATGGTTATCGCCGATCCGCCAGCACTGACGCTCGACAGCGTCGATATCACCGATTCAGATCGTTATCGAGACATCGGCTACCCGTGGGCCGAATGGGATCTGCTGCGCCGCGAGGCTCCGATCTACTGGTATCAGCGGCCCGGCTACGAGCCGTTCTGGGCGATCACCAAGCACGCCGACATCCGCTACATCTCCTCGCATCCCGAGCTGTTCTCAAACTCCCAGATGTTGCGCTTGAACGAGGCGTCGAAGCTGGGCACCGCCGCGCGTCAGAGGGTGCGCAGCACCAACCGCACCGGCGGCGATCCCGATGACGCGCCCGACTTCATCTACCTCGATCCGCCCGAGCACCGCCAGCATCGCGGACTCGTCGCGCGGCACTTCACGCCGCGCATGATGAAGATGCTGGAAGACCACTTCGCCGAGATGGCCGACAACTACGTCTCGGACTTCGCGGACAAAGTGGTCGCCGACTTTGCCGAGCGCGGCTCCAACAGCGCGGTCGACCTCGTCCACGAGCTGTCGGCCAAGCTGCCGGTCGCCGCGATCTGCGCCATGGGCGGCGTGCCCGAGGAAGACTGGGACCAGATCTTCAGGTGGACTGAGATCCTCGTCGGCGCGGACGATCCGGAGTACCGGCTGCCGGGCGAATCGCCCAGCCAGGCGACCGAGCGGATCGGGGTCGAGTGGTTCCGCTACAACAACCAGCTCATCGAAGAGCGCAAACAGAATCTCGGCGACGACCTGCTCAGCGACCTGCTCCGCGCCGAGGTCGATGGGCGTCCGCTGTCGCCGGCGGAGATTCACGGCTACTTCGTGCTCTTGCTCGCCGCTGGCAACGAGACCACGCGCAACAGCATCTCCGGCGGCGTCAAAGCGCTGATCGATCACCCCGATCAGATGCAGATGCTCGTCGACGACGCATCGCTCGTGCCATCGGCGGTGGAAGAGATCCTGCGCTGGACGTCAATCGTGATCCAGTTCCAGCGCACCGCGGTCGAAGATGTCGAGCTGCGCGGCCAGACGATCCGCAAGGGCGAGTCGGTCGTGCTCTGGTATCCCTCGGCCAACCGCGACGAGGACGTGTTCGAAGACCCGTACCGATTCGACATCCAGCGCGACCCGAACGATCACTTCGCATTCGGCGGCTACGGAGAGCATTTCTGTCTGGGCGCCAACCTGGCACGTTGGGAGATGCGAGCGATCTTCCACGCGCTCCGGCCAATCTTGCCAAACCTGGAGCTCGTCGCACCGCCGGAGAATGTGATCGCGTTCCTCCACGTCGGAGGCATCAAGCGCCAGATGGTCCGCCACCGCCCTGCGTGACAATCCTTCGGCGCGCCGAAACGACTAGACTTGCGGCGATCCACCGTATGAGTTTGCATTGGAGCCCCTGATGGTCACCGCTGAACGCCCTGGTTTGACGCTTGACACCCTGAACATCACCGACACCTCGCTGTACGTCGACTATGGATATCCGTGGGAGGCCTGGGACATCCTGCGTCGCGAAGCGCCCGTCTACTGGTACCAGCGGCCCAACTTCGAGCCGTTCTGGGCGATCACCAAACACGCCGACATCCGCTATATCTCGTCAAACCCGGATCTGTTCTCGAACACGCAGATTCTGCGCATGAACGACACCGAGTCGATTGGCATCGGCGAGCGAGGCCGCGAGATCAACGCGAACCGCTACGGCGGCCACCCGTCCGATCCGCCTGACTTCATCTTCATGGACCCGCCCGAGCATCGGCAGCACCGCAGCCTGGTCGCGCACCACTTCACACCGCGGATGATGAAGAGGCTCGAAGACCACTTCGCCGAGATGGCCGACAACTATGTCTCCAGCTTCGCCGATTCGATCGTCGCCGATTTCGCCGAGCGCGGCTCGGTCTCGGCGGTCGACGTGGTGCATGAACTGTCGGCCAAGCTGCCGGTCGCCGCGATCTGCGACATGGGCGGCGTGCCCGAGGAAGACTGGGATCAGGTCTTCCACTGGACCGAAACGTCGGCCGGCGCAGCGGACCCTGAGTTCCGCCTGCCGGGCGAGGATCGCGAACAGACGATCCGCCGCGTCAACCTCGAGTTCAACCTCTACAACGAGGGTCTGGTGCGCGACCGTCAGTCGAACGGGCTCGGCGACGACCTGCTCAGCGACCTGCTGCGCGCCGATATTGACGGCTACAAGCTCACACCGCGCGAGATTTCGTCCTACTTCCGGCTGCTGATCGGCGCGGGCAACGAGACGACCCGCAACTCGATCTCCGGCGGCGTCAAAGCCCTGCTCGACCACCCCGACCAGCTGGAAGACCTCGTCGCTCACCCAGAACTGGTGCCGTCCGCGGTTGAGGAGATCCTGCGTTGGACCTCAGTCGTGATTCAGTTCCAGCGGACTGTCACCGAGGACCTGGAGCTGCGCGGCAAGACGCTGCGCAAGGGCGACTCGATCGTCATGTGGTATCCGTCGGCCAACCGCGACGAAGACGTCTTCCCCGACCCGTACAAGTTCGACATCCGCCGCGACCCCAACGACCACTTTGCGTTCGGCGGTTACGGCGAGCACTTCTGCCTCGGCGCCAACCTGGCGCGCTGGGAGATGCGCTCCATCTTCCACGCGCTGCTGCCGATTCTGCCGAACCTGGAACTCGCGGGCGCGCCGGAGATGGTGCCTAGCTCACTCCACGTCGGCGGCATCAAGCGCCAGATGGTCCGCTACCGCGCTCAGTAACGACCGTGAGCGGCGTCGCCGCCCGTCGGGCGGCGGCGCACCAGCTCAGCGCACCCGCGCCCCGTCATGTTGGCTATGACGCCCACGGAGGCCGCTCCGCTGGGCTACTCCTCGATGGAGATTGCCGCCCGCGGGCACGTACGCACGGCACGGACGACGTTGGCCTCCTCTTCCTCCGGCACCACTTCCACCAGTACGTGCGAGAGGTCGTCGTCTCGGACCTCGAACACGATCTCTGTTGCCTCCATGCACTTGGCGTGGCCTTCGCAGAGGCTCTCGTCGATCTTGACCTTCATCGCTGCCTCCCTGGTTGATTGTTCTGGTGTTTCCTGCCCATGCTACCGAAACTTGGGCATGACTTCGCGGGCGAACAGCTCGATGCTGCGGCGGGCCAGTTCGCGCGACGCGCCGGGCGGCACCGGCGATGTGATCACGTGGTCGGCGGGAATCCAGTCCAGCGTGCGTTCGATCGACTCGATCACGTCGTCGGGCGTGCCGGCGACGAAGCGTGCTCGCAGATCCTCATCGGTCTGATGCAGCAGCTGGCCCAACGGATCTTGCTCGCCGAGGTCCGAGGCATCGTTGTACCACTTGCCGTACGTGTCGCGCAGGTAGCGCTGATGCGGCCGCAGCTCCTCCCAGAGCGCCTCAGGATCGTCGCTGACGAATCCACCTGACGAGAGCAGCACGTCAAAGTCCGCGGGATCATCGCCCTGCGCTCGGAGAGCATCCGCCCAGGCGTCGTAGACCGGTCGATCGGCGACGATCATCAAGTTTGCGCGGAATCGCGCCGCTCGACGCGCTGCAGCGGCCGAGCGGGCGCCGACCCACAGCGGGAACGGTTGCTGCACGGGCGGCGGCGTCACCGTCACGTCCTTGACCTGATAGTGGCGTCCGTCCAGCGAGACCGTCTCGCCGTTCAACGTCCGTGTGATGATCTCCAACGACTCGTCCATGATGCTCGCGCGGTGACGGCGGTCGACGCCGAAGCCCTCGAATTCCTCAATGCGGTAGCCGAGTCCCACGCCGAGATCGAGGCGGCCGTTGGAGAGGATGTCCACCGTGGCTGCATCCTCGGCGACGCGGATCGCGTTGTGCAGCGGGAGGAGCAAGACCCACGTGCCGATCCGCACCCGCGACGTCAGCCGCGAGATGGCCGCCGCGATCGGCAGCACCGACGGCGTGTAGCCGTCGTCGATGAAGTGGTGCTCTGTAATCCAGATGTGGTCGTAGCCGAGCTCTTCGGCGTACACGATCTCGTCCAGAATCTCGTCGTAGAACTGCGCCCACGGCTTGCGCCACTGGGGTGGATTGCGGAAGTCATAGATCAGGCCGAACTTGGGCATCATTGGCTCCTCTCAGCAGGGTGCTTGAGTGCTCTACGTTAAGTGCTAGCGAATGATGGGAGTCGATATGGAACTGGTAGACCGAGCCCGCGGCGCGATGGTTGGGCTGGCGGCGGGCAATCTGCTCGGGATCAAGTTTGAGTTCGGCTGGGATGCGAATCGGATTCGGCGGCACTACCCGAACGGGATCACGGAAATCGAGGCCAAGCCAGGATTCCCGGACGACGACGATCTCGCACAGGCGATCGCGCTTGCCGATGCCTGCACAGGAGTGGATCGGCTGGAGATTGAGGATTTCGCTCGCCATCTGTGGGAGTGGGCGGAGCTCAATGGCGCAGGAATGGGTCCGCATACGCGTCGCACGCTGCGTCGCTACGGAGGACACCATCCGCAGCGCGAACTCCGCAACGAGGTTCGTAAGGGCGTGCGTCCAACCGGTGAGGTTCGGAAGCCGGAGGGAATGAGCATCAGAGATGCCTCGTACGAGGCGTGGTACACGAGCAGATTGCGCTACCACGACTACAACGCCGGCAACGGTTCGATCATGCGTTGTGCGCCGGTCGCAATCCGCTGGTGGTACGACGACCTCGAAGTCGTGCGCAGCAGCGTGGTCAGCGCCGCGGCGACGCATTGGGATCCGCGTTGTCTGTGGTCTGCGGCGTTGTCGAACCTGGCGACGGCTTCTCATCTACGCGCGCGACCTCAGGACATCGAACCAGTGCAGCTCCTGTTGCGCGTGCAGCGAGCGCTGCACGCGCTGTCCGCGGAGTGCGCTCAATTCGATCTTGACCCGTTCGCACCACCGAAGCCGGTGCTCGATGCCCTGTTCTCCGCACTCGAGGAAGGCGCACAAGTCCAGGAACTCGGGCTGGAAGGCGCGAACAACGGCTATGTGATCGTCACGCTCAAGGCAGCGCTCTGGGCGGCAAAGCACCCCGAGTCGTTCGAACACGGACTGTCCGACGTCGTCTGCGCCGGTGGTGACACCGACACCAATGCCGCGGCGGCTGGCGCGGTTCTGGGCGCACGATTTGGAATCGATGCGATTCCTGCGCGTTGGCGGCAACGGATCGACGAGATTCGCAGCGACAACGGCCCGCTCGGGGATTGGCCTGAGCGTCGAGCGCTGACCGAGTACGCCGACCAGCTATTGGAAGTCGGCAGCTAGCGCCAGAGTTCGATGCTGCCGCCGAGCGAGACGTCCAGCAGCTCCGAGCGCGGCGCCACGTGATTGAGTTCATTCTTCACCGGCGCGAGCGAATCGGGGCCCGTCATGTCGTGCGTCATCGGCGGCATCCAGTCGTCGTGATGGCCGAGCACAACGCGTGGGGCGCGCAGCATGTCAGACATGCGTCCGACGAACTGCGCCAGCGAGCCTTGAATCGGCTCGCCATCGATGTTCGGCCGCCCGGCCATGGCAACGATCGCGACGTCTGGTCGCATGTTTTGCACGACGCCCGTCCAACAGCCTGAGGTGTCGTGATAGAACAGCGAGCCGTAGGGCGTGTCGATCAGGTAGGCCAGCGCGCCGCCGGTGTCATTCGAGCCGAGACAGGTCGATACGTGATCGATCATCTGAGTCTGTGCTTCAGGTCCGAGATCCTGCGACCGCTCGCCGAGCGATCCGCCGATATCAAGTGACCCACGCTGGCCCCAACGCTCCTCCTCGGTCAACCCGTACTGTCCGAGCACCACCTTGCCAGGGTCCCACGACCCCTGCGTCCAGATGCACGAGTGCAGGCTGGGGAAGACCTCAACCGTGACGTCCTTGGATATGCGGTGACGTTCGCCGCCCTGCGAACGCAGTAGCTGATTCTCCGAAATGCCCGCTTCGATCAAGACGCGGGCAGACTCGTTCGAGCCAATCACCGGTGCGCCCGTGTTCTCGGCGATCACCTCCGCGCCGGCAATGTGGTCGAAGTGCGAGTGACCCACCAACACCGCGTCAGCGCGCGAAATGTCCGCCGCGGTCAATCCGACATCAGGCGCGAGCGGCACGCGGTCGATGTACGCGTCGAGCATGATCACCGTGTCATCGACCTGCAAGCGAAAGGTCGCGCAGCCAAGCCAGTCAAGGGTGACAGTCATTTGGGGGTCTCCGATCGTTGTGGTCGGAGGGTAGTGGTTTGGACTACACGGGCAGGTGTTCAATGGGAACGAGTCGTTGGCCCTGAGGATCAACGGCGAGCTCCAGACCCTCAAGCGTGAACGCGCCGAGCAGGAGTTGACCAGTGTTGCTGCCGAACGCCACCGTAGTAATCCGACGACGATCTTCGAACGTGATCCACACGTGTCCGATTTCCATCTCGATCTGCTGATTGTCGGCTAACCGGAACGTGATTCGGTCAATCGGCTCGACGCCAAGTTCTTGCAGCAGGTAGCTGGGAAGGACCGAGTAGAACGCGCCAGTATCAACCACAGCTTCGACCTCAACTGAGCTCTGTCCGGTGAGGTCGCTAATGGAGATCGGCTGACTGAAGATTCCCATGGCGATCCCTATCTCCCTATCTCGGTACGATCCGATACCACTTGCGACGGCCGACTCTCAGGATGGCGCCTGACTGAATGGTCACGTTCTGGTCCTCGACGACCTCGCCGTCGACTCGGACCGCGCCTTGCGCGACGAGGCGCTTCGCCTCGGCACGGCTGGGAGCGGCGCCGATCTCGTGGAGCAGGACGGGCAGCGCGACGTCCACCGTGTCTGCGCCGCCGAAGTCGAACGGCGCGTCGGGAATCTCGTCGGGGGCCTGTCCCTGCGAGACCGTGCGCGTCCACTCCTTCTCAGCTGCATGTGCGGCGTCCGCCGAGTGCCACTCGGCGACGATGGTCCTCGCCAGGCGACGCTTGGCATCCATTGGTTTCAGCTCGCCCGATTCGAGCGCTGCCGCGATCTGGTCCACCTCCGCGTCTGACAGATTGGTGCCGTAGTCGAAGAAGCGCACGATCGAGGCGTCGGGGATCGACATCGCTTTGCCGTATTGGGCATCGGGCGGCTCGTCAATGCCGATGTAGTTGCCAGTGCTCTTGGACATCCGCTGGCGACCGTCGGTGCCGACCAGGATCGGTGTCAGCACGGCGACCTGGGTCGGACGCGCCTGGCGGGACTGCAGCGTGCGTCCGCAGAGAATGTTGAAGGTCTGATCGGTCCCGCCCAGCTGCACGTCTGCTTCCAGCGCAACCGCGTCGTAGCCCTGCATCAATCCGTACATGAATTCATGCACGTAGACCGGGTCGCCGCGCTCAATGCGGTCGCGGAAGGTGTCGCGGCCCGTGAACTGCTGCACCGTAAAGTTGGACGCCAGATGAATCACGTCCCCGAAGGACATCTGACCCAGCCACTCGCTGTTGCGGCGCACTTCGGTGCGCTCTGGATCGAGCAGTTTGAACGCCTGATCGCGGTACGTGGCAGCGTTGGCCTCCAGCACTTCAGCCGCCTGCATCGGGCGGAGGGAGTCTTTGTCCGACGGGTCGCCGACCAGCCCGGTGAAGTCCCCGATCAGCAGGATCGACTGATGACCCAGCTGCTGGAACAAGGCCAGCTTGCGCAGCGTGACGCAATGGCCGATGTGCAGGTCGGGCGACGTCGGGTCGACGCCGAGGTAGACGCGCAGCGGTCGATCGTTGATCAGTGATTCGGTCAACCGCTCGCGCAGCTCGGTTTCCATGGTTCGGCGCGTGGCATCATCGCCATAGGCGGTGCCGCGCATGATCAGCGCGTGCTGCCGTTCAACTTCCGCGACAATCTCCGGGGGGACATGCTCAGCGGTCTCTTCGCGGCTCATGCGCCTGATCTCGATTCTGGGACGATGTCCATGTCGGCCAACAGCTCGCGCGCCGCGTCGCGGTCGCGGCCGATCTGTTCTACGAGCGCGTCGATGCCATCGAACTTGCGCTCGCCACGCAGTCGCTGCACGAACTCAACGCGCAGGTCTGCGCCGTAGATGTCCTCGTCAAAGTCGATGATGTGGCACTCAATCGAGAGCGCACCGCCGTCATCGAACGTCGGACGCGTGCCGATGTTGGTGACCGACGGCACCCGGCGAGTTCCCAATCGGGCGATCGTCGCGTACACGCCCGGCGCCGGGATGCTGCGGTCATTGCCGACCGCGACGTTGGCGGTCGCGAAGCCGATGCTGCGCCCGCGCTCGAAGCCCACTACGACCGGACCGTGCAGCGAATAGCGACGGCCCAGCAGGTCGCCCACGCGATCGACTGCGCCCGCCTCAAGCGCCGCGCGAACCTCCGTCGACGACACCTTGTCTTGCGAGTTGTCGCTGAGCAGCGGCACGACCTCGACGGAGAATCCCAGTTCGCCGCCCAGCTGGCGCAGCGTCTCCACATCGCCGCCGCGCTGACGTCCGAGCGCAAAGTCCTCGCCGATGATCAAGCACTTCAGCTGAAACTCGTCCACCAGCATGCGGACGAAGTCACCCGCGTCGGTCAGCGAGAACTCGGACGTGAATGAAACCGTCGCGACGGCGTCGAGGCCGGCCTGTTTGATCAGCGACAGTCGATCTTCCAGCGACGACACGTACTCGGTGGTCAGGTCGGGCCGCAGCACCTGTCGCGGGTGCGGGTGGAAGGTGATCGCCGCCGCCGCGAGGCTGTGTGCGCGGGCTCGCTCGACGACATGGCGCAGGACCATCTGATGGCCGCGATGGACGCCGTCGAACACGCCAATGGTGAGCGCCGTCGGCTGTCCCGGCGCCGCTCGTCGCAGCTCCTGGCGAGCGAGCTCCGTTACCACGGCTGGCAGCCTTCCTCAGGGCGTCTCACGTTGATCGTCAGCGTATCAGCAGACCGCTCACCAGATCGTCCGCTGCCACAGCTGGGGTGATCGGTCAGTTGGCGACGAAGTTGAGCAGCTTGTCCGGCACCCAGATCACCCGGTGCAGCGTCTTGCCGGCAATCTGCGCCAGCACTCGCTCTGAGTCACGAGCCGCTGCCTCTGCGTCCTGCTGCGAGGTTCCCAACGGCAGGTCCAGCTTGTCGCGCAGCTTGCCGTTGACCTGGACGACCACCGTCACCGTTTCGGCGCGCGCCAGCGACTCATCGAACTCCGGCCAGCGCTGCTCATGGATCGATCCCGAGTGGCCGGTCTGCTGCCACAACTCTTCTGTGATGTGCGGGGCAGACGGGGCCAGGCAGAGCAGCAGGGCATCAATCGCCTCGCGCCATGCCGCCGCGTCGACCGTTCCCTGCTCACGGATCGCCTGCAACTCGTTCGTGAACTCCATCATCGCCGCAATCATCGTGTTGAAGCGGAATCGCGCGATGTCGTCGCTGACCTTGCCGATCATCCGATGCGTCGCGCGGCGGATCGCGTCGGCGTGCTCTGTACCGCTGTCGACGGGCTCAAGCGCCAGGTTCCAGACACGGTTCAGCCAGCGCCATTGCCCCGAGATGCCGCTGTCGTCCCAATCGCCGCCGGCCTCCCAAGGGCCGAGGAACATCAGGTACAGCCGCACTGTGTCCGCTCCGTATCGCCCCACCCACTCATCGGGATTGACCACGTTGCCGCGTGACTTTGACATCTTGGCGCCGTCTTTGGTGATCGTGCCTTGGTTGAACAGTTTGGCGAACGGCTCATCGATGCTCAGCACGCTCATGTCGCGCGCGGCCTTGGCGAAGAACCGCGCGTAGAACAGGTGCATCACCGCATGTTCAGCGCCCCCGGTGTAGGTGTCGACCGGCAACCACTGATCGGCCAGCTCAGCGCCGATCGGTGCGTCGTGATTGTGCGGGTCCACGTAGCGGTACATGTACCAGTTGGAGCACATGAACGTGTCCATCGTGTCGGTCTCGCGCCGGCCAGCCTCGCCGCAGACGGGACAGTCCACATTGACAAATCCCTCATGCCGCGCCAGCGGCGATGCGCCAGTCGGCAGAAACTCCGCATCGTCGGGGAGCAGGACGGGCAGGTCATCTTCGGGCACGGGCACGGTGCCGCACGATTCGCAATAGATCATCGGAATCGGCGCACCCCAGTACCGCTGACGAGAGATCAGCCAATCCCGCAGCCGATACGACACGGTGCGACCGCCCAGCCCGATCTCGTCTAGCGCATCGGCGACGGCCAGCTTGCCGTCTTGCCAGTCTGTGCCGTCGAACTGGGCTGAGTTCACCATGCGGCCCGGCCCGGTGTACGCCTCAGCCAGCGATTGTCCATCCCAATCGGGCGGAGCGATCACGACGGGAATGTCGATGCCGCGCTCGGATGCAAACGCAAAGTCGCGCTCATCATGCGCCGGCACGCCCATGACCGCGCCCGTTCCATAGGTCAGCAGTACGTAATCGGCGATCCAAATCTGGATATCGTCGCCCGTGAACGGATGCTTGGCGTACGCGCCGGTGAAGACGCCGGTCTTTTCGCGCTTGGTCGATTGCCGCTCGATCTCGTTTTGGCGTCGCGCCTGCTCGATGTACGCCTCGACCTCGACGCGGCGATCTGCGCTCGTCAGCTCCGCGACCAGCGGATGCTCGGGAGCGAGCACCATGAAGGTGCAGCCGAACAGCGTGTCGGGTCGCGTCGTGAAGACCGTAATCCGATCCTCGCCACCGATCGTTCGGCCCAGCGGGAAGGAGATCTCTGCGCCCTCCGAGCGTCCGATCCAGTTACGCTGCATCAGCTTGATCGGCTCTGGCCAGTCCAGACCGTCAAACTCCAGCAGCTCGTCCGCATAGTTGGTAATGCGGAACATCCACTGTTCCATCTGCTTCGCTTCGACGATCGACTCGCAGCGCTCGCAGACTCCGATGCCTTCGTCGTTGCGGTTGACCTGCTCGTTGGCGAGGACCGTGCCACAGCCTGGACAGAAGTTGCAGTCGGCCGAACCTCGGTAGGCCAGACCATGCTCGTACAGCTTCAAGAACCACCACTGAGTCCAGCGGTAGTACTCAGGGTCCGACGTAGCGAACTCTCGCGACCAGTCGAACGACGCGCCCATCGTCTTCATCTGGCGCGTCATCGCCTCGACGTTGTTGTACGTCCACTGCTTGGGATGAGTGTTGTTGTTGATCGCGGCGTTCTCGGCCGGCAAGCCAAACGCGTCGTAGCCCAATGGGAACAGCACGTTCTTGCCCTGCATCCGCAGCCAGCGTGCCGCGGTGTCCGACGGCGAGATCGCATACCAGTGGCCGATGTGCAGATCGCCGCTGGTGTAGGGCAGCATGGTCAGGAAGTAGTACGGCTCGCGCGGGTCGTCGTTGTCAACGCGGTAGAGCTCGTCCACGTCCCAACGCTGGCGCCAGCGCGGCTCGAGTTCTGCAGGATCGTACGGTGGGATTGGGGTCGCGGTCGTCATAGGATCAGCGTACACGCGAGTATCTTGACAGTTCAGCGCCATTGTCGCGTTGCGTGCCACGACCGCAGCCGAGAGAGGAGACAGGCAACCATGACCGATGGACCGCTGGTCGGGGTGATGATGGGTTCACACTCCGACTGGGAGACGATCAAGAACACCGCCTCGACGCTCGAGTCGCTCGGTATCAGCTGGGAGGCGCGCGTGCTCTCCGCGCACCGCACGCCCGACGAGACCGCCGAGTACGCCGCGACCGCTCAGGAGCGGGGCATCAAGGTGATCATCGCCGCCGCCGGCGGCGCCGCCGCGCTGCCCGGCGCTGTCGCCGCCAAGACGCCCATTCCCGTGATCGGCGTGCCCGTCAAGGGCTGGGCCACCGACGGTCTGGACTCACTGCTCTCGATGGCCCAGATGCCGCGCGGCGTGCCCGTCGCGACGGTGGCCATCGGACGCACCGGCGCGGTCAATGCCGCCCTGCTCGCCGGGAGGATTCTCGCGCTCTCCGACGCCGACATCGCCGAAGCGGTTGCTCGCGACGGCCGCCAACGAGCCGAAGAGCAGCTGAGCCAGCCGCATCCCACATTGGACTAGTCCGGGATTAGTCCAGGAATAGTCCGTGAGGCGGAAGCCGCGATGACCGTCCAGGCGATTACCACTCTGCCCCGTGATGCCGACGTCCTGCGCACGCCGGCCAAGCGTGTGCGCAACTTCGATGCCTCGCTGCGCTCGCTCGTCGCGGACATGATCGATTCGATGCACGCCGCGAGCGGCGTCGGCATCGCCGCACCGCAGATCGGGGTCGGGTTGCGCGTCGTGGTCATCGGGATGCCTGGCGAGCGGCCCTTCGTGATGGTCAACCCTGAAGTGGTCAAGCGCAGCGGTGAGCGCTCCCTGATTGAGGGCTGTCTGAGCGTGCCTGGCTACCGAGGGCGCGTGACCCGTTCCTCACGCGTCCTGGCCAAGGCGCAAGACATCTCGGGACGCGAAATCCGGGTCCGAGCAGAAGACGACCTGCTCGCTCAATGCCTCGAGCACGAAATCGACCACATCAACGGCCGCGTCTACATCGATCACGTGCCGAGCTTTGACCAACTCTGGTCGATCGACGAGATGATCGCCGACGACGAAGACTCCGATGACTTCGACGAACCAGACAGACCGTAGACGACAGGTGCGTCACACCGCGCAGACGGCGCAGACCCCGCAGACCGCGCAGACCGTGCAGACCGTCCTTGAAGCGCTGCCGGCCGAGGGCGTCTGGATCGTCGGCGGCACGATCCGCGACGAGCTCGCTGGCATTGCGCTGGACGAGTTCGACATCGACGTTGCCGCGGTCAATGGCGAGTCCTGGGCGCGACGGGCAGCCGACGTCCTCGGCTCCAATCCGGTCCGGCTCACTGCGGCCTTCGACGTCTGGCGCATCCCGTTGAGCGGCGGACAGATCGACGTCTGGAACCTGCCCGATGGCGACATCGAGCGCGATCTGCGCCGCCGCGACTTCACGGTCAACGCGATGGCCGCGCCGCTCGATGCCTTCCGCAGCGGTGACGTCGAGAGTCGGTTGATTGATCCGGCCGGCGGACGCACAGATATCGAATCACGCCGGCTGCGGCTGATGTCGGACGAGGCGTTTCGGAGCGATCCCGTGCGGCTGCTCCGTGCGATCCGCTTTGAGGCTGAAGGCGGTTGGCGGCTCGCCGCACGGCTCCTATCGGCCATGATGCGCGACGCAGACCGCCTCTCAGAGTCAGCGCCTGAGCGGATCTGGATGGAACTGTCGCGCATCTTGCAGAGCGACCGTCTGCCCTGGTCGCTGCGTCGATTGGAGCACAGCCGTCTCCTGGAAGTCTTGTTCCCTGAGTTGACGGCCGGGCGGGGCGTCGACCAGCGGCCGGTTCATCGGCGCGATGTCTTTCGTCATCAGATGGACGCCGCGGCATGGATCGTCCGCCTGACCGATTCAGCGGCGCCGCGCAGTCGTCGAATGTCGTCTCTGTGGCGGGCGCTGCGAACGATCCGGTCCGACGCGGCGACTCAGGAGGCGCTGAGCGCCTGGAAGCTACCGTTGCGCCTGGCGACGCTGCTGCATGACATTGGCAAGCCGCAGACTCGTATCGTCAGCGACGACGGGGCGACTCATTTCTACGGACATGCCGAGTTGGGCGCGGAGTTAGCTGAACAGCGCCTCTCTGCACTCCGAGCGCCAAACAACACGATTGCGCAGGTGTCGCTGTTGATTCGACACCACTTGCGGCCCGGACAGATCAACGCTCCGGGCCAGCCGCCGACGAGCCGTGCGCTGCATCGATTTCACACGGCGTTGAGCGACGCCGCTTCGCCGTTGTGCTTCCTCTTCCTCGCCGACTCGCTCGCGACCGTCGGCGTCGAACCGCTGCTGCCTCGTTGGTCGGCGTACACGGAGCACGTGGCGCGTATCCTCAACTGGCAGCCAGCTTGGCGTTCGCCGAGCGCCGCCGCGAGGATCCTCGACGGACGCGGCATCATGTCGGCGGCGGAGATTCCGCCGGGACCACTCGTTGGTCGCATCCGTGCGAAGATCGACGAGGCGGCCGCAACCGGTGAGATTACGGACATTGAAGAGGCTCGCGCGATGGCCCGATCACTCGCCGCTGCGGCGCAGGAGTAGCAGCACATGACCGAAGTCATTCTGATCACGCTGCTCGTCGTGGCGCTCTTCTATCTCTTCTTCATCCGCCCCACCCGAACTGAGGAGCGTCGGCGGCAGCGAGACCTCAACGAGCTGCGCGTCGGCGACACCGTGCTCACTCGGGGCGGACTGATCGCCGAAGTCGACGGCGTCGAGACGCCGGAGGAGGGTCCAATGATCGTCCTGCTGCGGCTCAGCGACGATGTCGTCGTGCGAGCGCGCACCGGCGCGGTTGAAGAGCGAATCTCGGTCGCGCCCGACTTCGAGGACGAGGATGAATGAGCGTTCCGTCACTTCCGCACAGACTGAAGCGGGAGGGCGGGATAGAGTGCGCAGAGCACGGACATAACAGAACTGTCCTACAGCGGAGCGGGCGGCCTCAGCGGTGATTGACTTTTTTCGGCGCTTCAAGTTCCGCGACGCCTACGTCTTCGCGTTGATCCTGATCCTCGCGGCGTTCGCGATTGCCGCGGCCTGGCCAGGCAACCCCGATCGCTACCTGCCCAGCTTCATCCCCTGGCCCGAGGGCGGCGGCGTCAGCGTCGGCGACTGGGAGCGGCACGAGTTCCGTCTCGGTCTCGACCTCGCCGGCGGCGTCTCGATCACGCTCGAAGTCTCCGGCGAAGCGGCGCCAGTTCGGCGCGGGGAGTCGCTCAACCAGTTCCTCGACCGCGAGGGAGTCCAGCTGGACGAGATCATCGACCTCAATCCGGCGATCGCCGAGCTCGACGCTGACCGTTACGACCTCCCGTTGCCCGAGGACATCGGCGAAATCACGCTCCCGCTCAACGTCGACGACGACGCACTTGCCGAGGCGGTGGACGAGTCGCGTCGCGTGATCGAGGAACGGGTCAACGGCTTTGGCATCTCGGAGGCCGAAGTCACCGTCGTCGGTGAAGATCGCATCAACGCGCAGATCCCCGGTGTCGACGCGGACGAGGCCTCCGACCTGGTCGGCTCCACCGCCTTGCTCGAGTTCCGCTCCATCGACCAGGCCCAGCCGCAGCCAGAACGCACGCTCGACCGCCTCGAGATATCGGATGCCGTCGACGACATCTGGGATCCCCAGCTGCCGCGCAACGACGACCGGTTCGTGCGCCGCGTCCAGCCCTTCTTCATCCCGCCGGACAATGAGGATGTGATCGTCGCCCAGGGCGTCCGATGGCTGCCGGCGACGGGCATCAACTCCGACGGGGCGACCGTCCAGCTGACCGGCCGTCATCTGATCGCCAACTCGATCTCCCGCACGCTCGATCAAGCGGGCGACCCGGCGCTGACGTTCGAGTTCGACGACGAAGGCGCGCGGCTGATGGAGCAGATCACACGGCGCCTCTTCGAGAGCCGCGGGCTGCTCGGCATCTTCGTTGACGGCCAACTCATCTCCAGCCCCTCTGTCAACGCGGTGATCACCGACTCCGGCATCATCAATGGCCTCTCGGAAGAAGACGCGATCACGTTGCGGCGGCAACTGCGCGCGGGCGCCCTGCCGATCAACCTGCGCGTCCTGCAGAGCTCCGAAGTCGCCGCCACGCTCGGCGAGGACTCCGTGATCGACACGGTCCAGGCTGGCGTCGTTGCCTTCCTGGCCATCGTCGTGTTCATGATCATCTACTACCGAGTGCCTGGCCTCGTCGCGGCGTTGGCGCTCGTCGTCTACGCGGCCGGCGTCATGGCGACCTTCAAACTGGTCCCGATCACGCTGACCCTGGCTGGGGTCGCTGGACTCGTGCTGTCGATCGGCTTCGCCGTCGACGGCAACGTGCTGATCTTCGAGCGGCTCAAAGAAGAACTGCGGCTGGGCCGCAGTCTGACGGGGGCGGTTGATACCGCTTGGGCGCGCGCCTGGCCTGCGATTCGCGACGGCAACGTCTCGACGATCATCACGGTCGCCATCCTGTGGCTGTTCGCTGACGCGCTCAACCAGAACCTGATCAAGTCATTCGCGCTGGCCCTGTTGGTCGGCACGGGCTTCAGCTTCGTGACGGTCATCTTCGTCACCCGCAACTTCATGACCATGGCCGTCAGCACCGGCTGGATTCGCGGATTGCAGCCGTTCGGCGTGCGTCAAATGACGGTGCGCCCCGGCCCAGACGGAGGCGCCAGCAGATGATCGATTTCGTTGGACGCCGCCGCTTCTATGCCGTCTTCTCGCTGCTGCTGATCGTCCCATCGCTGATCGGGCTCGCTCTCTGGCAGTTCGAAGCGGGCCTCGACTTCGCCGGCGGCCTCGAGACAGAGGTCCGCATCCTGGCCGACGCAGATCTCGAGGACGTGCAGTCGGCCGTGGCCGGGATCGAGGACGCCGAAGACGCTCCGCTGGGCGCGACCGTCTCCGCCAGCGAGGGCGATGACGGTTCCTACGTGGTGACCGCCACGAGCCTGACCTCAAGCTCGGACGACCTGAACACACTGTCAGCGCAGATCCAGACCGCGCTGGCCGCCAACTTGCCAACCGCCGAAGTCCTCAGCGACGAGACGGACGACGAGCGCTACCGACGCGAGTTCTGGTTCCCTGGCGACGCCACGCAGGACGATGTCCGCAATGCGCTGGAGACCATCGGACTGGGCGGTGCGCGCATCCAGGCGACGGACGGCTCGACGTTCCGCGTGCGGGTCGAACAACCTGCCGACGGTGACCTCGAGCGGCTGCGCCAGCGCATCAACGCTGCGCTGGAAACCGAAATCGGACCGATCGCCGTGTTGCAGAGCACGTCAGTCTCAGGCACGCTGTCCGTCGAGATCGCGCGCGACGCCGGCATCGCCCTGGCTGTCGCCGCCGTCGCCATCTTGATCTACATCTCAATGGCGTTCCGACGCTTGCCCAATCCGGTTCTATACGGCTCGGCGGCGATCGTCGCGCTGTTGCACGACGTGACGATCGTTGCCGGTGCATTCGCGATTGGCGGACGGATCGCCGGGCTGGAGGTCAATGCGATGTTCGTCACGGCGCTGTTGGCCATCATTGGTTACAGCGTCAACGACACGATCGTCGTGTTCGACCGCATCCGCGAAAACCTGTTGCTCGATCCGCGCGAAGACTTCCGACGAGTCGTCAACGCGGCGATCACCCAATCGCTCGGGCGTTCGCTCAACACCTCGATCACCGTCGTGCTGGCCTTGCTGGCGCTGCTGCTGATCGGCGGCGTCACGATTCGACCGTTCGTGATTGTGCTGTTCATCGGCACCGTTGCCGGCACGTACTCATCGATTGCCGTGGCGAGCCAGATTGTCTTCCTCTGGCAGGAGGGCACCCTGCCGCGGCTACTGAGGATTGGCGGAGAGCGGCAAGTGGTTCGACGCGTCGAGCGCGGCGCCTGACCGGATCACCCCCAATCATCCCTTGCGCAAGACTCGCGCATCGCCGACCCGCCGCGTGACCCGCTGGGTGTCCAAGTGCTCCAGAAATGCCTGCGCGATCTTGCGGCTGGTGCCCAGTCGGTCACGGACGTCGGCGAGCGTGGCGCGATCCTGAGATTCGAGCAGGGCCATCGTGTTCGCGACCATCCGCTCGTAGTGCCCGCGATCCAGAGCGATGCCGCCCTTCAGCACCACGATCAGCTGGCGGGATTCCAGGTACTCGAGCAGCTCCGCGTCGATGCTGGAGTCGGTCTCGGGCCGCACGCCCTGTTGCTTGAGGCGTTCGAGCAGCGAGTCAACCTGTTGCTGCTGCGCTTCGGCAAGTGCAGCGGTGCGACCGGGCAGGTCGAACGCGCTGTCGTTGAGTACCAGCGCACCGGCGTCGAGCAATCGCTGTTGCAGGAAGGTGAAGGCGCGCTGCGGGAGTTTCAACCTGCTGCGCAGGTCCTCACGCGGCAGTCCAGCTCGAAGCGGGAACTGATTTACATAATGATCAACCGTCGCTTCGGCGCGGGACAGCAATGCGCCGAGTCCGCTGTCCGTGATCAGCGCCGCTGAGTCTGTCAGCCCGCCTTCGTCCATCACGACGATGACGCCGTCCGCAATCTGGCGTTCCACCGCAGCGGCCGCCTCATCCGCGGCCAGCTCGCTGCGTGACCGTAGCTCGTTCCAGGCCGCCGGTTCCATTCGTTGCAGCACCGTCAGCAGCGTGTCGTCGGGCGATCCATCCAGCAAGCGTTGCAGCGCCTGCAATGTCGAAGCGTCGTTGCGATGGTGTCGGCGCGGCCGCGTATCGACGATCCGCCCGCCGGCGACCGTGGCGTCTCCCGACCGCAGGACGAAGTGGTCCCCGCGGGCCGCAGCGATCGGCCGATCAAGCCGCAGCTGGGCCCAGGTCGACGCGCCCGGCGGCAGCGCATCGCCCTCCAGCAGACGTACCCGCGCCTGCACCTCGTCTGCGCCGACGTGCAGCGTGCGCGTCGCGTTGTGCGGCAGCGGACGAGCCGCGCCGCTCACGGCGCGTAGTCGAATGTCCACCGCCGTCGTCGGTTCCAGCCAGCCCGGAGACGTCAGCACCATCCCGCGCTCAATGTCATTGGCCGAGACACCGCTCAGGTTGACAGCTGTGCGAGCGCCCGGAGGCGCGGTCTCCAACGACTGCTCATGGGACTGCAAGCCGCGCACTCGGCAGGCGATCCGTCCCGGCTCAATGACGACCGCATCGCCCACCTGCAGCGCCCCGTCCAAGAGCGTGCCGGTCACGACCGTGCCGAAGCCGGCGATTGAGAACGCGCGATCAATCGGCATGCGCGGATGCCCGTGGCTCGGAACCGGCGGCAGATCGTCGATCAACGCGTCGATCTGCGTCTGCAGGGCGGTCATCCCGTCGCTGCGCAGGGCGGATACGGGCGCGATCGTCGAATCCGCGAGCGCGGTGCCCTGCAGCAGTTCGGCGATCTCCTCTTCGACCAGCGCCAGCCACTCCTCGTCCACCAGATCGATCTTGGTCAGCGCCACGAGGCCGCGCTCGATCTCCAACAAGTCCAGGATGTCGAGGTGCTCGCGCGTCTGGGGCATGACGCCTTCGTCCGCCGCGATGACGAGCAGCGCGAGATTGATGCCGCCCACGCCGGCCAGCATGTTCTTGATGAAGCGCTCATGACCGGGCACGTCGACGATGCTGACGTCGCGCCCTGAGGGCAGCTGGCACCACGCGAAGCCAAGGTCAATGGTCAGCCCACGCGCCTGTTCCTCCGCCCAGCGGTCGGGATCGATGCCCGACAATGCGCGCACGAGCGTGCTCTTGCCGTGGTCGACATGCCCAGCGGTGCCGATGACGTACACGGGTACCCTGCTCTCAGCTACGCATTGGCGCGCATGCGCGCTGGATTGAGGATATGTGCGATGAAAGCCATCGTCGTGGACCCGCCCGGCAGGAACGCGGACTCGCTGCGGCTGGACGACGTCCCTGACCCTCAGCCGTCGGACGAGGAAGTGCTCCTCCGAGTCCATGCGACGGCGTTGAACCGCGCCGACATCATGCAGCGGATGGGCAACTATCCGGCTCAACATGGCGCGTCGGAGATTCTCGGCCTGGAACTGGCCGGCGAGGTGATCGAGACCGGCTCGCGGGTGCGCGGGCTCTCCGTCGGCGACCGCGTCTACGGACTGTCGGGCGGCGGAGGCTACGCCGAAATGGCCACCCTGCACGAGTCGCTCGCCATGCCCATCCCCGACGACCTGACGTACCACGAAGCCGCGTCGATCCCCGAAGTCTTCTTCACCGCGAACACCGCCGTGCGAACGCTCGGCGAGACGCAACCCGGAGAGCGGCTGCTGATCCACGCGGGCGGCAGCGGCGTCGGCATCGCCGCGATCCAGATCGGACGCTTGATCGGTGCGGAGGTCTGGATCACCGCTGGATCCGAGGAGAAGTGCGAGTGCGCCCGCCAGCTCGGCGCCGACCGCACCATCAACTACCGAGAACAGGATTTCGCAGAGGTGATCGCGGAAGAAACCGCCGGTGAGGGTGTCAATGTCATCCTCGACGTGATCGGCCGCGACTACTGGGACGCCAACCTGCGTTCCTTGTCGCACGCTGGACGTCTCGTCGTCGTCGGGCTGATGGGCGGCGCCACGGCCGAAACCAATCTGGGCGTGCTGATGCAAAAGCGACTGCGCATCCATGGCACCGTGATGCGCGCCCGACCGCTGATCGACCGAGCCGAGATCACGCGCGACTACCAGCGCCATCTCGAGCCGGCCATTGTCAATGGAGATATGAAGCCGGTGATCGACTCCGTCTTCCCGCTCAGCCAGGCCGCCGAGGCGCATCAATACATGGCGGAGAACCGCAACTTCGGCAAGATTCTGCTCGACTGCATCGAGGTTGACGAGCTGTCGGAGGGCTAGTAAGCGTCTGGCGGCGGCTCAACTTCCAGCAGTCGGACGAACACCTCGTTCGCCACGGCGTGCCCGCGTTTGCTCAAACTCAGGCGTCCTCGATGCTCCTGTGCGAGACCGTTGGCGACGGCCCAGTCGATGGTCGGCCGCAGACGCTCGGCCAGACTCGGCAGCGACGCCAGCTCGACACCTTCCATCAACCTGAGTCCGGAGGTCAGCGTGTCGATCAGGTGATCCCACTCAGAGACCCGCTCCGCCGCTTCAATCGCCGGCGACGGCAGATCAACGAGCAGCGGCTCAGCTTGCGCAGCGGCCACGCGATCGATGTACAGCCGCGGGCTGCGCACGACCTGGTAGCGCACACCGTCGACGAATCCATGGGCGCCGGGTCCAATCGCCAGATACTCCTGGTTGCGCCAGTAGGTCAGATTGTGCAGACACTGGCGTCCGCGACGCGCGTAGTTGCTGGTCTCGTAGTGCTCGTAGCCGGCCTCAGACAGCCGCTGCGCGGTCCAGTCGGCGATGTCCGCGACGCGGTCTGGGTCGGCTTCGATCACGCGCCCGGCCGCCACCCGAGCCGCCAACGGCGTCCCCGCTTCGACGGTCAACGCATAGCAAGATAGGTGGTCGGGACCGCTGTCCTGCCTGTCCTGCCTGTCCTGCATGTCTTGCCTGTCACGCCAAGCGATGACTCGCTCCAGCGTGTCTTGCCAGGACTCCAGGGACTGTCCGGGCAGCCCGTAGATGAGATCAACGTTGACGTTGTCGAAGCCCGCCCGTCGGGTGTCCGAGAAGGCGGCCTCGGCCCGATCGGCGGAGTGGATGCGGTCGAGGAAGACGAGCTCGGCGGCATGCAGCGATTGCACGCCCATCGAGACTCGGTTGACACCGGCTGCGCGGTACGCCTGTAGGCGTTCGAGCTGCACGCTCTCGGGGTTGGCCTCCAGCGTGACTTCGGCATCGCCTGCGATCCGCAGACGCGAGCGGGCGTGATAGAGCAGCCTCTGGATGGACTCGCCTTCCAACAGACTCGGCGTCCCGCCGCCGATGAAGATGCTGGTGATCTCCCGCTCGACAACGCTCGGCGACCAGAGCGTGATCTCCCGCAACGCGGCCTCGAGCCACGCGGACTGCATGTCCTCGATGCCGGCATAGGAGTTGAAGTCGCAATAGGAACACTTAACGGTGCAGAACGGGACATGGACATAGAGACCGAGTGGTGCAGACATGTTGCGAGTGTATGGACTATGAGTGTCAGGACTGATTGCCCGCGCTGAGGCTTGGTGACACACTCGACAGACAAGCTGGGAGGCGATGTGCTGAAGTCACACGGATGCGGCGCGCTGCGCGCGGAACATGCAGGACAAACAGTCTCGTTGGCGGGCTGGGTGCATCGCCGGCGTGATCACGGACAGCTCATCTTCATCGACCTGCGCGACCGCGATGGGCTCGTCCAGATCGTCGTCCGCCCCGACGACCATCCCGACGCTTACGCCGCCGCCAACGACGTGCGCGGCGAGTACGTGTTGCGCGTCGAGGGCGAAGTCGTCGAGCGCTCGGATGCCACTCGCAACCCCAACCTGCCCACGGGCGACGTCGAGGTCGTCGCGACCTCCGTGCACGTGCTCAACGCCGCCAAGACCCCGCCGTTCTCTGTCTCTGAGGACGATGACGTCAACGAGCTGGTTCGGATGCAGTACCGCTATATCGACCTGCGCCGGCCGACGATGATCGCCGCGCTCGAGTTGCGGCATCGGCTTAACCAGTTCATCCGCGACTTCATGACCGAGCGAGGCTTCCTGGAAGTCGAGACGCCCATCCTTGTCGCGGCCACGCCCGAAGGCGCGCGCGACTACGTCGTGCCCAGCCGATTGACGCCCGGCGCGTTCTACGCGCTGCCGCAAGCGCCGCAGCAGTTCAAGCAGCTGCTGATGGTCGCCGGCGTCGAGCGCTACTTCCAGATCGCCCGCTGCTTCCGCGACGAAGACCTGCGCGCCGATCGTCAGCCGGAGTTTGTGCAGCTCGACCTCGAATGGTCGTTCTGCGAGGAAGAGGACATCCTGGGCTTGCTGGAGGAGCTGTTCTCACAAGCCGCCGCTGCGCTGCGGCCTGATCTGACCGTCCCGCGCCCCTTCCCGCGTCTCACCTGGCAGGAAGCGATGGAGCGCTATGGATCAGACAAGCCCGACCTGCGCTACGGCCTCGAGCTGTCTGATTGCTCGGACATCGCCGAGACGTCGGGCTTCGGCGTGTTCTCGTCGACGATCGCCAACGACGGCAGGGTGCGCGGCATCGTGATGCCCGGCGGCGCCTCGTTGTCCCGCCGCGACGTTGACGGCTTCACCAACCTGGCCAAAACGATGGGCGCGCCGGGACTCGTCTCGCTGCAGTTCAGCGCTGATCCCGCGGCCGCAACCGAGGACGATGTCCGCTCGCCGGTCCTGCGCCACCTCGGCATTGCGGACGCGCGCCGAATCGGCGAACGCTGCGGCGCGTCAGCGGGAGACCTGGTGCTGCTCGCCGCCGGTGAGGCCGGCATGGTCTCGACCGTGCTCGACGGCATTCGCCGCGAGCTGGCGCGGCGCCTCGACCTGATCGACGACACCATCCTCAACTTTGGCTTCATCACCGACTTCCCGCTCGTCGAGTGGGACGACGACGGCCAGCGCTGGGACGCCTTGCACCATCCCTTTACCGCGCCGAACGAGGCGGACGCCGCGCTGCTCGACAGCGACCCGGCGAACGTGCGGGCGCGCGCCTACGACGCCATCTGCAACGGCTTCGAGCTGGGCTCGGGCTCGATTCGGATCCACCAGCGTGACCTGCAGCTGCAGGTGTTTGAGCTGCTCGGCATCGACGCGAAGGAGGCGCAGCAGCGCTTTGGACACATGCTCGACGCGTTTGAGTACGGCGCGCCTCCGCACGGCGGGTTCGCTTTCGGGATCGACCGTGTCGCGATGCTGCTCGCTGGCACCGAAAACATCCGTGAGGTGATCGCGTTCCCCAAGACCATGTCCGCCTCCGATCCAATGACCGGCGCACCCATGCCGATCGCCGTGGAGCAGCTGGATGAGCTGCATCTGCTCGTGCAGCAGGCTGAGTCAGCCGATCAATCAGCGGGCGGGTGATAATCTGGCCTCATCGGCCGCTCTGGCCGACGAGGCTGGGCGCATTGGTGAGTATGTGAAGGTGAGGCGTGCGCGTGCCGAACGCGATGACTCGAACGATCTTGCTGGCTCTCATCAGTTTGCTCGGTGCGGTCGTGCTCTCTGCTTGCAGCGGCGATGACGGTACCCAACAGCAGACGGCCAGCCAGGCAGCACAGGAAGCAGTCGAACGTACTGAACGGCAGCAGACCGAGGCGCAGCAAACGCAGCAGGACCAGCAAGCGCAGTCCGACGTCGCAGAGGCTCAGGCCCAGCAGTCCGCCGCCGCTGACGCAGCCCCACGCGAACGCGGCACCTTCCGCATCGCCCGCGCCGAGCCAATCAACCTCGATCCTGCACAGATCACCGATGTCACGTCGGCCGTGATCGCCGTCGAGATCTTCGGCGGCCTGGTCACCCTCAACAGAGACCTGCAGATTGCCGCAGACATTGCCGAGTCGGTGCCGGGGCCGCAGATCAACGACGACGGTACCGTCACCTATCGCTTCACGATCCGCGAGAACGCGCAGTTCCATGATGGCAAGCCGATCACGGCTGACGACTTCAAGTGGAGCTTTGAGCGCAACCTGAATCCCGAGACGCTGTCGCCGACCGCGCCCGACTTCCTGGGCGATATCGTCGGCGCCGCCGAGTTCGTGCGCGGCCGCGCCGACGAAGTGGTCGGCATCCAGGTCATCGACGAGCGCACGCTGGACCTCACGATCGGGCAAGCCACGCCGGTCTTCTTGTACAAACTGACCTATCCCACCGCCTACGTGCTCGATCGCGAGCAGGTTGAGGCCGATCCCGAGCGTTGGGCGCTCAATCCCAACGGCACCGGCCCCTTCAAGCTGGCCGAATGGACGCTGGGCGAAGGTCTGGTGCTGGAGCGGTTCGACGAGTACCACGTCGAGCCGGCGCGGGTGGAACGCATTGACGTCCGCTTCGCGGGCGGTTCGGTCGAGCAGTATGAGAATGACGAGCTGGACCAGGCCTTCATCGGCATCAACGACATCGAACGCGTCCGCGACCCGGCCTCGCCGCTCAACGCCGAGTACATCTCGCGGCCCGAGCTCTCGATCTTCTACCTCGCCTTCAACGTCTCGACGCCGCCGTTCGATGACGTGAACCTGCGCCTCGCGCTGGCCCACGCCATTGACAAGACCACCATCACGCAGGAAGTCCAAGCCGATCTGTTGATCCAGGCTCGGCAGATCATTCCGCCGGGTCTGGCCGCGCACGACGCAGATTATCCGGGGCTCGTCTTCGACCCCGAGCTGGCGGCGGAGTACCTCGCCGCTTCGCGCTATGCGGGCACCCCGCTGCTCGACGACGTCCGACTCACGATCTCCGGCGCCGGCGCGACGCCCGGCCCGTCCATCGAGGCGATCCAGGACATGTGGCGTCAGCATCTGGGACTCGAGGTGGAAATCCAGCAGGTGGAGTTCGCCAGCTTCATCTCAGACATCGACCGCGGCCTCTACGGCTTCTTCTCGCTGGGCTGGAGCCTCGACTATCCCGACCCCCACAACGTGCTCGATTACAAGTTCCACAGCGCTTCGCTGGGCAACGACGTCGGGCTGGACGACGAGGCAATCGACTCGCTGCTCGAGCAGGCGCGCTACTCGCTTGACCAGGAACTGCGCACGGGTCTCTACCAGCAGGTTGACCGCCAGCTGGTCGAGGACGCCGTCTGGATCCCGCTCTACTATTCCGTCGCGCACGAGCTCGTGAAGCCCTACGTGCAGGACTACGAGCCGACGCGGATGGTCATCCCACACCTGCGCTACGTGAGCATCACGGAGTAGCCAGCCGCGACTGAGATCGTCGCACTGAGAGGGCCAGCCCATGGGTTCCGGCGCTGTCCCGCTGCTCATCCGACGCTTGCTGTTGGTGCCACTGCTCGTCTTCGCGGTGATGGGGCTGACCTATGCACTGACCCATGCCGCGCCCGGCGATCCGGTCAAGATCATCGCCGGCGCGCGCGACATCGAGCCTGAGCGAGCCCAACAGATTCGCGAAGAGTTCGGACTCGAGGGCAGCTACGTCGAGCGCTTCGCGCGTTACGTGTGGGGCGTCGTGTCGCGCGGTGATCTGGGACCGTCCTACTACTACCGATCACCGGTTCGCTCTGTCCAGGAGTTGTTGAGCCAACGGATCTGGGTGTCGGCGCAGATCAACTTGATCGTGATGACGTTGGTCTTCGGGCTGGGCATCCCGATGGGCGTGTACGCCGCGGTCAACCGCGGCAAATGGAAAGACCCAACGCTGATCGCATTTCTCAAGATCTTCGACTCCATCCCCTCGCCGATCTTCGTGGTGCTCATGGCCGCGCTGATGGTCAACGGTCTGGCGCCGATGTTCAACTTCCTCGGCTTCAACGTCCCCAACGTCTGGACACCAGGCGATCCAGCCTCGTTCATCATTCCCGTCGTCGCGCTGACGCTGCCCTCGATCGGAGGAACGGCCCGATTTGTGCGCGTGTCATGCCTCACCACGATTGACGACGACTATGTGCGCACCGCGCGGGCCAAAGGGCTGACCGAGCGCCGCATCCTCTACGGACACGTCCTGCGCAATGCGATGTTGCCGCTCTCGACCGTGTTCGGCCTGTCGATCGTGGGCATCATCGGCGGATCGATCATCATCGAGACCGCCTACGGCGTACCGGGCGTGGGAGCGTTCATGTTCCAGTCGATCACGCAGCGCGATTTCAATGTGATCCTCGGCTTCACGCTGCTGACTGCGACGCTGTTCATCGTGGTCAACGCGCTGATTGACGTGCTGTACATCTTCATTGATCCACGTATCCGATTTACGGCGCGATTCCAATGACGACGCGCGCGGAGATTCAGCCGCAATGGGCGATGCCGGAGCGTTCCGAAGCGCCCTGGCTGCGCGCGCTGCGGGCGATCCTGAAGAAACGGGTCGCCGTCGTTTGCATCGCCGTGATCGTCGTGCTCTACGGTGCCGGCGCGTTCACGATGCTCGACGCCTTCGGTATCGACATTGGTTTGCAGGACCCGACCCAGTCCAACCTCAGTCAGCGCCGCTCGATCCGAGAGGTCGACGGTGCGCCGGAAACGCTCGGCGCATTCACGCAGCGACTCGATGTGGAACTGTCCACGCTGAACGAGCTCAACCCGGAGGTCGTGGACGAGTACGGTCCTCTGACAGCGGATACGGTCCTGCCTGCCCGCACCGAGCTGGTCCTGAGCGGCGATGAAACGTTGCAAGGACCGTCGTCCGATCATTGGCTGGGCACCGATCGCAACGGCCGCGACATCTTCTCTCGCGCCATGTTCTCGTTGCGCACGACGCTGATCATCAGCGTCATCTCGGTCGTCTTCGGAAACCTCTTCCTCGGCCTCGGATTGGGACTCTTGGCCGGGTATCGCGGCGGCCTGATCGATCAGATCATCATGCGCATCGGCGACGTGATGCTGGCGATGCCTGGTCTGCTCTTCCTGATCGTGATCGTCGCGGTGTTCCGCGATCAGTGGGAAGACTGGTTCCGCGCGATCGAGGATGCAACGGGCATGCACTGGCTGATTGAGCAGGGCGTTGATGACTACGTGCTGATCGTGTTTGCGTTGTCGCTGGTCGGCTGGGCGGGATCCGCGCGCTTCTATCGGGCGCAAGTGCTAGCGCTGCGCGAGTCGGACTACATCCTCGCCGCCGAGACGATTGGCGCGCGTACACCGCGCGTGCTCATCCGGCACCTGTTTCCCGGCATCCTGCCCTGGTTCATCGTCGGATTCAGCGCCTCCCTCGGCGAGGTCGCCGGTTCCGAGGTCGTCCTGACCTGGCTCGGCATCGGAATCACGCCGCCGACACCATCCTTTGGGATCCTGGTCGAGAATGCCGGCGGCCGCACATCCCTGCTCGCCTATCCATGGATGATGCTCGTGCCGTTTACCTCGCTGCTGATCCTGATGCTCGCCTTCAACCTGCTCGGCGACGCGATCAACGACGTGCTCAATCCGCGCGGACGCTGAAGCGCGCGGCACAGTCTGCATAACGGCGCAGGCCAGATTCGCTGATATGCTCACGCCAGCCAGCTTGTCCAGGCTGCGCCGGCGTTGGCGTGCGGCGGCTCTGGAGGGCCTGAGAGTGGATCGATGAAAGTTACCGCCGAAGCAATCCCGGAGCGGCAGATGCTGCTCGAAATCGAGCTCGAAGACGCGCAGGTCAAGAAAGCGCTGAACCAAGCCGCACGGCGCCTGTCGCAGCAGTACCGCATCCCCGGCTTCCGCAAGGGCAAGGCCCCCCGCGGCGTCGTCGAGAGCGCGCTCGGCGTCGACATCGTCTTTGAGGAGGCCGCCGAACGGCTGATTCCGCAAGCCCTGAGCGAAGCGCTCGAGCAAGAAGGCATCGAGGCCGTCGGACAGCCGAGCGTCGAGATCACCGAGCGCGAGCCGGTCATCTTCAAGGCCACGGTCCCGCTCGAGCCCACCTGTGATCTGGGCGACTACCGCAGCATCGCCGTGGCCAAGCCCGAGAGCGAGTACTCCGCAGAGATGCTCGAAGAGCGCATGCTCGAGCTGCGACGCCAGCACGCGCTGTTGGAACCCGTCGAGCGACCGCCCGAGCTTGACGACCGCGTCACCGCCGACGTCAAGGCAGAAGTCGAGGGCGAGCAGATTCTCGATCAACCAGGCGCCGAGTTCCACCTACGGGCCGGCTCCGTGATCGGCGTGCCAGGACTGACTGAGCGCCTTGTCGGCGTCGCTGTCGGCGAGGAACATCAGATCGACATCGAGGTCGATGACGATTGGGACGATGCAGAAGTAGCCGGCAAGACCGTCACCTTCACCGTCACCATCCACGACGTGAAGTCGGAAGAGCTGCCCGATCCCGATGACGACTTTGCGATGGAGGTCTCGGAGGAGTTCGAGACCTATGACGATCTGCGCGAGCGAGTCGAGAGCGGGCTGCGCGAACAAACTGACCGTCAGGCCGATGAGCAGTTCAGCCAAGCGGTCATGCAAGCCGTGGTCGGCAAGGCCACGCTCGAATATCCGCCAGCGCTCGTCGAGCACGAGATCGAGCACATGCGGACCGACTTCGCGCGGCAGATGGGTCAGGACCCCAACACGTTCCTGCGCGACGGATCGGAGCAGGCTGAGCAGCTGCTGACCAGCTTCCGCAGCCAGGCCAACGAGCGGGTCATCAACACCCTCGTCCTGCAACACGCCGGCGAAGACCTCGGCATCGACGTGACCGACGACGAGGTCACGGCCGATCTGCAGACCGCAATCTCCTCCATGCAGGTGTCCGACATCAGCCAGTTCGAGGACATGCTGACCGACGAGGGCATCCGCGGCCAAACGCGCATGCGGCTGATCCGCGAGCGAACGATCGAGCGTCTGCAGCAGATCGCCGTGACCAATCACGCCGCCGGCGTCACGGACGACGATGATGACGCGGAGCCAGCGGACGCATCCGACGACCACGCATCCGACGACCACGCAACCGACGACGAGGCTGCCGAGCCGATCGTTGACGAGGCCGCCGATTCAGACGATGAGTCCGACGCCGAGTCGACGGAATCGTAGGCCGCGCCGATATGCCAGCCGCTTCTGTCGGGAGCGTGTCGCGCGCGGTATCCACTGACCGAATCGTCCCTACACTGATTGAGCGAAGGAGGGTGTCATGACCCTGACGCATGCAGCCAACGAAACCCTAACGCGAGCCAATGCGATCGTCCCGATGGTGGTGGAAACCACCAATCGCGGTGAACGCGCGTACGACATCTACTCCCTGCTCCTGCGCGAGCGGATCATCTTCCTGGGCACGCCGATCGACGACCAGATCGCGAACGTGATCGTCGCCCAGCTGCTCTACCTCGACCGCGAAGACCCCGATCGCGACATCCAGCTCTACGTCAACTCGCCCGGCGGCGTGATCACGGCCGGGCTCGCGATCTACGACACGATGCAGCTGATCAAGGCTGACGTGTCGACAATCTGCGTGGGCATGTCGGCCTCGATGGGGACCGTGCTGTTGGCCGCCGGCGCTGCCGGCAAGCGCTTCGCGCTGCCCCATGCCACGATCCACATGCATCAGGCGCTCGGTGGAGCGCGTGGTCAGGCGTCTGACATCGAGATCGCCGCTCGCGAGATTCTTCGCAACAACGAGACCATCCGCGGCATCCTCGCCACCCACACTGGTCAGCCGCTCGACCGCATTGCCGCCGACACCGACCGCGACTTCTACCTCGACTCCGAGCAAGCGCAGGAGTACGGGCTGGTCGACTCGGTTCTGTCCAGCAGCGCCGCAGGGGATGCAGCAGCGGCAGCCGGCGGCTAGCATCGCAGACGTACCGCCGAGTCCATCTGAACCGGCGACCGCCGCGTCGCAGCAGGAAGGCATGAGCCCATGAGCAGTGCACACGGCGGTAGTCGCGGACAGTACCACTGCTCGTTCTGCATGAAGGACCAGTCCCAGGTGCGGCGCTTGGTCTCCGGCCCCGGTGGTGTCTACATCTGCAATGAGTGCGTCGAGGCCTGTCGCGCCGTCATCAACGACGAGCAGCTCAACGCGCCCACGCCTGAGCCTCGCTCGCAGCCCGAACGAGCGCAGCCGCTGCCGCCGCTGACTATCTACGAACGACTCTGCGAGCACGTCGTGGGCCAGGAAGAAGCCAAGCGCGTCCTCGCCGTCGCCGTGTACAACCACTACAAGCGAATCAACACGGTCATTGACCCCGAAGACGAGGTCGAGCTGGAGAAGAGCAACATCTTGCTCGTCGGCCCGACCGGATCGGGCAAGACGCTGCTGGCCTCCACGCTGGCGCGCATCCTGGACGTGCCCTTCTCGATCGCCGACGCCACCGCTCTGACCGAAGCGGGCTACGTCGGCGAGGACGTCGAGAACATCCTCCTGCATCTGATCCAATCGGCCGACTTCGATATCGCCCGCGCTGAACGCGGCATCATCTACATCGACGAGATCGACAAGATCGCCCGCAAGGCAGACAACCCGTCGATTACGCGCGACGTCTCCGGCGAAGGCGTCCAACAGGCGCTCCTCAAGATCATCGAAGGCACGGTCGCCTCCGTCCCGCCGCAAGGCGGCCGCAAGCATCCGCACCAGGAGTTTCTGCAGATCGACACGAGCAAGATTCTCTTCATCTGCGGCGGTGCCTTCGAGGGACTCGACCAGGTCATTGACCGGCGCGTTCGCACCGGCGTCCGCAATCTCGGATTCGGATCCGTCACGCCGACCGCCGTCGATCAGGACCGGCTGCTCCATCAGTTGAGTCACGACGACTTGCAGAAGTACGGTCTGATCCCAGAGTTCGTCGGCCGCCTGCCGGTCGTCGTCACGCTGGATCAGCTCGACCAAGCCTCGCTCGTGCGCATCCTGACCGAGCCCAAGAACGCCCTCGTGCGTCAGTACGAGCGCTTCTTCGACATGGACGGTGTCGAGCTCAGCTTCACCCCCGAGGCGCTTGACGCGATCGCCGAGCAAGCCATCGCCGAGTCGACCGGTGCGCGCGGCTTGCGCACCGTGGTCGAAGAGTTGCTGCTCGACGTGATGTTCGAAGTGCCGGGTCGACCGGAAGTGAACAAGTGTGTCGTCAACGCCGACACGGTGCGTCGCGCGGAGCGCCCGCTGCTGTTGAACGACCAGGGCTTGGCCGTGGAGTACGAGGCGATTCGACGCCGTGGCGACGGACGATTGGCGCAGCGCCAGGAAAGCGCGTAATGTCCGGCGTCGCCGTGCGCAGGCCGCCCGCCGCTCAGCCGGGCGTGGCAGGCCGAATGCGGGTACGCGTTGACGCTCTGCTCGTTCAGCAAGGCGCCGCTCCCGATCTGCACACCGCTCGCGCTCTGATCATGGCTGGCCGAGTCCATACGCAAGACCAACGGTTCTCGCAAGCAGGGCAGCAGGTCCCCGCCGACACGCTGCTAATCGTCAAGGGCGCGCGTCCCTACGCATCCCGAGGCGGCGAAAAGCTCGTGTCCGCCTTGGATGCTTGGGACATCGATGTCGCCAGCCGAGTCTGCCTCGATGTGGGCGCATCCACGGGCGGATTCACCGACCTGCTCCTCAGTCGCGGTGCGAGCCATGTCTTCGCCGTTGACTCCGGCTACGGACAGCTCGCGACGCATCTGCGAGCCGACCAGCGAGTCACTGGAATGGAGCGCACTCACATCTGCCAGATGGGGACCCTGCCGACCACGCCCACGCTGGCGACCATCGATGTCTCGTTTATCGGACTCCGGCAAGTGCTGCCCTGTGTCGCGGAGTCAATGGCGCCGAGTCAGGATGTGATCGCGCTCGTCAAGCCGCAGTTTGAGGCTGCGCCGTCGGACGTGGACGAGCGCGGCGTCGTGCGCGACCGAATGACGCAAGGTCGGGTGGTCAGCAGCGTTCTATCGTGGTGCTGGACCCGCGGCTGGCGCGTCGGTGGCGTGCACCGCTCGCCGCTCGTGGGGCCGGCTGGCAACCGAGAGTGGTTTGTCTGGCTGCGAACACCGTGACTGATATCTCCTGCATCGGCATCTACTACCACCCGCGGCTTGATGAAGCGCGCGAGCAGGCCGACCAGCTCGCCCGCACGCTGCGCCGCCTGGGCTGTGACACGTGGACCTCCCAGCCGTGGGAGCCCGAGCGCTCGACCGAGCGGCTTCCGCAGACCGATCTGCTGATCTGTCTGGGCGGGGACGGCACCATTCTGCGCGCGGCCCGAGCCAGCGCGGGATTCGATTGCCTGATCCTCGGCGTTGACCTCGGCCGTCAGGCGTTCCTGACCGAGTTACAGCCCGATCAGCTTGAAGACCACATCCCCATGTTGCTGTCGGGCGACTTCACGGTCGAAGATCGCACGATGCTCGAAGCCGAACCGTTCGGCGTCGAGGACGAGGCGCCGGCTGTCCTGCCCGCGCTGAACGACGTCATGATCGGGCGAGGCAGTCTCGGCCAGCCGGCCTACATCGCCGTCTGGGTGGGCTCAGACCTGGTGGGTGTCGTGCGAGCGGACGCCGTGGTCGTCGCGTCGGCGACGGGCAGCACGGGATACTCGCTGTCCGCCGGCGGACCAATCCTCCATCCTCAAGCACGCAGCGTGGTGCTCACGCCCGTCGCGCCGCACCTCGCCCAGGCGGCGCCCGTCGTGCTGCCCGCAGACGCGGTGATCGAGCTGCGGCTTGGGCGGGAGCAACCCGGCATGCTGTCGGTGGACGGGCAGCGCCCCTATCCGTTGCAACCGAGCGGCGGCGTGCGGGTGCAGCGCAGCGATTCGTTGGCGCGGCTGGTCCGGTTTGGCGAGCGGTCGTTCTTCGCACAGCTCGGACAGCGGCTCGCCTGGCTCGACGAGCGCCGCCTCGAGGCCATCACGAGGACCGGAGTCGAAGCATTCGACGCCGACAGCGCCGATCCCATGTGAGACCAAATCTCCTGGCGCTCGGTTCGATATAGTGAACGGGCGTTTCACGGCTGACTTGGAATTTGAGCGAGGGGCGCTGTGCTCGTCGGGCTGCATTTGCGAAACTTCGCGCTGACCGAGCGCGTCGAGCTGGAGTTGCACGGCGGCTTCACGGTCATCACCGGGGAGACCGGCGCCGGCAAGAGTGTGCTCATTCAGGCGATCAGCTTTGCGCTCGGGTCGACGGCCGACAGCGAAATGATCCGTCCCGGTGCGGACAGCGCCGAAGTCGAAGCCGTCTTCCAACTCGACGGCGCCGATGTCTTCAGCGCGGTCGCCAACGTCATGGCCGACGCGGACATTCCCTTCGACGGCGAGTTGATCGTGCGCCGCACGATTGAGCAGCCGCGCAACGACTCGCAGCGGATTAGCGGACGGCTCCGCCTCAATGATCGCGCGGCCAGCGTCGCCGTCCTCAGGGACCTGGCGCCGCTCCTCGCCGACATCCATGGTCAACGCGAGCATCTCTCGCTGCTGCGTCCGATGGAGCAAATGCAGCTGTTGGACCGCTTCGCAGGCGTCGAGCAAGAGCGCACGGCATTCTCCGAGCAGGCGCGCCGACTTCGTGACTTGGACGCCCAGCTGCGCGAGTTTGCAACGGGCAATCGAGAACGCGCACGCCGAATCGCTTTGTTGCGGCACGAATCGTCTGAGATTGCCGCTGCCGGTCTCGCTGCCGACGAGGAAGCCGACCTGCAACAGCAACATGTGAGGCTCGCGAACGCTCAGCAGCTCGCCGCCGACGCCTCGAGCGCGCTGACCGCGCTGAGTAGCGACGTGCTCGGCGAAGCACTGACCGCGGTTCGGCGCATCGCTGAGATCGACGCGTCGGCCGAGCCCGCGCTTGATCTGCTGGATGGGGCATCGGAGCAAACCGCTGAGGCGGTGCGCGAGCTGCGGGGTTATCTAGACGAGGTGCAGGTCGATCCTCGCCGCCTGAGCGAGATCGAAGCGCGCCTCGCGCTGATCGGGGACATGAAACGCCGCTATGGAGACACGTTGGCCGACGTCATCGCCTACGGCGGGCAGGCCGCTGCTGAGGCGGAACGCTTGGAGCAAGCCGCTGCCAATGTTGACGCCCAGGCCGCGGAGGCGTCGGAGCTCGCGGCGCAACTCGCCGAAGCCGCGGCGTCGCTGAGTCAACGCCGGAGCTATGCAGCCAGACACCTGAGCGCGGCGGTCCGAGAAGAATGCGAAGCGCTCAGACTTGTTGGAGCGCAGGTCGAAGTGCAGTTCGCGCCCCTGTCCGCCACGGAGGGCGACCGAACCCTGACGGTCGCTGGCGAGGAGCGCGGCTTCGACTCCAATGGCATCGATCGCGTCGAAATCCTCGTCTCCTTCAATCCCGACTCACCACCTCGTCCGCTGCGGCGCGTCGCCTCGGGCGGCGAGACGGCTCGCCTGACACTAGCCATCAAGGCGGTCTTGGGAGAGAGTGATGTCGTGCCGTTGATGGTCTTCGACGAAGTCGATGTGGGACTTGGCGGTCGCAGCGGGTCTATGATCGGCGAACGACTGGCGCGACTCGGCGAGCAGCGCCAGGTCATCTGCATCACCCACCTGCCGCAAGTCGCGGCTCGCGCACGGGAGCACATCGTGGTCGCCAAATCTGCTGTCCGGACGCCGCGCGGCGTGCAGACCCAGGTTGATGCGCGCATGCTGTCGCGGTCCGAGCGGGTGGAAGAACTCGCGGACATGCTCGGCGGCGCGTCGGAGGCGAACCGCGCCAGCGCAGCCGACTTGCTCCACGCGGCTGTCGCGTCATGAGTGCGTCCAGTGGTCCCACGCCCGCAGCCGAGATTCGTCAACGGGCGTCGGAACTGCACGCCCATGCCGAACCAGTCGAACGGGGCGAGGCTCCGCTGCTGGCCGAGCGGGCCGTCGTCTTCGACGCGCCGGAGATTCACCGCCTGATCCAGTATTGGTTCGAGACGACCGGGGACGTGTTGCCGCGCACCGAGGGTGAAATCTACGAGACGATCCGCGATTTCATCGTCGTCCGCTCGCCCAATGGGAAGACTTTGCTCGCCGCTGGCGCGCTCCATGTGGAGTGGCGCGACCTTGCGGAAATCAAGTCGTTGGTTGTCGACCCCGGCTCGCAGGGCAAGGGACTGGGCCGCATCGTGGTCGAAGCCTGTCTCGTGGATGCGGTGGAACTGCAGCTCAAGACGGTCTTTGCGCTGACCACGACACCGGCCTTCTTTGAGCGGCTCGGATTCCGCATCTCGGGAGTGTCCGCATTTCCTCGCAAGGTCTGGAACGAGTGCTTCAAGTGTCCGAAGTACGACGCCTGCGACGAGATTGCGGTCACCATCGATCTGCGCGACAGGCTCTCCCGATGACCGGAACCGAGGAGTCCTCACTCGTCGAGACCGTGCTCAGCTCGGAGACCGTCTTCGAAGGCCATCGCATCAATGTGCGGGTGGACGACGTCGCGATGGCTGACGGTCGGCGCGCCCGACGTGAAGTCGTCGAGCATCCGGACGCGGTCGTCATCCTTGCGCTCAGAGACGACGGCGAGATTGCGTTTGTCCGTCAGTGGCGGCATCCAACCGGTCGGCCGCTGCTGGAGCTGCCCGCCGGACGCATCGACGCCGGCGAGACACCCGAACAAGCCGCGCGCCGCGAGCTGCGCGAGGAGGTTGGTGTCGATCCGGCCTCTCTGGAGCTCGCGCGAGGCTTCTACGTGGCGCCGGGATTTGCGAACGAGTACCTGCACGGATTCATCGCCCGTGATTGCGTACATTCGCCGTTGCAGGCCGACGAGGATGAAGAACTGATCGTCGAATGGATGCCACTCGGGAAGGCGATTCGGTTGGTCGAGGCGGGCGACATCATCGACGCCAAGTCGGTCATCCTCATTCAGTTTCTGGCGCTCGAGGCGGTCGGTCCGCTGGGCCGGAAGATTGTGCATCACTATCGGGGCCAGCAGTGACTACCGCGCAGTCGCGATTGGTGCGAAACTGAGCGTGGCAAGCAGAGCGGGAGACAGCACGATGTTGCAGCATGATGTTCTGATCGTCGGTTCGGGCCTGGCAGGCATGCGCGCGGCGCTGGAGGTCTCGAACGACCCCACGCTCGACGTCGCAATCCTCACCAAGGTGCACCCGTTGCGGTCCCATTCGGGCGCCGCGCAAGGCGGCATTGCTGCTTCGCTCGGCAACTCCGCCGAGGACTCCTGGGACCTGCACATGTTCGACACCGTCAAGGGCGGAGACTACCTGGTCGACCAAGACGCAGCGGAAGTGCTGACGCGTGAGGGACCCGAGAACATCTTCGAGCTCGAGCACATGGGTTGCGCCTTCTCGCGCGACGACGAAGGCCGCGTCGCCCAACGCCGCTTCGGCGGACACACCGCACCGCGTGCTTGCTACGCCGCCGACCGCACCGGTCATGCCGTGTTGACGGTCCTCTTCGAGCAGCTCCTGCGGCGCGGCGTCAAGGTCTACTCCGAGTGGTACGCGCTCGACCTGGTGGTCAAGGACAACGTCTGCCAGGGTCTCGTCGCATATGACATCCTTTCCGGGCAGATCGAGGCCATATCGGCCAAAGCGGTCATGTTTGGCACCGGCGGCTACGGCCGCGCCTTCCGCGTCACGACGAACGCCTTCGCATCGACGGGCGACGGCGTGGTCATGGCCTACCGCGCTGGCATCCCGCTGGAAGACATGGAGTTCGTTCAGTTCCACCCGACCGGTCTGCAGGGATCGGGGATTCTGCTCTCGGAGGCGGCGCGCGGAGAAGGCGCGCACATCGTCAACTCCGACGGGTTCCGATTCATGGAGAACTACGCGCCGGGACGCATGGAGCTCGCCCCGCGCGACATCGTGGCCCGCGCCGAACAATCGGAAATCGAGGCAGGCCGCGGTGTCACCACGCTGCGCGACTCGGTGTTCATGGACCTCCGCCCGATCGGTGAGGAGCGCATTCGCTACGCACTGCCATCGGTGCTGCACCTGGCCCGCGACTTCGCCGGCATCGACCCGCTCGACGCACCTGTTCCGATTCAACCAACCGCGCACTACTCAATGGGCGGCATTCCCTGCGACATCAACGGGCAGGTGCGCATCAAAGACCTCGACGGCGCGCCTGAAATCACCGGATTCTTCGCCGCGGGCGAGGCCTCGTGCGTTTCGGTGCACGGCGCCAACCGTCTCGGCACCAACTCGCTGCTCGAAGCGGTCGTCTTCGGCCGCCGCGCGGGTCGAGGCATCCTCGATGTCGTGCACGATCTCGAGCCGACCAACATCGCCGAAGGCGACATGGCCGACGCAGTCGGCGAGGTCGACAAGTTCCTGCGCGCCGACGGTCCAGAAAAGGTCGGACAAATCCGCGCCGAGCTGCGCGACACGCTGATGGACAAATGCGGCGTCTTCCGCGACGATGCCCAGCTGCGTGAGTGCCTCGCTGAGGTCAAGGACTACCAGGAACGATTCCGGCGCGTCTCGATTGACGACCACGGTTCGACCTTCAACACCGACTTGCTCGACGCGATCGAGCTTGGCCACATGCTGGAGTACTCCGAAGTGATCGTGACCGGCGCGCTCGCGCGCCAGGAGTCGCGCGGCGGTCATGCGCGGCGCGATTTTCCCACTCGCGACGACGACAACTGGTTCCGCCACACGCTCGCGTATCGGCCCCAGGACGGTGAGGACGGCCCGCGCCTCGAGTACAGCGACGTGAACATGACGCCGCAGTACCGCGAGCCCTTCCCGCTGCAAGAGCGGACCTACTAGATCGAACACAACGCAGCACCGAACACCACCAGCCAGCGCGGAACAGGCGAGACTCATGGCCCAGCAGCAGTTCATCATCGAGCGCTACAACCCCGACACGGAGGAGTCCTACGAGGAGTCGTTCGACGTCGACGTGCAGCCCGGACAAACCGTGCTCGACTCGCTCAACGCGATCAAGTGGGAGCAGGACGGCACACTGTCGTTCCGAATGTCCTGCCGCCACGCGATCTGCGGTTCCTGCGCGATGAAGGTCAACGGACAGTCGATGCTCAGCTGTCAGACGCAGGTCGACAGCGCCGCCGAGCGCGGCGATCCGATTCGGATCGGGCCGCAAGGAAACCAAAACGTCGTCAAGGACCTGGTGGTCGATGTCACCAAGTTCCTCGACCAGTTTGAGCGCGCTGAGACGTGGCTCGAACCTCACGAAGGCCAGGACCCGCCCGAGAAGGAGTACCGACAGAAGGTGGAGGAGTTCGATCACTGGTCGCACGCCTCGACCTGCATCCACTGTGGCGCTTGCTACTCCGACTGCACGGTTGCGGCCGTCGATGAGAACTTCCTGGGACCGGCCGCGCTGGCCAAGGCGTACCGCTTCGTGATGGACAGCCGAGACTCCAAGCGGACGGAGCGGTTGCAGTTCCTCTCGGAGGAACAGGGCGGTATCTGGGATTGCACGCGCTGTTACATGTGTGTCCAGGCCTGTCCCAAAGACGTGCTGCCGATGGACGCGATCATGGAGCTGCGCACGATGGCGATCGAGGCCGGCTTCACCAACAACCACGGCACCCGCCATCACAAGGGGTTCACGTCAGGAGTGCGCAAGCGTGGCCGCCTCGACGAGATGATGCTGCCCATCCAGTCCGTGGGAATCGGACGCCTGCTGACTGGCAACATCTCGGCGCACAAGGAGATGATGGACTACACGCCGGGCGCGATTCGGCTGCTGAAGGCGCGCAAACTGCTCAAGATTGCGCAGCGGCACGGCGCCAACGCGGAAGGCCGTGAGCAGATTCAGCGCATCTTCGAGGAAGTCGAGACGGAGAAACATCACCACAATGTCGACGCAGAGGCGTTCGGCGCCGAGTTCGAGACCGCCATCGGTGGCCACTAATCGGTCAGCGGGCGGCCAATCAGCCCGTCCCACGACGGGCAAGCCATCCAACACAGCGTGAGGGCGGAACAATGAGCAAGTACGCATTCTGGCCGGGCTGCGTGGCGCAAGGCGCCGCGCCCGAGCTGTACACGTCGACGCTGGCGGTCGCCGAAAAGTTGGGCATGGACCTGGTCGAGCTCGAGGCCGCCGCCTGCACGGGCGCCGGCATCATCTCGGACGGCGAACCGTACTTGCAGGACGTCCTGAACGCCCGCACGATGGCCATGGCCGAGCAGATGGCCCTGCCGCTGATGGACATCTGCTCGACCTGCGTCGGCGTCCATCGTCTGGCCGCCGAGAAGCTGCGTGAAGTCGACTACCGCATCCGCATCAACGCACACCTCGCGCCGGAGGGCATTGAGTACCGCGGATCGGTCGATCCGCGCCACCTGCTCTGGATCCTGCTCGAGGATGTTGGCATTGACAAGATCAACTCACTGATCAAGCGGCCGCTGGAGGAGCTGAACCTGGGACCGTTCTACGGTTGCTACATCGTGCGCCCGGAGCGCACGCTCGACTTCGACGCCAACCCGACGCGTCGCAATAGCCTCGAGCAGCTGATCGAGATCCTTGGCGCGACCACCGTGACCTACGACGGCATGACCAAGTGCTGCGGCTTCCCGATTCTGACGATGAACAAGAAGAACTCGCTGACGATGGCCGGCACGCACCTGGAAGAGGCGCAGTCGCTGGGCGCTGACGCGTTGGTCACGCCGTGCCCGCTCTGCCACCTCAACCTTGATGCGCAGCAGCCCGACGCGGCGAAGGTCATCGACCGCAGCCTGAACCTGCCGATCCTGCATGTACCGCAGCTGCTCGGTTTGGCAATGGGCATCGAGCCGGAGAAGCTAGGCTTGACCCGCCACGTGGTGGACACCAATCGGTTGCTCAACAAGATCGGCGCCTAGCTACGCTGCCTGGGCTATCTGGCCTGTCTGGTCGCTCACGACCCTCAGAAACCGCAACGCCCCCGTTCGGCGAACCGAACGGGGGCGCTAGCAGGCAGTTGGAGGGCGGCCAGTCGGAGAATGTGCCGGCGCCTCCCGTGTGGACGCCGGCGGGCGGGCGGGGTGACAGTTCTACCGCCTGTCCGGTTCTCCCTCCATAGAAGAAGACGCCGACGGTTCCCCAAAGGTTCCAGGAGTTTCAGGCATAACGAAATGTTCGTGGTGCGACGCCGACATAACGCCTACGCGCCGGCACCGGTACCGCGCAGACGAGGGTCGAGGATATCGCGCAGGGCGTCGCCGAGCAGGTTGAAGGCGAGCACGATCAGCGTGATCGCCGCGCCCGGCGTCAACGCGAGCCACGGCCAGCGATCAAGGTTGCCGCGCTGCGTGGCCTCGAAGAGGACGAATCCCCAGGTCGGATTCTGCGCAGAGTTCGCGCCCAAGCCGAGGAAGGAGAGCGCTGCCTCGGCCAGGATCGTTCCGCCAATCGTGACGGACGCGATGACCAGGATCGGCGCCATGATGTTGGGCAGAATGTGACGTGTGATGATCCGGCCCGGTCCCGCGCCGATCGTGCGCGCCGCTTCGACGTAGGTGTTCTCCATCGTCGAGAAGACGGTCCCGCGCACGACACGCTGAGTGCCCGGGATCAGGAAGATCACAATGACTAAGATCACCGTCGTCATGCTGGGCGTCAGGACTGTGACGAGCGTCATCATCAACAGCAGCGGCGGCAGCGCCTGGAACGCGTCCGAGATGCGCTGCAGCAGGAGGTCCGTGACGCCGCCGGCGTATGCCGAGATCATGCCGATGATCAGTCCGCCCAGGATGCCCAGACCGGTCGCCACGATGCCGATGATGATCGCGGGCCGCGCACCGTAGATGATGCGGCTGAACAGGTCGCGGCCCAAGGAGTCAGTGCCGGCGATGTGCTCGGGGAACGTGGGCGCGGCGAGCTTGTTGATCACATTCGTTTCGCTCGCCGGATAGGGCGAGAATCCCGGGATGATCGTCTCTCCGCCGATGCTGATGTCTTGCCCGAAGATGGCGGCGATGACGAGGATGAAGATGAAGACCGCGCCGATCGCGCCGAGCGGCTTGTTGCGCGCGTGGCGGCCCCAGGTTCGATACCAGCTCGGGCCCGAGGCCTCGACCAGCGGGATGACTTCGTCAGTGGTTACAGCTGCGGCCATCAGCAGGACTCCGTCATGCCTATGAGTAGCGGATTCGCGGGTCGAGCCAGGCGTAGCTCAGGTCGACGAGGATGTTGATGAAGACCACGCCGAAGCCGACCACCAGCGAGATGCCCAGTACGAGCGTGAAGTCGACCTGGCGGATCGCCCGCACGGCGAGAGCGCCGATGCCGTCGATGCGGAAGATGAACTCCACAATCACCGCGCCCGAGATCAGGAAGGCGAACTGGTTGGCGAAGATGGTGATCACCGGGATCAGCGAGTTGCGGATCACGTGGCGCAGGATGATCGCGCGCTCGGTCAGACCCTTGGCGCGCGCGGTGCGGACGTAGTCCTCGTTGACGACTTCGAGCACGGTCGAGCGCTGCATGCGCATCACGGTCGCCATCAGCGACGCGGACAGCACCAGGGCCGGTGCGATCAAGCCGGCGAGGTTGTCGCCGACTCCGTCCCAGATGTACGGAGGGTCAAGCGTCGAGAGCGACACATTCAGCCACGCCGCGCTAAAGGTCACGACCAGCACCGCGAGGAAGAAGTTGGGCACCGCAAGACCCAGGATGGCGAAGATCCTGGAGACGTAGTCGCCCGCTCCTCCCTGCCGAATGGCAGAGAACACTCCAATCGGCACCGCCAAGAGCGAAGAGATCAGCGTCGCCATGATCACCAGCTGCAGGCTGTGTGGCAACCGATCTCGGATCTCATCCCAGACGGGAATTCGAGTAGCAAATGATGTGCCGAGATCGCCGTTGAAGGCGTCCCAGAGCCAGTTGCCGTACCGCTCAAACACCGGCTTATCGAGGCCGAGGTCCTTCTCGTATTGCTCGATCTGTGCCGGGTCGAGGTTTGCGCCCTGCGGGCTCTGGTTGAGCAGTCGCGTGAGCGTGTTGCCCGGCACCGCGTTGACCAGCATGAACACGACGAACGACAGCATCAGAAGGACGAAGATCGCCCCGATGATCCGCCGAATGATGTATCCGGTCATCGCAGCCTCCGCGATTGGCCCGATCGAGAATGCGCCCGCCCAGGACTCTCTGTTTAGAGTTCCTGAGCAGGCGATTCGGCGAAACTAGACGTTGTTTTTCCAGATGCGCTCGGTGTTGGTGGCGCCCCAGCCGGGGTTCCATGCGTTGTAGGTGTCCATCTGGCCGAACAGGTACTCGCGACGCGCGGCCATGCGATACGGGTTAACCGCGAAGATGCGCCACATGTTCTCGAGTTCGCGGACGCGAATCTTCTCCAGCAGCTCGGACCGCTTGTCGATGTCAAGCTCCAGGCGCTGAGCCTGAGCCCATTCATCAACATCGGCGTCGTTGATCCCGTAGATGTTGCCCGGGCTTTCCGAGTGCATCCGTCCGTAGGCGAGACCGTCGGCGTCCATCTCTGCGCCAACCTGCCAGGTGAACAAGGTGTCGCCGCCGTACTCCTTCGTGAACAGCAGTGAAATCCAGGACTCCCACTCGATCTGCTCGTGGGTCACGTTGGCGCCGAGGTTGCGCTGCCACTGGTCGACGACCAGCAGGAAGTGGTCCAGATAGAAGCCGGGCACCGTGTGGAAGGCGGCGTCGAACGTCAGCGGGTTGTCCTCGTTGTAACCCGCAGCGTCGAGCAGCCGCTTGCCCTCGGCGGCGTTGAAGACATGGAAGTCGCCCAACTCTTCGAAGGACCAGGGCCACTCGCGGAAACCCCACGGCGAGTTGTCGTCCTTGAAGAAGGTCCAGTTCTGGCCGTACCCGCCGGCGGCGAGACCGTAATAAACGCCGGCCGCCTGCTCGTCCCGGTCCATACCGAGCGAGAGGGCCTGGCGGACACGAACATCGTTGAACGGTTCGGCGTTCAGGTCCTTGAAGGTCATGTACGGTTGCCAGCCGGGAGGCGGAGCGGTGACCTGCACCACCATCTCTGGGTGCTGCTCGATCGCGCGGTCGTACTCGGTGATGTCCTGCAGGCGGATCCAGTCGGTCTCGCCCGTTTCCCAGGCGGCCCATTCAGACTCGCGCTGGCCGACGAAGTCGAGGCCGTGGATGTTGTCGATGTACGGCAACTGCAACCCGGTGCGGGGGTCCTTCTTGAAGTACTCGGGATGCTTGCTGCCGCGCCACTCCGAGCCGGTGGTCGCGCTGTCGAGCTGGAAGGGGCCCGTGCCGACCGTGTTCTCGGCCAAGTCGAGCAGGCTCGGCTCTTCCACGAACTCCGGCGCCACGACCGTGTGGAACGGGTTCATCATGTTGTTGAGCAGGTACGCCGCCGGCTCGGAGAGGTTAAAGCGGACGTTGTTGCTGGCGTTGTCGTAGTCGATGCTGTTGACCGCCGTATAGGAGGAAGCCTGAATGCGGCCTTCCTCGCGCAGCGCGTCGTACGCGATCTTGACCTCTTCGGCGGTCATGTCGCGGCCGTTGACGGGTGGCTTGTCCTGCCACTTGATGCCATCGCGCAGCTGGAACACGACCGTGGTCGGGTCGGGTACCTCCCAGCCGGACGCCAGGTCGCCTTCGTTCTCGTAGTAGTGAGCATTCGAGAAGTCGTCCATCGGGAAGACGACGAGCTGGCTGTAGAACATGGGGGCAAAGGCCGCGGTGAGCGCAGCACCCGGCCCGAGCACGTTCCAGTTGGCCGGCGCTGCGTGGGCGAGCGTCCATGTGCCGCCGTGCTTGGGTCCGTCGGCCTGGCCGGGCAGGTTCTGCAGCTTCGACCAGTGGTAGCGCAGCCGCCACTCTTCCTCGGCCGTCAGCGTCATCGCCTCTTCTTCGGCGGTCAGCTGGCCGGGCAGCAGCGCGACAGCTTGCTCATCGGCCTGCTCGGTCTGCGTCTGGGCCTGCTGGGTCGCAGCCTGCTGCGCCTGCTGCTGGGCCTGCATTTGCTGCTGCTGCTCGTCCTGCTGGACCTGCGCGGCGGACTGACCGTCGTCGTCATCGTCGCCGCAACCGACGAGCGCGATGCCGGCCGCGCCAACGCCGGCGCGAGCCGAGGCGCTCATCAGCGATCGGCGGCTCAGCCGCTTGTGCTGCATCCGCTTCCAGTAGTTGCGTTCTGACATGGCTCGCTCCTTGCTCGGGCTTCAACGCGACGATGCCCAAAATGCGCCGCACGACCGCACGACCGCGCGGCAACTGAGTGCGCGTAAGATAGCGCTTTGCGGACACTATTGCACACAGGGTCGCAGAGGGAGCAGTCAAGATGGCGGACGCAGAGGCAATCGAAGCCCGCGTGCGCGGCTTCCTCGACCAGTGCGGGATTCCGTTCGACACCATCGTCTGCCGGCCCGATCAGGCGGATACGGCGGTGTTCTGCGAGGTCTTCGGGATTGCTGCTGAGGCGTCGGTCAACACCATCCTGGTGGCATCGAAGAAGGAACCGAAGCAGTACGCGGCCTGTCTGGTGCTGGCCAACACGCGGCTCGATGTGAACCGCGTGGTGCGCAAGGAAATGGGTGTCCGCAAGTGCTCGTTCGCATCGTTCGAGGAGACGGAGCAGGTCACCGGCATGATGTCCGGCGGCGTGACGCCGTTCGACCTGCCGGACGAGGTGCCGATCCTGATCGACGCCCGAATCTCCGGTTCCGACACGATGTGGTTAGGCGGCGGTAGCCGTTCGCTGAAGATCGGCGTCGCAGCCGACGACCTGGCGCGTCTGCCGAACGCGCGCGTGGTGGAAGACCTTGCGGGCTAACCGGCGGGCGAGCTGAGCTCACGTTCGAGCTTCAGGATTTCGTCAATCGGCACCTGGCCGTCGCCCAGACCTGCGCGCAACGCGCGCTTGGCCATCAGTTGCAGCGCGCGGTTGGCCGGGGTGGGCACGCCGGTTTCGAGGCCGATCAAGGCGATCTCGCCATTCAGCCAGTCGGTCTCGATGGCAGGACGGCCGCGTCGGAATGATTGCCAGGTCGAGCTGCCGCCGCGTTCGACGCCGGGAATGTCGGCGGCGGTGAACGTCTCAGCGCGGCGTGCGCCAATCTCGCGACGCGTGGCGTAGTCGATTCCGGCCGCTGCGTAGCAAGCGGTCGCCTCGACGCGCATGCGGCGGATGAAGTCGCGCACGTCGCCCTCGGCGTTGCGCAGCGCGTTCTCACCGCAGAGAGCGCCGACGGCGTTGCCCAGATTGTCCAACAGCTTGCCGTACTTCAGGCGCATCACGGCCGGATCGGGCTGAGCGTTGAAGCCTGCCGCCGTGAGGTCGGCGCAGAGCTGCGTCACCGTGTCGTCGACGCCGTGTGGGAAGCGTCCGCTGTCGAGCAGCCCCGGCTTGGGCTCGCCGAAGAGCGCGACCTCACCCGGCACGAGGAACGTTGCCGGCATCACGACGAGCATCCCATGGACGTTGACGAAGCGCCGTGCCGCCGCACGTTCGTTGCCGACGCCGTTCTGTCCGCAGACGATTGGGATTTCGGGTCCCGCGACGCGTTCGAGGTCGTCCAGCGCGCCCGAGGTGTCCTGGCCCTTCATGGTCAGGATCACGACGTCGCCTTCGCCAAATGTGAGCTCAGACGGGTGCGAGACCGTGTCGACCGCGACACGGGTCTCGCTGCTGGGGCGTCGGACGAGCAAACCGCTCGACCGCATCGCATCGAGGTGCGCGCCGCGTGCGATCAGGACGACGTTGCAGCCTGCTTCGTGCAGCAATGCGCCGATGCCGCCTCCGATTCCGCCTGCGCCGTAGATGATGTAGCGCATTGCCGCCTCCTCTGCCATGTGTCCGCTGAACGCCGCACAGGCTAGCTCGACGCGGCGATTACCCTGTGGCCAGTGTCCAAGCCCTGACAGGAATCCCGCCATGCCCAATACCGAAACGATGCACCAGATCGACGGTGAAGTCACCGTCGAGGGTCCCGACGCGCCGATCACGATCACATTCGATCGCTGGGGTGTCCCGCATGCGCGAGCAGCGTCGGCGCGCGACGCGTTCTTCGCGCAGGGATACTGCGTGGGTCAGGAGCGCGGTTGGCAGATTGAGCTGTACCGCCACATGGCGCATGGACGCGCAGCGTCGTTGCTGAACAAGGGGCTGCTGCGGATCGACCGTCTCAACCGCACGCTCGGCTTCGGCCGCGACGCCGCCCGCGAGTGGGAAGAACAGTCGGACGACGCTCGGATGGTCCTGCAGGCCTACGCCGACGGCATCAACGCGGCCATCGCGGCCGGTCCGGCGCCCATTGAGTTTGGTCTGCTCGATCATGAGATGCAACCGTGGACGCCGGTCGATTCGCTGGCGATCCTGAAGATGGTCTCGGCCAACGTGCAGTGGTCGACGAAGATCGGCAACGGCCAGATTGCCGCGCGACTCGGTGTCCAGGCGCTGGAGGCATTGACGCCGGATGTTCCCGCGGACTCGGCGCTGATCGCTCCCGCTGGCGCAGCCTGGACGAACGGCGCTCACGCGTTCGCGGCGGCGCTCGCCGATCTCGAGCAGGAACCGGGCACGCGTCGGGGCGGTCTCGACGGATCGAATTGCTGGGTCATTGACGGTGCGCACACCGCGTCGGGCAAGCCGCTGGTTGTGGGTGATCCGCACCTGGCCTTCAGCGTCCCCCCGCAGTGGTTCGTGATGCATATGGAGTGTCCAGAGTTCAACGTCGCGGGTCCGCTCAATCCCGGCTATCCCGGTCCCGTCTACTACGGACACAACACCGATATTGCCTGGACGATGACCCATGCTCAGGGCGACCGCTGGGACGTCTACCGCGAGCGCATCGTGCGCAACGGCTCGGGCCCAGAGGCGCGTTGGTTGGACGGAACAGAACCGCTGCAGCGGCGCGATGAGGTGATCGAGATCCGAGGCGAAGATTCGGTGACGCAGACCATCTGGTCGACGCGTCATGGGCCCGTGTTGGACGGAGACCCAGAGGTCGATGACGAGGTGCTCGCCGCCCGCTTCGCGCTCGCCGACCCGTGTCACGACTTCAGCGGCCTGCTGACGATCCTGACTGCTGACAACATCCATGATGCGCGTGAGGGTTTCCGCCGGTACGACTCAATCTCGGGCAACTTCTGTTTCGCGGATCAGCGTGGCGAGATCGGCTACCAGTACACCGGCCGCGTGCCGATTCGGCCCGCCAAGCTGACGCCGGCGCCTGGCTGGGACGGCGTCCACGAGTGGAACGGCGAAGTACCCGTAGACGAGCTGCCCCAGGATCTCAATCCCAGCGACGGCGTGATCATCACCGCCAACAATCGCACCACCACCGACGACTATCCCTACTACCTGACGTTTTCACAGACTCCGTACCGCGCGAATCGGCTGCGTGAACTGCTGCAAGGGCGAACCGATTGGTCGGCCGACGACATGCCTGAAGTGCAGGCCGACCAGACCAGTCTGCATGCGCGGTATGTGGCGGAACGGGTCGGTTCGGCGCAGCTTCACGGCGTGTCGCCGTCGGTGCAGGAGCTACAGGCCGAGCTTGCCGGCTGGGACGGCCATCTGAGCATTGACTCCGCCCCAGGGCTGCTCTACCAGGAGCTCTGCCAGCAGATGATCGCGCGCACGGTCCGCGCCTACTTCGACGCGCCGTCGCGGCTGATCGAAGCATCTGCCGACGAGCTGCGCATCTTGCATGAGCAACTCATCGCCGACAGCACCCTGACCCTGCCTGCGGGTCAGTCGTGGGACGACGTGATTGCGGAGTCGCTGACGGCCGCCGGCGCGGCGCTGACAGAGCGCCACGGCGCTGACCGCTCGGCCTGGCGCTACGGCGACAGTCATGCGGTGATCTGGCGTCACAACCTGGGCCGAGACCCCGAGCGCGCCGCGAGATTCAATGTCGGTGATTTCCCCAAAGGCGGCGACGGAAACACCCCCAACAACGCCACCGGACTGGTCGGGCAGGCGGCGGACCATGGGGTGAGCTATCGGCAGATTTTCGACCTGGCCAATCTCAATGGCGCCCGAATCGTTCTGCCGCCGGGCAACTCGGGTCGTCCCGATAGCCCCCACTATCAGGACCATTTGCAAAAGTGGCTCGACGTGGAGTACTTCCCGCTCTACATCGACTGGTCGGACATCGAGGCGAACGCCGAAGGCTCACTGACCCTGATTCCAGCCTGAGACGACCGCCTCGACGCTTGCCCGCAGCGTGGCAAGACCTTCCCTCAGCTGATCGTCGTTGATCGTCAGCGGCGGCATCAGCTTGACCACGTCAGAGGCGGCGCCGCCCGATGTCTCCACGAGCAGCCCGCGTCCGAAGGCGTCGGACGCAATGCGTGACGCCAGCCCGTCGATCGGTGTGTGCAGACCCTGCAGCAACCCGCGTCCGCGCACGGTCGCGCGTAACGACTCATGCTCTTGCGCGATCGACTCCAGCTCCGTGCGCACCAGTTCCGCTTTCCGCTGGACATCCTGAGCCAACGAGTCGTCGCGCCAGTGTTCCAGCGCCGCCGTTGCCGTGACAAAGGCGGCATTGTTGCCGCGGAACGTGCCGTTGTGCTCGCCTGGCGTCCAGATATCGAGGTCGGGACGGATCAGTGTCAGCGACAGCGGCAGTCCGCTGCCAGAGATCGACTTGGACAGACAGATCAGGTCCGGCTGAATGCCCGACGGCTCCCACGAGAAGAACGTTCCCGTCCGCCCGCAACCAGCCTGGATGTCGTCGACAATCAGCAGCACGTCATGCCGTGCGCAGCATTGCTCAAGCCGCCGCAACCAATCGAAGCTGGCCGTGTGCAAGCCGCCCTCGCCCTGCACCGTCTCGACGATCACCGCCGCCGCCGACATCTGGGCGTCCGACAGCATCGCATCCAGGACCGCAATCGTGTCTGTGCTGTCGCCCAGCTCGCCGTCGAACGGCGCGGTCGACTGATGATCGAGTGGAATGCCGGCCGATTCACGCTTGGCGACGTTGCCGCTCAGCGCGAGCGCGCCCAATGTCATGCCGTGAAAGGCGTTGGTGAACGAGATGATCGTGCGACGGCCGGTCGCCTTCCGCGCGAGCTTGAGCGCTGCCTCGACGGCATTCGTCCCGGTCGGTCCGGGGAACATGACCTTGTACGACATCCCGCGCGGGCTCAGGATCACGTCCTGAAAGCGATCAAGGAAGTCGCGCTTGGCGGTCGTCGCCATGTCGAGCGAGTGCAGCACGCCTTGCGACTGCAGATAGCCGATCAGCGCCGCGATCTGATCGTCCGGATTGTGACCGTAATTGAGCGCGCCGGCGCCGCTGAAGAAGTCGGTGTAGGCGCGGCCCTGTTCGTCCCAGATTGTGGCGCCGTGCGCACGAGTCCAGACGGCTGGCCAGCCGCGGACGTAGGAGCGCACCTCCGACTCCAGCTCGTCGAAGATGCTCAGACCGCTCATCAGCTGGCTATCTGCTGCCATCGACGACTCTCACAATCAGACACCGCGCAGACAACGCGCAGACAACGCCCGCAGACACCGCGCGGGCGGCCTACACCTCCACTATGCCTGATTGTGCGCGAAGCACAAACTGGCGGTGACTGGACTGACTCACCGTCTCTAGCTGTGGCCGTTCTGCGAGTGTTGCGCGTGATCGTGGTGGTCGTGGCCGTCGTCGTGCGCGCAGTGATCGGGCGCGGGCAGGTCGAGCGCCGGATTGTGACTGAAGAATCCGGCCGGTCGGAGCTTGAATCCGCTGCGGTGGACCGGCGCCACCGGCCAATCCTCTGGCACCACGATGTGATTCATCCCGACCGTGTACCAGAGAACGAGGTCCTCATCCGCAATCTCGCGGTCGGCGGCGACCCATGACGGGATGCCCTGACCAGGCTCGCTCTGATTCGGGTAGTCGCCGGCCGGATAGAACTGGTCCTCGTCAAACGGCGTCACCCACAGCTGACGGTGCGTGAAGCCGGCGCGTCCGTAGACGGCCGACTCCGGTCCCGCCATCAGCGCGACCGACTCACCGGGCACCAGCACATACGACGGCGAGTGACCGACGTGGTTCAGCTTGTTTGTGTTGGCGACTCGCCAGTGACGTGCCGACGCGGCATTGGACACGCGCTCACCGTCCGACTCGGTCAAGAGCGGCTTGGCCACGGCGGTGAATGCGTTGTTGTACGGATTGTCTGGCCCCGGCGGCAGCGGCATGGTGTCGACCTCGAAGACGGTGTTGGAGCCGCCGTCGACCTCCATGTCCATGCGGAAGCAGAAGAAGTGCTGATGAATCGGTCCGGCCAGTTGCGGCGCGATCATGTGCCGCGTGATCTGCGGGTCGTCCGGATCGGCGGCCAACGTCTGTACGATGCCGGTCGCCTTGATCTCCTGTTCCCACGATCCGTCCTGGTAGAAGTACCAGTAGAAGCCGTAGTCGTAGTTGCCGACCGTGGCGATCGCCGATACGACCAGCCGCCGCGAGCGGCGCACATCCGAAATCGGGCCGTCTTCGTCGTTGTGCGTGTGCTTCCAGCTGATCCCGAAGTCCTCTTCGTGAATGCAGATGGCGTTCTTGATCTCTCGCGAGCCGCCGTACTCGTTGGTCACGACGCCATTCATGTAGACGATCTCGCCGAGGCAGTCGCAGCCCAGTTCGAGCGAATTGGTCAGCCGTCCGAGCCCGCCGACCTCGCCTGAGTCAAACGCGTTCTTGAAGTACTGCGTCGGCGACGGATCGCCGTAGGGCACCACCATTTCGGCCATCGATGCGCGGTAGCAGATCGGCCGCAGCTCGCCGTCGTCGTTGTAGGCGATTTGGTGCAGCACCAGACCTTCGCGCGGATGCAGCGAGACGCGCATCTGCCACTTCTGCCATGAGAGCAAGTGGCCATCGAGGGTGAATGACACGCCCTCGGGCTGCACGATGTCGAGCGGCTTCAAGTCCTCGCGCGGGGCCAGATCGTTGTGGCTGTAGTGCAACTCAGAGTCGGCCGCTGGCGGACCGGGCTCGTCGATCAGTTCCAGCACACGACCCTCGGTCAGGTCGACGACGGCGACGACGTGCTCAATCGGACGTCCGTAGCCGGTCCTGGTCGGGTCGTCGCGCAGGTAGGAGATCGCCTTCAGCGTGCGATGCTCGCGCTCCCACTTCGTGCCGAAGTTGCCGCCCGGCCAGGGGTCGATCTGGATGTTCTCAATCTGCTCGTCCGAGAATCCGCGCGACCGCATCGCCGCGAGCCAGCCGGCGTCAGACTTGACCGCTTCCACGGCGCGGCCAAACTCCTCCATCAGCGGAAATGGCTGATGACCCACCAGCGGCGTCCAACGGATCACGGACTCCGCGTCGAGGTCAACCAGGCACTCGACCGCGTCGCCGCCGGTGACGTCGAGCAGCATCAGGAGCGCGCGGCGCGCGATCGGGTCGCCGGCAGCGTAGCTGCGCACGACATCCTTGCTTGGCTCGTCGAGGGCAACGAGCGGAAATCGCCAGCCGTCGCGAGGTTCGTGCGATGCCGCGATCCGTGAAGCCGTCGCGATCTCATCGGCGGTCAAGGGGTCAAGCGGGTGGGCAACGCCAACGGGCGCG
>JAJEBU010000038.1 GCA_022822375.1 Dehalococcoidia bacterium
CCTTGGCGAGTCCGCGAGCGCAGACCTTCGTGTCTTCGCTGGGGTATGACCCGGAACCGCAAGTGGTCGGGCTGGTGAATCGCAACCAAGAGCAAGTGCGGTTCGTGGTCGAGTCCGACCGGCCATGGTTATTTGCCTACCCAAGCGAGGGGACGCTAGCGAGCGGGGAGGGTGCCCAGATTGCAGTGAGCGTCTCCAGTGCCGGAATGCCAGCAGAGACGTATCACGGTCAACTCTTAATCCGTCAGATCCCCGCCGATAAAGAGGGGGGTGACGTAGCCGAGGCGGTCCACGTCACATTTGTGAGAGTGCCCAGCGGCCAAGGAGCGCTCGACGAGACTCGCTAGGGATGAGGGATCTGGACTAACCGCGGTGCCTTTCGATCTAGCGCTCGTGAGTTGTGCACGCCGACTGCGTTCGGCTCGAGGATCAATCTCCTGAATCTGCTTGCGGCACTAGCCGCGATAGCAAGCACTCAAGGCCATTTAGCCGGTCTTCAAGCCGTGCCAGGCGTTGATCCACATCACCCAGCCGGCCACCCATCCGTAGCATCATCCCAGCGAGTGTCGCTCCGACGCTCAGTATTCCGATCAGTTCTGGACTCATGACTTGCCTGCCTCTAGATTGTTCACTCTACTGCAGCACCCCTCAAGACGATCATATCGGGTCTCATGTGATGGTGCGCTCGCACATCGAACACGTGCGGGCGTGATATCTGAGTACTCCAAGGGTGAACCAAACGAAACCAGAATTTCGTTTGGTCGCACTATTTGCTAAGTGCGGTGCCAAATGGTTCGTCGCACCTGTTGGATCGACGTGATCGCGAGCGTGTTTGGCGCGCGATGCGTAGCTCGGCGCGGGGTGCAGGTCGTCGGCGAGAAGACCAAACAGGGGGGCGTCACAACAGGCGCGGTCACCCGGCGGCAGGCCACCAACGACGATTCCGTCCTCGGCGGCCACAGCACTGATCGCATGGCTCCACTTCTCGCACCGCGCCCTCGCTTGGAATTCGAGCCCGGATCGTCGCGGGTCGAGTGCAGTTGGCAATGCCGGCCACGGCCTTGGGTCCCGCCGAGCATGCCTCGTGGACCGTATCCGCGCGGAGGCCGACGCTGTCCCCCTCGTTCGTCGATGCCTCCGCGACGCCGACCACGATTTCGGTTTCCAAATGACCCGGGAACGCGGACCTATTGTATTGACTCAGCGCCGAACTGGATGGCACGCCTCCAAGCGGGGAGCCTATCTCTATAGATGACGAGGGATGCCTCCGGCGGAGAGGCTGAGCCGCGTCGGCTGTCGTCGGGCCACTTCGTCTCTTACATCGTGGACGCGATGCAAATGGCGACCATCTAGACTGCAGCAGATCGAGCGCTGGGAGTTACGGAAGCACCTCTGCGCCGAATGCACCTATGACGTCTCCCCAGTCCCAAGTCCCGAAAACGGCACCCGGCCCAGCAGCGGTGTAGCTGACGAATTTCCCGTCCAGCGTGACTGTGCCCGAGAACCTCTCCGAACGGCTCGGGTCCACGTAGCGGACGCGGGCCGAAGATGTCCCTGCGAGCCCGATACGGTTGCTGCTGTCTAGTACGACACGCCCTCCGCTAATGATGAGGCTGCTGATCTCGAATTGTCCGACCAGCAACGGCGCGCCATCGTCGATTCCGATCAAGTTCTCGATGACCATCGTAACGTCGGAACTCTGGGGGCTGGAGCTCCTCCAGCTGACACTCACCTGGACATCGCCGTCATAGAACGTGGGCCCGTCCAATCCGCGGTCTACGGCGACCGTGCGACCGAGATAGGTCGACGTGAATCCCCTTGGGAAATTCGGGTCGCTGGTAAAGTACACCGTTTGCTCGATCGGGCTGTACGCGAAGGCATCCCCGCGCTCGTTTCCGGATGCCAAGGTTCGAGGCGAGAGGGCGTCCTGGCGAACCTCCTTCGCCCATACCCCGAATCGGGTCAGGTCGGTATGGTCGTACTTGGCCAACACCTCGTACTCGAGCGCCGTGGCAATGTCTTCAAAATCGTAGTCGCCACTATCGAGCCGGGACTGGGTAAGGATGTTTTCGAATATGCCCCCGTCATTGACCGCGTCGCGGAAACTCGAGGCGCCTGCAAGGGCATAGTATGCCTCCTGCAGCAGTTCGACTGCGTCTTCGTCACGGTCGCGTCCCGTGGGGTAACCCGCACCCAGCACGTTGGATCGACTGAAGATGTTGTCGCGCAGACTCTGGTTCGCTGCCGCCCAGACGTCTCGGCGAGCCTGCGAGTCTTGGCTGCCGAGAAGGTTGATGTAGATGTCCAGCAACTTTAGGTTGTCGTCCAGGACCTGCCGGGTCTTGTCGAACAGCCGCTGGCCTTCCACGACGGTCCCCCGGTTGGTGTAGAGCTCGGACGCCGGCAATTCGATGGGGTCACCGTCGGCGTCAAGAGCGGCGATGTCAATGTCGCCGTTTTGATCCGGCCGGGCCCCGACATAGGTCGCGGCCTCTTCGCCCAGATCTCCGGACGGATCCACCGGCGGGCGAGTGGTCGGCGGCGGCCGCGTGGGCCCCGACTCCAAGTCTGCTCCGAATCCGCCCGCCAAGATCACAGAGCCACCCGAAGACACGCTCCAAGTGCCGATCGCGGATTCCCCGGCGTCGTTGTCGCGGCCCACGAAGCGCCCTTCGAACTCTGAGGCGAGCGAGCGCGCGGACAAGCTGATAGCGATCGGGCGGAACGAAACCCTGGCCGTCCCGCTGGAAAGTGGCTCGAATGAGCCGATGGTGGAATCGAGCCTAGCTACGGGCAGCTGGATCGAGTCCACGTCCCTCAACGAAAAGCGCCAAGCACCCCCACTCGCGTCCTGCAAGTCGGTCACCAGCGCGTTGACCTGCCTGCTGGCGAACTGCACCCGCAACTCGATATCGCCCGTATAGATGACCTGCCTGGACTCCCTGCTGGCCGCGACTGTCTCGCCGAAATAGTACGCTTGGCCGCTGCTCGGCAGTTCGCGGGTCCGCGTGGTTTCCCACGGGCTGTAGGCAAACGCGCCTATACCCTCGGTGCCCGAGGCGAAAGTCAACTCGTCGGAGATCCTGCTTCGCTGCAACTTGGTGTACGCGCCATAACGCGTCGCCGACGTCCAGCCGAATCCCAGCCTGGTCACGCTACGCACCGCGAAGAACGTGTCGTCGCTCTCATCGGGATCCACACTTCTGGCGTCGGAGAAGATACCGTCCTCAAGCGCGAGCTGAAACGACCTGCTGTTCTCGAGCGCCGCCAACACGTCCTGAATGTCTTCAACTACCTCTTCGTAGTCGATACGGCCATTGCGCTGCCTGGGCGCGTTGATCCCCAGAATGTCATCGCCCTCGTTGGGAAAGAGCCTGTCTAGGTGCCCTGTGATGCGATCCCAGCGCTGTTCGATTGTGGAGTCCAGCCCGCTCGAAGTTTCGGCGAGAACGATCAGTGCCTCGAGATCGCTGAGTTCGCCGGTGATCAAGGCCCGCGCCTCTTCTGCGAACGTAATCTCGCGGTCGTGCTGGCCGTGCGTGAACAGCGCGTTCACCGAATACTCTAGGTCGTTCAACTCGAAAATCGATCCAGAGCGCGAGGCTGTGCTCCCGTCGTCGGTCAGGCGCGCTCGGGGGCTGATGCCGACATAAGTGGCCAGCGAGTCGCGCGTCAGCGGATCTCCGGGAGATGGTATTGGCGCAGCTGAGGTCAGTGCTGCCCGCCAGCTGCCGTCCGAAAGCTGCGTGAGCCGGTAGTTGGTTTGACCTACCGAGATCACGTCGCCGCTGCTCACAGGGGTACCTTCGTACAGATAGCTGCCGTCCTCGACGTTGGTCAGGACGATGCTCCCGCCGGTGCCGCGCAGAGCGACTTGAATCGTCATGGGCTGCGGCTCGGCCCGCCAAGTACCGCCGGCCAGGGTCAGCCGATAGGTGTGACCGTTGGTGCCTTGGACCAAATGGCCTGTTCGGATGACCTCTCCCCCCAGCGCCCATCCGCCGTTTTCTTGCAGGGCCAGGCTGATCGTGCCGCCGTGGGCCCCCAAGCGCACCGTCACAGGATCGGCCTCGTAGGTCGCGGTCCAGCGCCCGTCGCTGCCAAGCGAGAACCTGTACTTGAAGTCGCCTATCTCGCGAACCTCGCCGGCCCAGAGGTGACTGCCTTCAATCTGATAGGTCCCGTTCTCCAACATGTCCACCAGCACTGTGCGACCGCTGGAGCCAAGCGCCACTCGCTGCGGCGGGGGTTGCACGAATACTGCTCTCCACATCCCGTCGGGGCCGAACGTGAGCGTGTAACGGCTGCCGTTGGCTGCCTCTATCACGCGTCCGCTACTCAGAGGAGTATCGTCGAGCCAGTAGTTGCGATCCTCCCGCATTTCGACAACCACCGAGTCGCCGCTCGCGCCGAGCACGATGCGCCGTGGGTCCGGGGCGAGGAACGCTGCGCTCCAGTTGCCGCTGGCGTCAAGCGTGAGCGTGTATTGGTTGCCGTTGCTGGCATTGACCACGTCCCCGCTTTGCACGGCAGCACCGCCTAACTGATAGGTGCCGTCCTCCTGCAGCTGCAGGGTGGCCTCGTCTCCGCTGGTGCCTAGCTGCACTCGCGCGGGATCGGGTGACACGAACGCCGCGCTCCACGAGCCGCCGGACAACGTCAGCTGGTAGGTGGCCGCGTTCTCGCCGCGAACGGTGCTGCCGCTGGTGAACGGCTCGCCGTTGTGCGTCCAGCCGCCGGCTTGGGTCGAGATCAGCGTAGTCGCGCCACCCTGCTCTCCCAGCTGCACGACTACGGTGGCGGGCACGAAGGGTGGCGGCGCGGGAATCCTCGGGGTCGACTCACCCCCGCAGCCGACCAGAACGGCAGCGAGCAGTGCTGAGAGGATCACCCAAGAAATAGCGGCAGTTTGGGCATTCCGATTCACTTGTGATGCTCCTTGATTTAGTACAGCATAGACCATTCCGTTCTGACAATGGACCCTGACCGGCTCATTCTGCGCCACATGAGCCGAGACTGCTCGCTATCGCGTAACATAAATGCGGTCGGCTTGGCGCGGCGTGTCCTCCCTGCGCAATCTCGCCCGAGTGCCGCATTGGCGGTCTAGGTTGGGAGGTGCGAACTGAATTGACAGTGCTCGTCTCGGCGAGAGAATTCGCGCTTTGTCGAACGAGTAGAATTAATGCAACTTTGTGTTACAATGTGCCTACCAAAACAAGAGGTGCAAGAAATGAAGCGTAACTGGCGCCCCCTCGGTCTGACGAGGTACTGCCTCGTCGCAATGGCTGCACTACTCTTCTTTGCCTGCTCGAACGAATCCTCGGGGCCGCCTACGCCGCCCCCTCCTCCTCCTTTCCAGCCGCAAACGATCGTGGTGCAGCTGGGCGAGCGGGGCGGGGCAACCACGCTGATCTCGACCCAGGCCGGCGGGTGGACGCGCAACGGCCAGCCGTTCACGAGCGGCAGCACAATCACAGGGGAGAATGCCGCCAGCTACCGCCTGACGCTCGCCAACGGCCGCTGGACGGCCGAGTTCATAGCACCCGATCCCGAACCTCTGGTACTGGGCACGAGCGGTGACGCGATCCTGCTACAGGCGCAGGAGAATGGCAGCTATCTGCTGGACGGCGAGCCCGTGACGGCGAACACGGTAGTCGAGGCGGACAACGGCAACCAGTATCGACTGGTGCGCGGCAGCGATGGCGCTTGGACGGCGGAATTCGTTCCTCCAGCGCCGCAGCTTGTGTTCTTGGGCTCGAGCGGCGATTCACGCCAAGTGTCTCGTCTGGAGGGCGGCGGGTTTACCGTTGACGGCAGGCCTCTCGCTCCAGGTGAGGTAGTCACCGCGCAGAACGGGAACCGCTACACGTTCACGTTCGGCACCGATGGCCGCTGGACTGCGGTGTACGTAGAGCCGGACCCGCAACGCTTGCAACTCGGCACCAGCGGTGATCCGCCGCTGTTGGTCTACCGGCAGGAAAACGGCACCTTCGAACTGAACGGCGAGCCATTGCTGGGCGGCACTGTCGTTCAGGCCAGGAACGGTAGCAGCTATCGCCTGACCATAGGTCCGGACCGCATGTGGCGAGCAGCCTACATACCCGAAGACGTCTCGGTTCAACTCGGAAGCTCGGGTGAGGCGGTGACCTTGACTCCTAACGAAGACGGCAGTTGGCGGCGGGGCTCGACGCTGTTCTCCAGCGGCGACACTGTCATGGGTGCGAATGGATTCGAATACCGGCTGACGCTTGGTGCTGACGGATGGATCGTGGAGGCGTTGCCGATGACCGTCAACGTGCCGGTGACCGGATCGGATACGACCATCGCGCTGGCGCGCCTTGAAGACGGCACCTATCTGTACAACAACAGGCGGGTCAATTCCGGCGACACGGTGACTGCCGGCGAGAGCACTTACACGCTGCAGTTTGCCAACAACCGCTGGACAGCGGTGTTCCTGCGAGGCGAGGTCTTGGTGAGCCTGGGGACGGAGGGTGACTCCGTGACCTTGATCAAAAGAGCTGACGGCACGTACGAGCAGCTCGACGGCACGCGTGTGCGAAGCGGCTCGATCGTGAGAAGCCCCACGACGCAGACTCGGTACCGTTTGAGGTTTTCGAACGGGGTGTGGACAGCCAGCCTGTACGTGCCTCCCATCCCTGGTGGCGGCGACCCTGGCGGCGACGACACACCCCCAGCGGTGGCGGAAGACATCCTCTCTGCACTGCCGGAGCACCTGGTCACTGACGGTGCCTTCGTTTCCAGTCCTGACCAGATCAAGACTGATGTCAGTGACGCTGACGGGCAGAACTATTCCGCTTACCATGGCGGCGGCAGGTACGAAGACGACACGTTCGTCGAGAGCGTGATTCGAGCAATCGACCGGATTCTCGTGCCAATCGAGACGCAGGGGCTCGCCGACGGGACCGATTCGGAACGTTTTGTTGCCGGCATCCTGATCGACAGCTACTGGGACGATGTTGAGGATGAGTTGGAATTGATCTTCGCTGGCACGGACGATATTTCGTTCATGAAGCCGACAGATTCGAGCGGAACGGATGTAGACGAATCGGTGGCCAAGCTCGAAGACCTCAGGGAGGATCTCTCTGACGTCGCGAAGTTTAAGGACAGGTTCAGCACACAAATTACCCTTGCCGATCCCGTCACAGGCGACCAGATCTACGAGGCAAGAAAGCGCGTATTGGCATTGGGTGCCTCGACCAACACCCGCTTTGGAGTGATTTCGACGCTGGCCTCAGGTACTACGGCCCAAGCCGCCGCCGTAGGCGGGGCCTATACACCGATTCCATTCGCCTTCAGCCCGCTGGACGCCACCCCGACCAGCGCGCTGCCGAGTGACGGTACTGCCCGCTATTCAGGCAGAACTTGGGCGGTCGACAGCAGCCAAGTCCTTTACTCGGGCACGGTCGAATTGCTGGCGTCGTTAGCGATCTCGCAGGTTCGCGGAACGGTCTCGAACTTGCGCCGCGGCGACAACAGCGCCGACTGGGCGCATAACGGTAAGGACGTGCGGGAGATCAGGCTGCCGATGGTAAATCACGGCCAGTTCGACCCCACCTCTGGTGAATCGTTTGCGGTGGAAAATTCTAATGCCACGGTGGTGTACGAGCAGCTATGCTGCACAGACCTTTTCCCCATCGGCAGCTCGGCTTTCAAGGGTCAGTTCGTTAGCGGCAGCGACAATCGGAGTCCGGGAGTAGCGGTAATGGGCACGTATAGCATTGGTTCTGGAAATACCCTCCTCCTGAACGGATCGTTTGGGGCAGAGCACGTCGGGACCAATGCTGCGACGCTTCCGTCTTCTACGTCCACGGTCATACACGCCTCGGTTCACGATGATAGTGGGTCGATCACCACGACCGCGCTGACCATCGAAGATCCCGACCACATATACGCTCTCTCAAGCCTTACAGGCCGTACCGCCGCGAATAAGAGAGCAACGATTCGTCTCCGCAACACGTCCCTGACCCGCTTTGGGGCTTGGACGCTCGTGGGAACAGACTCGGCCAATCCGTCGATGGACAGCGGGATCTTTACTTACAGTCAGCTGGCGCCGACGAGCTACGGTGGCGCTAACGCCGACTATATTCCGCGTAGGGGAAGTGCTCACTACGCTGGTCGAACCGTGGCGGTAGATTCCACCGGCGATCTGTACGATGGGACCTACCGGCTCGGCGTGACTTGGAGCACAGTCAGTGGCGCCACCAGCGGCACTATCAGTGCGGCCATTAGCGGCTTGAGCGGTTTCACACTGGGCGGTGTCGCGGTGACACAGATCGGCTTTCGGCACGATAATGTCTCCAGCGCCGCAACAGGGTTCACGTCACCGGCCGCAACAACCGTGCAGTACGCAACGAACTCACAAGCCGTGCCCTTTGGGAGTGGGACACATGTGGGCACATTCTTGGGCAACCAAGGTCCCAACGGACCTTATGCGGTGGTCGGATCTTGGAGCCTGACGGACACCACCCCTGATCCTGACTACACCATCACCGGTGCCTTCGGTGCCGACCTGGTGCGGGCGCCGTAGTTCAATTCTCAACTGGTCGAGGCGGCTTGGCGGTGGCGTGGCGATGGTCTGAATCACGCGAAGGCAGCTTGCCATTCTCGCGCGCACAGTAGCACGCCAATCGCCGGAGTCGGAGCCAGCTCCGGCACCTTGCCGACGACCGAGATTCGCGCATCCTTCGGGAGCCGAACTGCACAGTACCGGAAATCGCGGATCACCGCGAATCGCATGCCTCGACAGCTGCCGCTTTCCGCCACTCCGAATCCGTACGCGAGAGGACGCCGTAAGGAGAACCTGTCAGCCCATATCGCGAGCGACGTTCGTCAGGCTATCCGACCAGAAACAGCCGTGCAGTGGGAGGAGACTCTCACGCACAGTTCTGAGAGCTCCCGAGGGTCAGACTCGCCCGGGATGCCATTCAGCCACGCTCATTAGATCCAAACGTCTCAGAATCCAGACTCATGAGAGGGTCGGGCTAAGAAGCCCAAGCAGAACGGCTCTTGTACAATCCCGTCTCACGGATGTCCGGGTAGGCTGCCTCAATCTTGCGCCGCACCTCTGGATCATTCAGGGTGCCCCAAGTGAAATCCTTGACAAACAGTTGCACCCTCATTCGGGTAGCGTGATGCCTTCGATCCCACTGTTCGCTGAGCATTGACCGAATCTCCGCTTCAGTGTAACGACCCTGTACGTCGACATTCGGATTCTCGCGAATCGCCTTCGCCCAGTCCTTCGCAGCGCGCGAGAGAATCTCATCCACAGCCTTGTGCATGCGACGTTCGATCTTCCTATTTGCCTCTTCAACCAAGCGTTCGATCTCGGACCATTTGATCTGCATGATCTCCCGTTCGCTCTTCTTGTAAACCCGCCCCAGCGGTGGCCCCATCTGCTTCGTGAATATCTCTCTGAATGCGTCCACGCGACGGTTGACCTCACGTGCGCCCAAGTCGACGTTACCGCTTAGGTCGATTCGCATCCTCTCCGATAACCTGTTTCTCAAATCAGTCCCTAGTCCGAGTTCGGTGAGTTCGTCGGGGATCGCGAGTGTCGTCGCGTTGGACAAGCCCGCTCCCGTCACATGAATCTCGACGAATCCAACGTAGTCTTGATAGACCTCCGTTTCCTTTTCCTTCCGAAAATCCCTTGGAGGATGCTCGCGCAAGTGCAATTCCACTTGCTTGAGATCTCGCTCCCGCAGGTCAACTACAGGCAGGTCCGGTTCAATCGGAGCAGGGCTCTGGTGAACAACCTCGGAGATAGGGTATTCCCGGTCTCCGCTTTCGCGGTCGCATCCTGCTTTCCGCCGTCGATGCCTTCGTTGAGACCGACATCGGGCTCGTATGTCGCTTGGGGGCGAGAGGGGGTATGTCCCGCGGATCAATATCCGGCACGGATAGCGACGTCTCTGGCTCACCCATCATTCTGCTGATCCAATACAGGAGCTCGCGCTGCTCGGGCCCCTCCATCCAGATTCCGTTGACCGACACCGAATCGATAGGATCGACACGCTCCGCAATCGGCGACCACACCACGCCGATGCCAGGCGCGGAGAGAGCCGCTATGCGTAGTCCAGTGCGACTGTGGATGCAGGTACCTTCATCGTGGAGCGTCCGGACTCCAGCCGTCTGGCCATACCCGCAACGGTCCATCTCGTCATCAAGGTCGATCACCACATGGTTGCATTCACCCGTGCGCTTTTCCGCAGCAAGAATCTTCTGAGCGAGCCTCTCCGTGACCGCCGGACCCAGATACCGGATCGCACCGGTTGCACCGTCAATCCATTCGGCTAGCTTCTCTTCATCCACCTTGCATGCCTTCATTCTGTGTCCCCAACTGCGATACGCAACCCAACCCGAGGTTCCGGTACCTGACCGGAACGCGGCAAGCATATCACCCTATCGCATGCCTTCGAGCACTTGCGTGCCTCCCGAACTGCCGCACGATGAACCGGGTTGGCTCGCCGAACTTGAGCAGCTGTTGACGGATTGAGCGCGTACCGACGTTACTCTACCCGACTCGTGATCCAGTCTTCTATCCGGCTATCCACCAAGGCGAACGGATCGCTCCTAACGTAGTCCTCCGCGTCCACCAACGCCACGCTCACGAAGCCTGGCTGCCCTTTAGCTGCCGGAACTCGCCACGCCTGATACGCATAGACACCGCCCCTCGTCCCCTTCGGAGGCGTTTTCCGCGCGTGCCTCTCGGCCCATTCCGGGTCTTTTGTGCGCAACTCCTCGGAGTCAATCATCCATCGATAGTCCGAAACGATGCCGAATGACGGTACGATCTGCGGGATCAGATACTTACCGACCACATTGTCGAGGTCGTGCAGCACTGCTGGCGGCGTCTCTGGATCCGGTCGAATGACTACCTCGAGTCCAACCAGAACCAGGAGCGGCTCCAAGACCCATCCCCAACGATTCCTGAAGGTTGCGACCTCCCGTTTGATTCGCTCCCGAAACGCCGATGATTCCCCCGTCCTCACCGGTAACTCGCCAACTTGGAGCCTCAACGGAGTCTCTGCCAAAAAGTTCGTCTGGAGATCCGCCAACAACCTACTACCCTTGCCATCCGTTCTCCCGTACATCGCGCAGAGAGCCGAGATGTCCACCATGCTTCTCCTGAGCACAGCGCCCTGCGCATCGAACTGACAGATCTTTACCATGGCCGAGTACATCGCATCCCCCCATCGCAGACGCAAGCCTCGCTCGTCGCGAATCAGGGCCCGAAGCTCGAATAGCGACTCCTGCCCTCGATCCTCTTCGTTGATTCTCGAGCTGTCAGACATGTCCGCCTCGCGAATCGCCTCGTTCGCGAGTTGAAGGTCCTCATGGCCGACGACAATTAGAATGACCGGCCAAAGTAATCGTCGCCGGCCATCGGGACGTTGAGTGACCTGATCGAGTCCCTCGAGGAGGCCCACGCCGCCGGACAGCTCAAGCAGCGACTCAAGACGCTGACGCACCCCGCACTACTAGTAGTGGATGAGATCGGCTACCTCACGGTGACTGCGAACGGGGCGAAGCTATTCTTCCAGCTGATCAACAGCCGCTACGGACGCGCGTCGACGGTGCTGACGTCGAACAAGGGGTTTGAGGACTGGGGGGACATCCTGCACGACTAGGTCATGGCGGCTGCTCTGCTGGACCGGCTCCTGCACCGTTGCCACATCGTCAACATCCGCGGCAACAGCTACCGGATGCGCCGCCACAAGGACCTCTCCAAGGCCATTCATCCGACGGCTTCGAGGGCAGTGGACGCCGAACAGGCGCAGATGAGGCAGACGTCATGAGACCCCAGAGAGCCAACGCCCCGGCCCCCGCTCCGGTCGCTCCGCTCCCTCCACGGGGACCGGGGCGAGGTGTGCCATTTTCAATGCCCAGAAGTGTGCCATTTTCGATGCCCATTGACACAAGTTTCCCGCTCCGTCATGGAGTAACTGATTTTGTGAAGAGATTCACGTCGAGATGTAGGGGGCGTCTTGTGCAGGTCGCAGCCTCTTTGGCGGTCCGGCGGCGCGTTTTGCGTCGCTTTCCGTACGATTGGACAGTTCCCTCAACGGCTGCGCCCGCTTGGCCCACCGCGGTCATTGACGTACCGCCCGCTCTGCTGTGCCAAGCACGCTAGTTTCCTCCGAACTGTTACACCACTTGCGCGAGGATTCCCCACAGCACTCCCATCCGGTTGCCGTCCTTTGGCTATGACCTGACTGTTGGGGTCGGCCTACAGCGTTATCTCCATCGACTGTTGGACCACAGGACTCGTGCTCGACTCGCCGAGTGCGACGTCGGAATGTGCGACGGCCCACTGTCGGCAATTTGCGACCGATTCCTCGGCGGCAGTCCGGCAGCCACCGCTTCGAGCGCTGCACCTCTGTTGGATGGCAGGTCACAGGCAAGTCTGAAGTCCGGGGCGACCCGATACCGATGACCGATGCCGCGCTGCCCTGTGTCTCGAGCGACTGGCCCGGTGATCAGATCGAGCTTTGTGGGCGAGGGACGTGCGCGACCACTCTCGTTCCGGATTGGACCTCGCTTCCAGCGACCGCACGACCGACCAGTATTAAGCGCAGATGTCCTACCCCCAATCAGACCAACGGAATTCCACCTCACATTCATGGCTGGGGCAGGAGACGCACCTGATGGCTCTCAAGCTCGAATACCCAACCTTCAAGCCGGAGGCGGCCGCTGGCCGTACGAGCTGCGACCCAAGGATGCGTTCTCAGGTTCGCGATC
>JAJEBU010000045.1 GCA_022822375.1 Dehalococcoidia bacterium
TGCAACGCTCCTTATGTGAGGCAGCAGACATCGACCGTCCATGTCGTGAGTGCCGAACCTGCCGCCGTCTGCACGACCCGCTCAATCCCGAACAACCGCCCCAACACGCTGATGTGGAGCTCGTCTCGCCCGGATCATTGAGCGCGAATCCCGACCAGGACAATCGCAACACGCGCACGATTGGCATCGGCGTGATTCGGCGGGTCGAGCATGCAACCACCCTCGCGCCGTTTGAGGCTGATCGCCGCTTGCTCATCATCGATCCGGCGGACGCCATGACGTCCGAAGCGGCCGACGCGTTTCTGAAGACCCTCGAGGAGCCGCCGCCGCGCGTTCACTTCATTCTGCTGACGTCACGGGAGGAGCAGCTCTCCGAGACGATCCGCTCGCGCTGCCGACGGCTGACGTTGAATCCGCTGCCTGATACGCAGCTCGAAGCATGGATGGACTCGGCCGATCTCGTTGCCCCAACGGCCGACGACCATGATCGCCGCCGGGAGCTGCGTCGGCTCGCACGCGGCCGGCCCAGCTGGCTGCAACACGCGCTCCAGGCGGGCGATCCGGTCACGGTCCGCTCGGCGCAGATCGAGGAGGCCGAACGGCTCGCGGGCGCGTCCCGCGCGGAGCGCTTCCAATGGACGGAACGCACCGTCGGGCGCGGCCTGACGCCGCAGGCCCTGGCTGATCTCGATCAGATTCTCGATGCGTGGAGCGATTGGTGGCGCGACCTGTGGCTGTGGACGCAGAACCGAGGGGAGGCGATCGTGCACGTCTCGCAGCGAGACCGCCTCTCGCGCACCGCCCCGATGTACGATCAACAGGACATCACACACTTCCTGGAGCAGATTGAGCACACCCGCACCATGATTCACCGCGGCGTCAACGCCCGCCTGGCGCTCGACGTGCTCCTGCTCCGCATCCCCACTTCCAGGACACCCCCATGACCGACTCGAACGAACCCAACAGCGACGATCCCGCCGACGAACCCGTGTCTGCTGTTGTCGCTCCCGAGCCGGATGCAGCAGCAGGCGCCGACGCGGTGATCGGCGTCCGCATTCGCGAGGCGTCCCGCATCTTTCACCACTCGGCCCCGTTTGGCCGCGTGTTTGTGGGTGATTATGTCGTGATCGAGCGCGGGCGCGGAGAGCAGCTGGCCCGCGTCGTCACCGTCCCTGACGATCCGCCGACCAGCCCCGTCCCACACGACGTTCGGCCCATCGAGCGCCTCGCCGACGCCGACGACCGCGCAGCGGCCGCCGCCCAGGCCGAACGCGCAGACCAGATCCTCGCGGACATGCGCCGCGCGGCCGTCCACGGCGAGATGTCTCTGTACCCGGTCGCGGTTGAACTGAATCTCGACGGCGAACGTGGTACCGCCTGGTTCGAATCGTCCGACCATGTCGACTATCGGAACCTGCTGGAGCAGATCGAATCGACGCACGACGTCAAGCTATCGATGCAAAAGGCGAACCAGCGCGAGCGGGCGATGCTCGTCGACGGCTACGACGTCTGCGGTCTACGGCTCTGCTGCTCGAGCTGGATGACCGACTTCCCGCAGGTCGGCATCCGCGTGGCGAAGGATCAAGATCTGCCGTTGAACCCGGATAGCATCTCGGGCGTCTGCGGGCGGCTGCTGTGCTGCCTGACGTTCGAACACGAGGTGTACCGCGAAATGCGCGGGTCGTTGCCGCGCGTGGGCAAGCGCGTCAGCACGCCGGCCGGCATGGGCAAGGTCATCAAGCTCAACGTCTTGCAACAGAAGGTGACCATCTCGCTGGACGATCATCCGCAGCGAGTCGATGTCCCCGCCGAAGAGATCGGCCTCGCCGTGCGCACGGAGGAGGCGCCGAATCAAGCGCTCGTGGAGGCGGAACGCGCCCAGGCGTTGCGAGCGGCCGCCGCGCCCCCCGGCGGGTCGGACACATCGCGTCCGCCTGCTGAACGCCAACAGCGCGATGGAGATGAACGTGACGACCACAGCGAACGCAGCGAACGCCGCCCGCGGCGGCGCCGTCGCGGGCGCGGCGGCGATGGTCCTCAGCAAGCTGCCGCCTCTCGCGTCGCGGACACCGATGGCCGCGCGGACGGCGCAACCGCTGACGACCAGGCGCCGAGCAAGCGTTCCTCGCGCCGTCGCCGTCGGCGAAAGCCCAAGGTCGTCAACCAGCAGGCAGATCAATCGGCCAACGCGTCCGAGCCGACGAGTGATGAGACGGCGGCGACGCCGACCGATGGCGAGGAGCGCCGCCCGCGACGCCGCAGGCGACGAGCGAAGCGTCCGGTCAACCAATCGGCTCCACCGCCGCCGGCGTCTGAATAGGCGTCAGTCAGCGTCGGCGCTGATTCGAGCGGTCAACGCTTGCAGCTCCGCCTCGTCCCGCCAATGAATGACGAGCTGCCCACCATGCTCCGGTCCCTTGGCGGCGACACGGACATCCACCTGCGCGGACAGCATCGATTGCCAGCGCTCAGCGGCCCGTCGGACAGATGGCGGCGGCTCTGGACGGGTGTTGCGGCGCGATGCGGGGCGCCGTCGGCGCTGCGAGCGTTCGGCTGCCGCCTCTTCCAGGCGTCGGACCGTCCAGCCCTGTTCGATGGTGCGCTGCGCCAGTGACTCTTGCTGCGACGGTGGCGCTCCGGCGAGCGCGCGTCCGTGCCCTTCGGAGAGCTCGCCGCTCGCGATCCAGTCCTGGACACGCTGTGGCAGCTTGAGCAGACGCAGCGCGTTAGCCACGGCCGCGCGGCTCTTGCCGACCTCATCGGCAATGCGCTGCTGAGTCCAACCGCCGCCGGCGAGCTGCTCGAACGCGCCAGCCAGCTCGATCGGATTGAGGTTGGTGCGTTGTACGTTCTCGGCGAGCGCGAGCGTGAGCCGTTCGGAAGCGTTCTCTGCGCCGTCGGCGTCTGTCTGAACGACGATCGGGACGCTGTCGAGTCCGGCCAGGCGCGCTGCGCGCCAGCGGCGCTCGCCGGCGATGAGCTGGTAGCGCCCAGATTGGAGCGGCAGGACGAGCAGCGGCTGCAGGATCCCGTGCGCGCGAATGCTGGCCGCAAGCTCGGCGAGCTGATCGTCGTCGAACTCGCGTCGCGGCTGCGACGGATTGGGCGCAATCGCATCAATCGGCGCGCGTTGCTGCGTCGATGCCGCTCCAATCAGCGAATCAAGCCCGCGTCCGAGCCCGCGCGACGCGGCGCTCATGCCGAGACTCCAGCCGCTGCGCCTCCGCGCGTCGACGGCGGCAGCGCCGCCAGTCGATCCCACAGCTCGCCGGCGAGCTCGCGGTAGGCCTCCGCACCGCGCGAGGCAGGCGCATACTCAATGATCGAGCGTTGGTGACTCGGCGCTTCGGAGAGCCGAATCGATCGCGGCACGATGGTCTGGAATGTGGATGGGATGTGTTCCCGCAGCTGAGCGGCGACCTCCTGCGAGAGGCGGGTGCGGCCGTCGTACATCGTGGCGACGACGCCGAGCAACTGCAGTCCGGGGTGCAGATTGGTCTGCACACGGCGAATGGTCTCGAGCAGCGCCGTCAGCCCTTCCAGCGCCAGATACTCGCACTGGACCGGCGCAATCGCGGCGTCCGACGCGGCCAGCGCGTTGAGCGTCATCAGGCCAAGCGACGGGCCGCAATCGATCAGCACGAGGTCGTACGCGGACACGGTGTCGGAGAGAGCGCCGCGCAGGATGAACTCGCGGTCGTCGCGCCGAGCGAGGTCCATCTCGGCGGCCACGAGGTCCATCGACGACGGCGCGACATCCAGTCCAGGCCAGCTGGTGGCGACGACGCAGTCGGTCAACGCGGCTTGGCCGAGCAGGACGTCATAGAGCGAGGGGCCATCGGCGCGGGCGCCCAACGCCGAGGTGGCGTTGGCCTGTGCGTCGGCGTCGATCACCAGCGTTCGCCGCCCCGTTTCCGCAGAAGCGGCGGCCAGATTGACGGTCGTCGTCGTCTTGCCGACGCCGCCCTTCTGATTGGCCACAGCCACGACGTGCACGCGGCTCACCTCAGCACCCCTCCGATGCTCCACCGCCGTTACGTCGAGTGCGGCTATGTGTCACGGTACAGAATCCGCACGCGACGCGATTCACCCTCGCCGGATGACTCAGTCGTCAGCTCGTCATCATCCTGCAGCTGCAAGTGGATGATGCGACGTTCCGCGGCCGGCATCGCGCCCAAGCTGACGGGCTCGCCATGCTCGCGTACTTCGTCGGCGGCGCGCTGAGCCATCGCGACGAGCGCTTCCTCGCGACGCCGACGATAGCCGTCGACATCGACGGTCACCGGGTGATTTCCGTCCAACGAGCGGCTGACAATCACGTTGACCAGATACTGCAGATAGCCAACGTTGGCGCCGTGCCGACCGATCAGCAGCCCCAAATCTTCGTCGCCGATCGGCGTGACTTCCAGCACCGCCTGCGCGTGCCCCAGACCATCCATCGGCGTCTGCGGATCGCGCGCGGTCACCTGCACATCGAAGCCGATCAGGTGGACGAGGTCAGTCAGCAACTCGACCGCGAACTGGCGGGGGTCCTCGTTGGGTTCAAATTCGGGGTCAGCGAGCAACTCGAAAGGCGGGATCGGCACCCGCGCGGGCTGCCGCTCGCGAGACTCGCCGCTTCGACGCGCCCCAGCTCGTCCGCGCCCACCGCCGCCGCCGCGTCGGCCGCGCCGACCCGAGCCCGACGGCGGCGCGTCCTGAATGCGCGAGCGCGAGCGGGATCGATGGTCGGGCTGGACCTCGCGCTGGCTGTCAGCTTCGTCTTGGCCCACGTCGCGTCCAGGATGCGCAGGCTGCGAGTGTTGCGGGGATGACGAGGATGGCGACGCGCTTCGGCGGCTGCCGCGCCGTCCCCCGCGACGGCCGCCCTGCGACGATCTTGAGTCCTGTGCGCCGCGCTCGACTTCGGTCAGATCGTCGTAGTCGTCAATGCGGGGCAAGGCGGGCGCGGTGGTGTCGGCAGCGGCTCGACCGCCCAGCGGCGTGACTCGCACCCGCGATTGCGCGTGGCCAATGCCGAAAATGCCCGTTCGGCCCTCCTCCAGCACGTCCACCTCGACCTGGGCGCGCGACAGCCCCAGACGGCGCAGCGCGGTTTGCACCGCGTCGTCGACGCTGCGGCCCGACACCTCGATTGCGTTCTGTGTTGCCATGGCGGTCTCTCCAACCGTTCGCCGTGCATTCGGCGTCCTGTCGGCGTCTGGGCGGTGCGTGGTTGAGCTCTGTTGCCCGCACCGGCGTCCATGCGCCGACTTGATGTGCTCAGGTCAACGCGCCACTCATCGTCGTGACGCGCGTCTGCGCCGTTGCCGGCGCCGTCTCGCGGCGCTCGAGCGCCGCTGCGGTCGTTGCTCGGGCGATTCCTCACCGCTGTCCGCTGCCGATTCCTCGACGCTCGCGGCGTCGGCAGCCAGGGCGACCGTTCCGCCTCCCGCAGCGGCAGCCGCCGCGGCAGGCGCCGGCAACGGTTCGGACGACAGCAGCCACTTCCACGACCAGGTCAAGCCCTGTCGATAGAAGTAGTAGTACCAAGAGGTGATGATCGTGAAGACCGAGGTCACCAGCCAGTAGAGTCCCAGCCCAGCCGGCACCTGCAGCGTGAAGAAGCCGAACATGAACGGCATCATCCACAGCATCGTGCGGTTCATGGACTCAGATCGCTCATCACGCGGACCCATCCGCGCCGTCGATACCTTCTGCTGAATGTAGGCCGTCACGCCGACCAGGATGGCCAGCGGCAGCGACTGCTCGATCGACGACGAGCCGAGGTCGAAGAAGAGGAAATCGCGGTTGATGGGGATCGCGGACGTGATGTACGACCAGTCGTAGAGGTCGCTCGAGAGCCGCAGCAACTGTTCCGGCGTGTCGCCGAGCGTCCGCCGCAAGACTTGGTAGAGGGCGATCCAGATGGGCATCTGGACGAGCAGCGGCCAGAGACATCCGAGCGGGTTGAAGCCGGTCTCGCGGTAGACCTTCATCAACTCTTCCTGGCGGCGCTTGGGATCCTTGTACTTCTTCTGAATCTCTTGCATGCGCGGCTGCATCTCTTGCATCGCACGGGTGACGCGCAGCTGTCGCAGGGTCAGCGGGTAGGTGATGATCCGCACGACCAGGGTGAAGAGGATGATCGCGACGCCGTAGTTGTCGCTGAACGTGTGCGCGATGATGATCAGCCCGTTCATGATCGGGCCGATCATGACGTCGTTCCAGATGAAGTCGATGATGTTCATCGCGGATTAGTCCTGCGGATACAGTCTGACGGCTTGATTGGCGCCCAGCAGCACGGCGTAGAGCACGCCGTTCTCATCGGCGACAAGAATACGGTCGTCCTTGAGGATGGCATTGGCCAGCAGATCGGCGGCGTCGGCCAGCTCGAACTCGCGCAACGGCGAACCGTCCGACGCGTTGAGTTGGTGAATGACGCCGCCACGAGCGATCACGACGAGGATGCCGCCTGCGTCGCCGCTCTCGGCCGGCAGCGGCACGTAGAGCGGCTGCGCGCGCACGCGATCGCCGACCGCAAACGGCTGCAGCCAGCGCTGCGCGCCGCTGCGCGTGTCATAGGCGTACACGTTGCCGCGCAAGTCGGTCGTGTAGAGTGTGTCGTCGTGGATCAGCGGCGTGCCCCACAGCCAGTGTGACGCCTTCGCGGTCCAGACCGTTTCACCGGTGGCCGCATCGAGCCCGTAGACGTGACGGTCCAGCGCGCCGACATAGACGAGGCCGTCCGACGCGCTGATCGCACCGGCGATGCCGCTCTCGATCTGCTTTTGCCAGACCGAGGAGCCCTCCCGCTCGCCGTCGACCGCGATCGCCGTGACGCGGCCGTCCAGTCCGGCCACGATCAGCAGCTGCCCGCGTTCGGTGTCGACCAGAACCGGTCCGCTCCAAATCTGCAGGTCGGACTCGCCGCTCCATTCCCATACCGCTCGGCCGGGCTGCTCGATATCGATGGCAAAGACGCGGTAGCCGGTGTCGGCGACATAGACCCGGTCTCCATCCACGATCAGATCAGCGACGAGCCGATCCGGAGAGGTGAAGACCACGCGCGCCGATTCGCCGTCACGGCGGACGGCGTAGAGCGTGCCATCGGCGTAGCCGGCCAGCAGCCATTCGTCCGTCTGCGGCACCCAAACGGGATCGGCGTAGAAGGCGACGGGCTCGATCTGCTCGTCCAGCCCGGGGAACTCGCCGTCGTCATCGGGGAACTCCCAGAGCGCGGCACCGAGATTGCCGTCGAGCAACTCAATGGCGACGACGCGGTCCTCGCCGGTGGGCGCGATCAGGCGCGTTTCGGGCTCGAGCGGATCAGCAGTCGGCGATGACCAGCCGTCGGGCTGATCGGCCACATCGCAGGCCGCGAGCAGAGGCAAGGTCAGGAGGGCCAGTAGGGCCAACACGGGCGATCGCCAGCCGGCGGGCCAGCGCACAGACCGGCGCGAACGCCGCAGCCGTCCGAATCGCTCAGACTGTTTCACGTGAAACGTCCTCTGCGGCGCGGTCGCTCACGACCGGGTCATAGCCGCCTGCGTTGAGCGGATTGCAGCGCAACACGCGCCAGCAACCGAGCGCCAGGCCCATCACGACCCCGCGCGACTCAACCGCGTCAATCATGTACTGCGAACACGACGGCTCGAATCGACAGTGGGAACCGAGCCCCGCCAGCATGGGAGAAAGCACGCGCTGATATCCGCGCAGCAGCCAAACCACCGATCCGCTCACTGCTGCTCCGCTCACTTGCCGCCCCGCTGACTGCCGCTCGTCGACGGCTGCACGCGCCCGATCAGACGCCGGAGCGTCCGATCCAACTCCGCGTACTCGGCTTCGGCCGCGCTCGGACGCGCGATCACGACGATATCCATTCCTCGGCAGCCGCCGGACCGGTTCAGGGCCCGCACGGACTCCCGCAGACGGCGTCGAATGCGATTGCGCACGACGGCGTTGCCGACCCGGCGGTTGATCGCGAAGCCACAGCGGCAGGGCGCATCCTCGAGGTCGCTGAACCGCGCGCGGACCGCGAGCGGACCGCTGGCTGCGCCGCGTCCAGCCTGGAAGACGGCGTCGAAGTCTGCACGACGGCGCAAGCGCTGCGCTCGGTCGATGCTCATGAGTTGGCTTGGTTAGACATCAACAACCATGCGGACGCGGTCCCACCGAACGATCGGCGCGGCGAGGACTGCCACGCTTCGGGAAACGGTGGACGACCGCAGCGGAGGCTTAGACGACGGTCAGCCGGCGACGACCGCGCGCGCGACGACGCTTCAGCACGGCGCGCCCGCCTCGGCTGGCCATCCGCTTGAGAAATCCGTGTTCCCGCTTGCGCGGAATTCGCTTTGGTTGGTATGTGCGTTTCGGCATCAGTTCCCTCACCACGCGCGGGGCGCACAGCCCGCAGAACGAAGAACAGAACAAGTGGTACCACTATACGCCAGTGCGCGGCACGGCCCTGTTATCCGCGCAGCGCAGACTACGGAGTCTCGCTCACGCGTTCCAGCGCCTGATATGCCCGCCACGCGCTCAGGACATTCAGCACGTATCTCCGCGTCGAGGGAAAGTCGAGCGCGGCTAGGAATCCGTAGGGATCGTCCCACACGGCGGCGCTCTCCCAACGCGCGGCGTTGCCGGGTCCAGCGTTGTACGCCGCCAACGCCTTGACTGGCTCGTTCGCGAACCCGTCGAGCTGCCGCGCCAGGTACCACGCGCCGAATCGGATCGCCAGTTCCGGCCGCGCCAAGTCGGTGTGCTCGTACTCGACGCCCAGTCCCGCGGCGATGTCCGATCCGGTCAGCGGGATCACTTGCGTCAAGCCGATCTCGCCCGCGCCGCCCTCGGCGTCGGAGTCGTACAGACTCTCCTGGCGAATCAGGGACCAGAGCAGCAGCGGGTCCACACCTTCGGCGTTGGCGTGCAGCGCCATCACCTCAGGCCACGGCTTGGGCAAGATCAGCCGCAGCAGCGCGGGCGGTGTTTCATACCAACCGAGGTTGAACTTGTAGGTCAGCTCGGACGCCATTCGGACGGAGGCTGTGTGCTCTCCCAGCTCCGAGAGCAGCTGCGCGGCCTGGACCAGGCTCCATGGATCGTCACGAATCTCGCTGGCCAGCTCGGGCCAGATTCGATCCGCGGCGGCGTCGAATCCACCGAGACGCAAATCACGGGCTGCCTGCCAGCGCGGCAAACTCTCAACATCGGTGTCAGGTGCGGCCGTGTCGCCGGTCAGCCGCAGCAGCCACTCGTCGATGCCGATGTCGAGTACTTCCGGCGCTGGCTCACCCAGAATGACGCGGGCGTGTTCGGCGTAGAAGGTCAACTCGCTCTGATAGATGACCTCTTCTGCGAGCTCGGCGGCCCGCTCTGTCTCGCCGAGCTGCTCGCTCATCAGTGCTTGCCAGAGCAGAAACTCAGGCCACGCGCGTTCATAGGCTGCCTGGTAACCCTGCCCGACCGTGTCGGCCGCTTCGCCGAACCGCTTTCGCGCTTCCGACCACTCGCCTCGTTCGACGGCGAGCAGCGCCCAGCGACGGCCGGCCTCGAGCGCCCGGTCAATGAACGGGTGAGTGCTCATGACCAGATACCAGTAGCGTTCCGCCGTGAGCACGTCGCCGTCGGCGATCGCCATATCTGCGAGCTTGATTGCTGCCTCGCCAGCGAGTGGATCCGAGTCGTCCCGTTCAATCACGGCAACATAACCGAGCCTCGCGCTGTCCAGGTCGCCGTTCGCCTCGTGGATGGCGGCGATGTAGAACTCTCCCGCCACCTGCTCCGACAGATCGCCGGTCGTTCCGAGCAGATTCAAGAACGCGTTGCGCGCCTCCGCCCAGCGCTGCTGCTCGAACCGAATCCGTCCCACGTGCAGCTGATTTAGCTCGACGCCTGCCCCAAGCAGGCGATCGAGCGCCTCCCAGCTCACCTCAAACTCCGGATAACTCTCGATCAGCCGCTGCCACGCGATCCGCGCTGCCTGATCGTCTCCGCGATCCCGCTGCAACGCCGCCGATCGGCTCAGCGCCAGCGCTTGGTCGTCGCGCCAGGGCGACTCCAGGTACAAGCTGTCATAATGCGCCAGCGCCCGTTCGGCCTCGCCCAGGATGTCCAGCTGGGTTGCCGCCAGGCGCAGGGCTCGGAGCTCGTCCAGCGACGCCAGATCGCCGCCGAGCGCGCGCTCGGCCCAGCCGATCGCCTCCACGCCGCGTCCAGCGGCGTCGAGCGTGCGGGCGATTTCGAGCGCGATCTGCGCCCAAGCCGGACTGTCTTGATTGACATAAGCCTCCATCGCGGAGACCGCGGCCTCGCTGTCGGAGCGGGCCAACGCCGTCTGCGCCTGGAGCAGCAGCGACCGACCCGACGACGCAGGACCAACGGCGTCGAGCGCAGACTGAGCATCGCCCGCTCGACCCAGTCGCAGCAGCAGGCGAACGTTGTCCAGGCGCAACGCTTCCAGCTCGTCTGCATCCAGCGTTCCCACCGCATCGATGGCCGATTGGCGCACGGCCAGCGCCTGCTCCCAATAGCCGTTGTGTTCGAGCGCGGACGCCTCAGCCGCGAGGAGGCGCACCGGATCGCTCGGCGCCCGTGTCGGAGCTGGCTCCTGGTCCTGCTGGCTCGGCGCTGGCGCTGGGACGGGCTCAGCTTGTGACTGTTGACGTTGGACGACTGCGGGGACCGGCTCTGCTACGGCTGGGTCGTCGCCGCCAGAGCAGGAGACAACGAAGCCAACCGCAACCAACCAGATTGCAGGCAACAAGACACGAGGCCACACCGTGACAACCCGAACCGTGAGTGGTCGAAGCACAAGATTCCTGAAGAGTCCGCCGCCGCCTCGACCTACTCTAGCCTCGAATCGCCTCGAATCGACCGTCGGAGACCGCCGTGCCCGTACAATCGGCTACTTGCTGGGCTGAGCTCGACCTTGATGCCCTGCGACATAACGTCGGTGTGCTGCAACGCCAAGCGGCCGGCGCGGACGTTGCCGCGGTCGTCAAGGCCGACGCCTACGGACACGGCGCCGTCGGCATCGCCCGCGCCGCGCTCGACGCCGGCGCGGGGTCGCTCTGCGTCTTTACGACGCCCGAGGGTGTTGAGCTCCGCGAATCGGGGATTCGAGCACCGATCCTCTGCCTGGGGCCCATCCTGCCGGATGAGGCGAGCCTCGTCGTCGCGCACAGCATCAGCGCGGTCGTGGATTCCGAGTCCACTGCCGACCTGATCGCGGAAGCAGCGCGGGCGCGCGGGGGCAGACAACCCGTCCAGATCAACATCGACAGCGGCATGCAGCGGCACGGACTCTCGCATCGGAGAGCGCTCGAGCTGGCCGCCGCCGTTCGAACGCGTCACGCGCTGGTCCTGGAAGCCGTCTTCACGCATCTTCCCGACGCGACCAACCGCGAAGCCTCGCTCGACTCGCTCCGCCGCTTCCAACAGACGGCCGATGCCATCGGCGCGCCACGGCGTCACGCGGCCGCCTCTGGCGCGCTCTTCCATCTGCCTGAGGCTTCACTGGATATGGTCCGAGCAGGGATCGCGCTGTACGGCATTGACCCCACACCCGAGCGGTCGAGCGCGGCCTCCCAGCTGCGGCCCGTGCTCTCCTGGCAGACGATGATCCTCGCCGTCCGCGACGTCGCGGCGGGGGAATCAGTGTCCTATGGCGGCTTGTGGACGGCCCAGCGTGATTCCCGGATCGGCGTCACCGGCGTCGGCTACGCCGACGGCTTGTGGCGGGCGCTGTCAGACGGCGGCAGCATGATCGTGCGAGGGCAGCGCTGTCCGATTCGCGGCGCGGTCTGCATGGACAGCACGATGATCGACCTGACCGACGCGCCTGAGGCATCGGCGGGCGACGCTGCCACGATCATCGGCGTCGACGGCGGCACGTCGATATCGGCGTGGGACATCGCGCGTTCCATCGGAACGATTCCCTATGAAGTGCTGACCAACATCAGCGCGCGCGCGCCGCGCCGAATCGTCAGTCAGGAGGCTGGCTGAGCCGTCGACCTCACGGCACGCTCGCCGCCTCGCTTGTCGACAAGGCGGGCGGTTCGTAGGATCAGCAGTGGAGAGACGCTCATGATCATGACCAC
>JAJEBU010000129.1 GCA_022822375.1 Dehalococcoidia bacterium
TGGCGGTCACGCCGCGACCCTCAAGCATCGCAAACACCTCGGAGGCGCTGGAATCGACGCCGCACGTCCAGGTCGAGAACGCGTTGAGGTTGCTCAAGCAAGAGACCGAAGCCTCCTCCTCAGGCATGGCCTCGGGTTCAACTGCGCCAACGGTGCTGACAACAGCCTCAGCATCGCGGCCGCTACCAGCAATCGCGGAAACGACCGCACGGCCGGGACCAACCACGACGAACGTTGCCTTGGCAACGCCGTTCTTGGTCGTCGTCATGCCATCCGAGTCGGTGTTGAACAGGATCTGGCTATTGCCACTCGCGGTGAAGGTCACTGACGTGCCATCGGCAACGTGGTTGCCCGTCGCATCTGTAACGGTCGCTGTCGCGGTAACGAACTCGTCGTCGCCACTGGGCGCATCGTTGTCGACCATGAGGGCAACGTTGCCCGCTGCACCGGCAACCGAGAACATGGCGGTGGCCTCGAGCTTGCCCGACGTCACTTTGACGGTGTACTCGCCAGCCTTTAGGGCCGCGGAGCTTGAGCCCTTGCCTGTCAGGACGAGGTAACGCTTACCGTCCGCAGCTGGCCCAGTCGGCCAAGCATCTGCGATCCGCTCATCACCAAGACGCTTTCCATCAGGATCAGTGATCACGACGGAGGCGCCGGTGGGCGGCGTTGCACTGTTACCGCCTGCATCTTCAGCGGTGACCAACAGCTTGACCATGTCTTGAATGACGTGATCGTCCTCGACGGCATCAGTCTCAGGGTTGTCACCAAGCTCATTGACGCTGCGGAGCGCTTCATTCGCGTCGGCAACCATCAACGAGGTGGCTGGGCCGGAGAAGGTCAGGGTGACCTCTTCGGTCCGAGCGGCACCGCCAGGACCGCTAACGATCGCGTACACCGTGACCGAGCCAGGCTTGCCACCAGTCTTGGACACCGTGATACCGGTCCGCTGACCAACATCGCCGACTACCGCAGCTTCAGTATCGGAGGCATCCTGCTCGTTCAAGGTGGCACTGGAGCTGCCGCCGGCCTTTGCGGGAGCTTCAGCTGTGCCAGCTCCAGTGTTGTGGTTACTGGTGATGTCCCCGCCTGGAGCGATTACGATGATCTGGTTGATGGCACTAGGGTTGGACTTCCCACCGTTCGAGTCGAACGCCTGGATGACAAGATTGATCATGCCGTCGCTTGCCGTTGCAGTGCCGCTCTCGGGCACTGTCTCGTCTTTGTCGGTGTAAGGAAGGTCGTTGACCTTGTTGCCTAGCGACAGGGTTGCACTAGAGAGGCCGGTGCCAGGATCACCGACGGTTATCTCGAGCTCCTTCGTGACGCGTTCTCCGTCAGCGATGCCGCCCGGGTCATTGTCACCAGTGCTAGCGAACCCATCACGGTCAGCAGTGAACGTCAAGGTGTAGGGGCCCACGGGAGCACCAGCGGTGTTCACCATGAACTCGTAGGTTACGGTACCAGTTGACGGGGTTCCTGTGGGTGGGGTTTGAGACTGGGTCGTACCAGCGCCCGGCGCTGTACCACTGCCTTGAATCGACAAGCCCGTGGTCGGGACTGTCAACATGACTTGGTTGCCGCTTTCTGCAGATCGCACCGTTGCGGTGACCGTGATCACCGGCCCAGCCGGAACCACGTTATCCTCGTCGCCCTCGACTGCAACCTTGGTGATTGCGAAGGCTGCGACGTTGACGGTGTAGGTCGCGACGTCGTCTGTACTTGACTCGTCGCGGGCGGTGCCATCAACGTTAGTCTCACCGTCAGTAGTGTCTGCATCGGGCTTTGTGATTGTGACTGTCGCAGTCCCTGTCGCCTCGCCTGCAGTTATAGTGAGTTCACCCTCAGCAACAACGGCATTTGCTACAACCAAAACTTCGGCATCATCTGCGGTGGGGTTGTCGATTGAAGCGGCATTGGCCATCTTGTCAAGATCCGTGACCTTGATGGTGCATGTGTCACCAAAACCAAGTGTGATGTCCGGGTTTGCTGCACACGGCCCAAGCGCAGCCGCTGACGCCGGTCCCAAGGACACGAAGAGCGCACCCACCAATGCGGCGAGGACCGCGAGGGCCACCGCATTCGTGCGCGTACGCGCGAGAATTCCAATCATTGTGTTGCCCTTTCAAGAGGCTCCCCGCGCCTGAGCGGGGAAGACGAGCGGTCGGCGCCTGAAGCCTGCCGCGAGTCGTGGTACCCGAACGGAGTTCGGGTTCTGCCTGCGCGGCCTCTGGTCGAGGCCGTTGTCCCCGCATCAAGTGCGGGACGGTGCCCCGTATCAAGTACGGGACGGAGGTTGGCGTTGGCGCCTCCTTCACTGTGCGCCGCTGGGGGGTGTGGAGTCCGCGCTGCCCAATGCGCGGAGCGTCCCAGCGGACATCTGTCTGACAAGGTCATCTTGGCGCAGGCGCTATGTCAATGGCAAGCATCAGGGCCGCAAAGCCAGCAAGTCTTACATTGGCGCAACAATTCCCCGCCCATCCCCATCCCTGCTTCACGCAGGGGCCCGCTCGGCTTCCCCATCCCCTGCGGAAAATCCCATCCCCTGCTTTATGCAGGGGTCAGCTCGGGGCTCGGCGTACGGCAGACCGAGCGGGTCCCTGCATGAAGCAGGGACAGGGAAGCCTTCCCTAACACTGGGAGCGGGTCCCTGCGTGAAGCAGGGACAGAGAGCGGGTCCCTGCGTGAAGCAGGGAGCTAGAGACGCACCAGGATCGCCGCCATCAGCGCGAACATGCCACCGAATCCGACGCCGAGGATCCAGTAGAGGACGCGAAAGCGACGGTCGATGTCAGCGCGTAGCTGGTCAATCTCGCGATGGACCTCGTCGCGCAGCGCGCCGATCTCGCCTCGCACCGAGGCAATCTCGCGATGCATCTCGTCTCGCAGGGAGCCGATTTCGCGATGCATCTCGGCGCGGAGCTTGTCCATCTCGTAACGGAGGTCCTCTTTCGTCGCGCAATGTTGCAGCGCTCGGGTCATGCCGAGCTGGAAGGCGCGTGCGAAGGCCTTGGCCTGTGGCGCGTCCATGCCAGCCTCGACGAGCTCCTCGTCAAGGTCGTCAGCCCAATAGTCAATCTGGGGGTCAGCGGGCTCAGTAACCATGCGCCAAGTCTAGCGCAGTCCAAGCGGGGGGAAGCCGAGCGGGTCCCCGCTTCTCTTCCCCATCCCCTGCTTTATGCAGGGGTCAGCTCGGTGCTCGGCGTCCGGCAGACCGAGCGGGTCCCTGCATGAAGCAGGGACTGGGAAGGCTTCCCCAACACACCGAGCGGGGCCCTGCGTGAAGCAGGGACTAGAGCCGGGCAAGGATGGCGGCCATGAGGGCGAACATGCCACCGAATCCGACGCCGAATCCGATGCCGAGAATCCAGTAGAGCACGCGAAAGCGTCGGTCGATGTCAGCGCGCAGCTGGTCCATCTCGCGGCGCATGTCGTCGCGGACCATCCACAGCTCTTCTTTGGTGGCAAGCAGGGCGAGGTCCGCCCGGGTTGCGCAGTGCTGGAGGGCGCGGGTCATGCCGAGCTGGAAGGCTCGGGCGAAGGCCTTGGCCTGTGGCGCGTCCATGCCGGCCTCAACGAGCTCCTCGTCGAGGTCGTCAGCCCAGTAGTCAATCTGCGGGTCAGCGGGTTCAGTCACCATGCGCCAAGTCTAGCGCAGTCCCAGCGGGGGGAAGCCGAGCGGGTCCCTGCGTGAAGCAGGGACTGGGAATGGGTCCCTGCCTCCCTTCCCCATCCCCTGCGGAAGTTCCCATCCCCTGCTTTATGCAGGGGTCAGCTCGGGGCTCCAAGCGGCAACCCCGAGCGGGTCCCTGCATGAAGCAGGGACTGGGAACGGGTCCCTGCCTGAAGCAGGGACTGGAGCGGGGCCCTGCGTGGCGCGGGGGCTGGAGCGGGTTACTCGTAGACGATGACGCCGCGGCCGTCTTCGCCTCGCTCGAGGGCTTGGAAGGCCTCGTTGATTTCTTCGAGCGGGTACTTGCGCTGGACGATGTGGTCGACCTCGATTCGGCCCATGAGGTACATGTCGACGAGCTTCTGGAAGGTGCGGTGCGGGCTGGCGGATCCGTAGTAGCTGCCGACCATGGTCTTCTGCTTGCGGACCATGTCGACGAGGTCGAAGGAGCCGACGGCTTCGGTGGGGGCGAGTCCGACGATCACGCCGGTGCCGCCCTTGCCGAGCGATTGGAAGACCTGGTTGGCGGTGATGTCGGAGCCGAAGGTGTCGAAGGCGAAGTCGACGCCGCCGTTGGAGAGCTCGCGGACGGCCGCTGCGGCGTCGACGCTGCGGGCGTTGACGGTGTCGGTGGCGCCGAAGCGCTTGGCGAACTCGAGTTTGTGGTCATGGATGTCGACGGCGATGATGCGCGAGGCGTTGAGCATGCGCGCGCCCTGGATGGCGTTGAGTCCGACGCCGCCGGCGCCGATCACGGCGACGGTCATGCCGGCCTCGGCGGTCGGCTGGTTGATCACGGCGCCGACGCCGGTGGTGACGGAGCATCCGATCAGCGCGGCGACTTCCATGGGCAGCGCGTCTGGGATCGGGAAGCAGGCCTGCTGGGCGGTCACGACATGTTCGCCGAAGACGCCGAGCTTGCCCATCTGGAAGACCTCGCGTCCGTCCTGGTCGTGGAGTCGGACGGTGCCGTCGAGCAGCCGCGAGCCGGTCGCCTGGTGCAGGTCGCAGAGCTGGGGCGATCCTTTGCGGCAGGTCGGGCACTGTCCGCAGGGGGTGACGAAGGAGAGGATGCAGCGGTCGCCGGGCTTGAGCTCGGAGACGCCTGGTCCGACGGCTTCGATGGTGCCGGCGCCCTCGTGTCCGAGCACCGAGGGCAGCGGAAACGCGGCCGAGCCGTCGATCACATGATGGTCGGAGGCGCAGATGCCGGCAGCGCCCATGCGCACGCGGACTTCGCCGTACTGAGGCTCGTCCTGGACAAGGTCTTTGATCTGCAGCGGGGTGTTGGGGGCTTCAAGGACGGCGGCGCGCATCGCGGTTCCCTTTCCAGGCCGTGGTCGGCGAGTGCTTTGTCGTGCAGGGTAGAGCAGCGCAGCGGCGAGTCGTACCTGATACGATTGAGCCGACACGGACGCTGCGTTGGCCGCTCATAATCATCAACTACTTATGTGTTTGACATTGGCTGAGTTGATTGATGGAGCGTGATGGCGTCACAGTGAGAAGACGTGACGGACCATCGGCTTCGCGTCGAGAGGACGAGAAATGATTGCAGTGACACGAATTCGCGCAGCGCTCGTCGCGGCCGCGATCGCAGCAGCGCTCGCTCTGCTGGGATCGGCGTCCGCCCAGCAGGAACCGCCGTATCGCTACTACGGTAACCCAGGCGCGGTTGAGCCTGGCGACGTCGTCTCTGCGACCGATCAGTACGGCCAGAGCTTGGGCTCGGCAACGGCGGACGACACCGGCGCGTGGCACCTGGATGTCGACCGCGACAACATCGATAACACGACATTCACGCTCAACGGGGAGCCGGCCGAGGCGACGATCACGTCCACCGGAGCCGGTCAGGCGGAGGTGATGCTCACGGTCATCGAGATCGATGACGATCCAACGATGGCAGACGACTCGATGATGGAGGATGACTCCATGGTCGAGGACGACATGCTCGACGAGGAGACGTTGGAGGAGGAAGTCGAGCCGCTCGATGAGGAGCCGGCGTTGACGTTCCCGAACGCAGGCACAGGCGGTCTGGGCGACAGCCGCACTTCGACCACGACGATTCTCGGAGCGCTTGCCGCGTTGCTGCTCGCGGTCACGCTGGGCGGCGCGGCACTTCGCCGCTACGCGAGCGTCGCGAGGCGCTGACGCTCGATCAGCTTCCAGTCGATCTCATATCCCAGCCCCGGCTTGGTCGGGGCTGTGACGGTGCCGCCCATCATGTCTATCTCCTCCACCAGGCCGTAGAGGAAGCCGCCGGTCGAGGGGAAGTACTCGTAGAACTCGCAGTTGGGCACGGCCATGATCACGTGCAGGTTGGCGACGTTGTTGAGGCTGTTGCCACCGTGGTGAATCTCGCACTGCATGCCAAAGCCCTCGGCCAGATGGCAGAGCCGCACAAGCGGCGTGATCCCGCCGGTCACGGCCACATCGCCACGCAGGATGTCGGTGGCGTACTGAGTAATCCAGTGCGTCATGCCGTAGAAGCGGCCCGGCGCATACTCCGTTGACATGATCGGAATATCCAGCTTCTGGTGCAGCTTCACGTAGCTGTAGTGGTCCTCTTCGCGCAGCGGATCCTCGTACCAGTAGTAATCGAGCTCCTCGATCGCGCGGCCCACGCGGACAGCCTCCTCGTAGCGGTACGACCACATGGAATCGAGCATCAGGATCATGTCCGGGCCGACAGCATCACGAACCGCGCGGCAGATCTCGATGTCTGCACGCTCTTCGCCGTGCGGATGCAGCTTGTGCGCCGTCCAGCCGTCGGCCTGGAACGCCAGCGCCTCCTCGACGTACTCCTCAGGCGTCTCCCACCAGGCGGTCGACGAGTAAACGGGCACCTCATCCTTGCAAGTGCCCAGCAGACGATGAATCGGCTGTTTCGCGAGCTGTCCGTTGATGTCCCAGAGGGCGATGTCGACCGCGCCGATGGCGGCAAAGCTGACCGCGCGATGCTGCGCGTAGCAGTCGGCCCAGATGCGTCCGATGTCCTGCGCGTTCTGGCCAATCAGGCGCGGCTTGAGGACGTCGATCAACGGTTGTGCGTTGTGCTCCGGCCGCGACAGGAACGCGTGGCCCGTGACCCCGGCATCGGTATCGATCTTGACGACCGACAGCTGCTTGACGCCGCCGAACCGCATGCCCGACCCAACCCGCCAGGTCGGCGTCTCCCATTCGAAGATGTCAATCGTCAGGTCCGTAATGGTGGCAGTCATGTTGCGTCTCCTGTTCTGCATCGCCCACGAGGCTCACCCGCAAGCGCCCAGATTCCCTATCCGATGATGATCGGATGGGGCAGCGGTTGGTTGAAGAGGTAACCCTTCTCGTTGAACGGCGTCAGTTCTGGCTGTGTGTTGCCGGCGTGGTCGGCCGCCCGCGTCAAGATCGCGTGTTCGCCCACCTCGCCCTGCCAATCGAACTCAAACTGCGTCCAACCGTAATCGATCTGCTCGCCGACCAACCGCGCCGGACGCCAAGTTGAGCCCCCGTCCACGCTCCAATCGACGACCGCGATGGCGCCATGCGGCGAGTGAGCGTAGCCGCGCAAGCGATGCTGTCCGACGCTCAAGGACGCCGGCCACGGCAGCGCAAGCGCGCTCTTGATCGACTGCGGCAGACGCGGCCGACTGACCGCGCGCGACACCATCGAGAGCTAGCGGCCGCGGAACTGCGCGGGACGCTTCTCGAGGAAGCTGTCGATGCCTTCCTGGCGATCCTCTGAGCTGCCGGTGATGCTGAGTCCCCACGCCTCGCGCTCGACCTGCATGGCGAAGTTGGGCGCGGACTGGTTGACCAGCCGCTTGGTCAGCTCAATCGCCAGCGAGGGACCCTTGGCAATCTTCTCCGCCAGAGCCATCGCGTTCGGCAGCAGCTCTTCGGGATCGACCACGCGGTTGACCATCCCGGCGCGCTCCGCCTCGGCGGCTGAGAGCGGCTCGCCGGTGTACATCATCTCCAACGCGCGGCCCTTGCCGAGCATCTGCGGCAGATAGTAGGTGCTGCCCGTGTCGGGCACGATCGCGCGGTGGACGAAGGCGGAGATAAAGCGCGCGTTGCTGGACGCGATGCGGATGTCGCAGGCCAGCGCGAGCGACATGCCCGCGCCCGCCGCCGCGCCGTTGACCGCCGCCACGATCGGCTTCGGGTAGTCGTTGAGCGCCTCGAACAGCACGCCGTAGTGGCCGATCGGCGCTTCGTGGTGGCGGCGGAAACTGTCCGCCTCGATGAGCTCCTCGCCCAACGCCTGAGCCTCGCGACCGCCCGAGACATCGGCGCCGGCGCAGAATCCGCGCCCCGCGCCCGTCACCACCATCGCCTTGACGGCGTCGTCGTGTCGGGTGGACTCCAGCACATCGAGCAGCTCGTGGACCAGGCGCGGGCCCATCGCGTTCATCTTCTCGGGCCGCTGCAGGGTGACCAATGCCACGCCGTCCGAGATATCAAGAGAGAGGTCGTCGTACGTCATCAGTCGCGTTCTCCAATATTGGTAGCTTCGCCTCAATGATATGGCACACGCCATGCCAGTCTGACGCTCCTCATCCCCTGCTGTAGTTTCCATCCCCTGCTGTAGTTTCCATCCCCTGCTGTAGTTTCCATCCCCTGCTGTAGTTTCCATCCCCTGCTTCATGCAGGGGCTGCTCGGGGCTCGCCGAGGTGGAGCCCCAGCAGGTCCCTGTGTGAAACAGGGACTGGAATGCTGGGTTGCTGACGCTCCTCATCCCCTGCTGGCGCTCCCCATCCCCTGCTGGCGCTCCCCATCCCCTGCTTCATGCAGGGGCCTGCTCGGGGCTCGCCGAGGTGGAGCCCCAGCAGGTCCCTGTGTGAAACAGGGACTGGAATGCTGGATTTACGTTCAGTTGATGACTTGACTCATTCTGGTTCTTCACCCTAGAAGCATCGGTGGCTGGGACTCGCGAAGGGGCGACGCCCCTCCGTGGTCACTCTCGGCTGTGCCGGTCAGGCATCGCTGACCGCGCGAACTGGCGTTCGCGCAGTTGCGAATCCGACGCAGTCCGAGACCAGCCACCGATGCCACCGCAAACGCCATCAGCAGCCTTTCGTCATTCAACCCCTGCTTCATGCAGGGGTCTGCTCGGGGCTGTCAAGCGGGGAGCCCCGAGCGGGTCCCTGCGTGAAGCAGGGAACGGGGGAGTCCGAGCGGGTCCCTGTGGGAGCAGGGACTGGTGGCGGGCTGGGGTAGGCTCTGGGGAGTAGCTCAGACTTTCCCCGAAGGACTCCGATATGCGTGTGTTGGTGATGCCCGGTTTGACCCTGCCTGAGGTGTCGGAGGCGCAGCTGGACGCCATCCGCGCCGCCGCCGGCTCGGACGCGGAAGTGGTGGTCGCGCACAACCGCGAGGACGCCATGGAGCAGATCGCCGACGCCGAAGTGCTGCTTGGCTACCTCACTCCCGAGCTCTTCGCTGAGGCCAAGCAGCTCAAGTGGGTCCATGCCACCGCCTCAGGCGTCGACGGCTATCTGTTCGACGAGTTCAAGCAGGCGGACATCCCGCTGACCGGCGAGAAGGGCCTGGTCGGTCCGCACCTGGCGGACCACGCGTTCGCGCTGCTGCTGGCGTTGGCCCGCTCGCTGAAGTCGGCGCTGACGCTGAAGGGCGAGGCGTGGGGCGGCCGCGTGCCGATGCGCCGCGCGGCCTTCGAACTGTCCGGGCTGACGATGGGCATCGTCGGCTTCGGCGGCACCGGCCGCGCGATCTCGGAGCGGGCCAACGGCTTCGGGATGAGCGTCCGCGCGGTCGACGCCCTCGCCGTGCGCGGGACGCCAATCGTGCCCGTCGTGGGCCACATGAACCAGCTCGACACGCTGCTGGAGAAGTCCGACGTGGTCGCCGTCTGTACGCCGCTGACAGCGGAGACGCACCACCTCTTCAATGCGGAGTCCATCGCGAAGATGAAGCCCGGCGCGGTGATCGTCAACGTCACCCGAGGCGAGATTATCGATCTGGAAGCGTTGATCGACGCCGTCGAGTCGGGTCATCTGCGGGGCGCGGCGCTAGACGTCGTGGAGGGCGAACCGCTGCCCGCGGATCATCGAGCGTTCGAGCTGGAGAACATCGTCATGACACCGCACACCGCGGGCGCGTCGCAGCTGCGCGCGGGCCGCAATCTAGAACGCTTCTGCGAGAATCTGCGGCGCTACAGCGGCGGTCGCGAGCTCGTCGGGCTGGTCGACAAGCAGGCGGGCTTCTGAGCTCCGCGCTGGACCTCTCGGCTGAGCTCGAAGCAGCGCAAGACGCCGCGCGGCGGGGCGGCGAGATCCTGCAGCGCTACCAGCAATCGGGCGCACGCTACGGCTGGAAGCAGAGCGATTCGCGCGACCGGATGTACGAGGTCGTTTCCGAAGCGGATGTCGAGGTCGACGCGGCGCTGCGCGAGACGCTGTTAGGCGCATTCCCGCAGGACGCGTGGCTGTCGGAAGAGGCGCACGACGACCGCGAGCGGCTGCGCCATCGGCGAGTCTGGATTGTCGATCCGCTGGACGGCACGCGAGAGTTCCTGCAAGGCGTACCTGAGTACGCGGTGTCGATCGCGCTTTCGATCAACGGTCAGGCCGTGCTTGGCGTGGTCTTCAATCCTGAGGCAGACGAGATGTACGCGGCAGCCGCAGGCTCGGCGGACGAGCGCTTCCAACTAGACACCGCGGAGTCGCTGTCGGAGAGCTACATGCTCGTCGGACGGGGCGAGTGGCAGTTCGGCGATCTGCCGCCGGTGCCGGACGGGACGAAGGTGCTGCCAGTCGGCTCAATCGCTTATCGCATGGCCTTGCTCGCGACGGGTAAGGGAGGCTTGATTTTCACGCCAGGCCGTCGCAGCGAGTGGGACGTGGCTGCGGGCGCGGCGCTGTTATCAGCGGCCGGCGCGACAGTGTCCGATATCGAGGGCCGCCCGCTGTCCTTCAACCAGGCGGAGCCGTCCGTGCGTGGCCTCATCGCCGGGCGTCCATCGTTGCACGGCGAGGCCCGGCGTCTCTGGCAACAGTCAGGCTGGCGGATTCACTAGCGTTCGTTCCAGCCCCCGGTTCCTCCAGGGAACATGGCGGAGAGGCCGAGCGGGTCCCTGCTCCATTCCCCATCCCCTGCTTTACGCAGGGGCCAGCTCGGGGCTGCCGAGCGGGGAGCCGAGCGGGTCCCTGCGTGAAGCAGGGAACGGGGAACCGAGCGGGTCCCTGCATGAAGCAGGGAACGGGGAGCCGAGCGGGTCCCTGCGTGAAGCAGGGAACGGGGAGCCGAGCGGCTCCCTGCGTGAAGCAGGGAACGGGAGGGGCGGAGCTCGTCAGGAGTAGATGCCAAGCTCGCCGCGCGCGAGCTCGTCGCCGACGAGCTTGAGAATGCGCTCCAGCTGGTCGAAGTCCCACTCGCCAACGAACGAGATCGCACTGCCCTCGGCGCCGGCGCGGCCGGTTCGGCCGACGCGGTGGACGTAGTCCTCCGGCGTCTGGGGGAGATCGAAGTTGACGACGTGCTGCACGTCTGGAATGTCGAGTCCGCGCGCGGCGACATCCGTGGCGACGAGAAACTGGATGTCACCTGATCGGAACTGGGCCATCACGCGGTCGCGCTTGCGCTGGTCTCGATCGCCGTGGATGGCGTCGGCGTTGAGACCCTGATCGCGCAGCCTCGACACCAGCCGGTCGACGGTCACCTTCATGTTGCAGAAGACGAGCGTGCGGCCGGAGAGCTCCGGCAGCAGCTCTTCGACGGCATGGACCTTGTCGCGGTCGGCGACTTCGTAGTAGCGCTGGTTGATGCCTTGCGCGGTGGCGACCTCGGGCTCGATGTGCACGTGCTCAGGCTCGTGCATGAACTGATGGATGAGCGATTTGATTGGCGTCGGGATGGTGGCTGAGAAGAGCGCGGTCTGACGGTCGTTGGGAGACCGGCGCAGAATCTTGCGCATGTCCGGATAGAAGCCGATGTCGAGCATGCGGTCAGCTTCGTCGAGCACCGCCATGCGGACGCGTCCGAGTTGCAGGGTGCGTCGTTCCAGATGGTCAATCACGCGGCCTGGCGTGCCAACCACGATCTGTGGTCGGCGCTCGAGGTTGGCGAAATCGTCGGAGAGCCGTCGCCCGCCCATCAGGACCGTCGCTTCCAGCCCCTGAGCGCGTGCGAAGAAGTCGAGCACCGATCCCACCTGCTGGGCCAGCTCGCGCGTCGGTGTCAGCACGATGGCTTGACACTCGCCCAGGTCGGGATCGCACACCTCCACCGCGGGCAGCCCGAAGGCGACCGTCTTGCCGGTACCCGTCTGAGCCTGTCCAACGACATCGTGGCCCGCCAACAGCAGCGGAATCGACTGCTCCTGAATCGGCGTCGGCTGCTCGAACTTGAGCGCGGTCAGGGCCGACAGCATGCGGTCGGACAGCCCCAGCTGCTGGAACTGCGGCGACCAGTCCTCAGGCGAGACCTGGTCCAACTCGTCGAGCTTGGGCAGCTTGTACCCGCCGGAGAGGAGCGCCTTCTGGGTCGCGCTGGATGGCGCGGGCGCCGATGGCGCCGATCTCGCGGCGGGCCCATCCCGTCGACCGCTGCCACGCCGTCGACGGCGCGGGCTGCTCGATCGCGGCGCGGCGGATCGCTCCGCATGTCCGGGTCGCGGGGCGGCGGCCGGCTGGTCTGACTGTTGGGTTTGGAGAGACGCTGTTTGACGCTGCGAGCGCGGCTTGCGCTTGCGTCGACGCCGGGGGTGTCCGTCGCTGGCGACTTGACGCGGTTCGGTCGCGGCGTCTCGTGGTGGCGGTGGGGCCGCCGCTGATGCTGGAGCTGGCGGCGGAGGCTCCGCCGCGGCCGGCCGTGGTTGGTCCGAGCCGCCGATCAATCGCCGAATGAAACTCAATCCGTCCGCCCGTCACGATCCTGCGCCAGGCCTCCCGCGAGGCCCAATGCTTGTCTAGTTATGTCGAACGCAGGCTAGCAGCACATCGCTTGATTGCGTGCTAGCCGCGAGTCACATACTGCGTTCCTGAGTGTCATTCGCCCGGCGACAGCGCGATCAGCGGGATCCGCCGCGACGTGTGTTCCTGGTAGCCCTGGTACGGCGAGTACATCGAGACCAGCCGCTCCCAAACTGCGTCCCGCTCCTCGCCCTCGAGCTCCGACGCGACCATCCGCTCTGCGCCGCGCTTGGCCGACCAGATGCGGCAAGACGGTTCAGCGAGCAGGTTCTGCCACCACTGGGGATGCTCGGAATGTCCGCCGTAGGACGCCACCACAATCACACGCGGCCCGTCGTCCAGATAGAGCAGCAAGACGGCGCGCTCCCGACCCGACACACGGCCCACAGTCCACAAGCGCAGCGTGGGCGGTCCCTGCATTCTGCCGCGCATCAAGGTGAACAGCGGACTCTGCATTCGTGTCAGCGCTTTGATCAGTCGTGGTCCCATGAGTCTCTCCGCGCTGGCATCGTGCGAACAGGGTAGAGAGATGTTCAAGGACTCGTCGGGCCGCATCTTGCGGCAACCATGTCACGGCGATCGTGCGAAACACGTCGGAAACACGGCCGCAACCGAAACGACACCTGAGCGCAACTCAGGTGAAATCGTTCCGCCTCCCAGCGCTCATACGTTGCTGAGCAGACCGGTACTCGGGAAGGGAGGCAACGATGACACTTGCCCGAATGGTCAGGACTGCGCCGCTACCGCGTTCGTTTGGCGTTGTCCGCAAACCTGGACTGGGGTTGTTCCTCGGTATCCTCACCGGCCTGTTGGCGACACTCGGGATCGCCTACAGCCAAACCGCTGAGGAGAACGCGGCAGCCCTGGCCGACATCATCCTCGCCGTCGACACGATCTGGTTCGTGATCGCCGGCATCCTTGTGTTTTTCATGCAGGCAGGGTTCGGCCTCCTCGAGGCCGGCTTTGTCCGCGTCAAGAACACGACCAACATCCTGATGAAGAACGTGCTCGACGCCTCGCTCGGCGCAGTCGTCTGGTGGGCGGTCGGATTCGGCTTTGCCTTCGGCGGCTCACAAGGGTCGTTCATCGGCGGCGACTCCTTCTTCCCCGCGCTGGGCGGACTGACGGACACATCTGGCGGCGTCTCCGAGGCCGCCGTCTTCTTCTTCCAGTGGGCATTCGCCGCGACCGCCGCGACGATCGTCTCGGGCGCACTCGCTGAGCGCACCAAGTTCTCCGCCTACCTCTTCTACACGGTGTTCGTGACCGGGATCATCTACCCGATCGTGATTCACTGGGGCTGGGGCGGCGGCTGGCTCGGCGACCGCGGCTTCATGGACTACGCCGGCTCCACGCTGGTCCACTCCGTCGGCGCGTGGGCTGGGATGATGGGCGCCATCCTCGTCGGACCGAGAATCGGCAAGTATGTCGGCTCCGAGATCCGCGCCATCCCGGGCCACAACATGACCCTCGCCACGCTGGGCATGTTCATCCTCTGGTTCGGCTGGTACGGATTCAACCCCGGCTCGACGCTGGGACTCTCCGGCGGGCTCGCCACTGAGGCGGCCTGGATAGCGATCAACACCACGCTGTCCGCGGGCGCTGGGGCGATCGTCGCTGTGGCCATCGCCAAAATGCGCTACGGCAAAGCCGACCTCGGCCTCACGCTCAACGGCGCGCTGGCCGGACTCGTCTCGATCACCGCCGGTTGCGGCTTCGTCGAGCCATGGGCCGCCCTGCTGATCGGCGCGATCGGCGGAGGTGTGGTCGTCTTCTCGGTCGAGTTCTTTGACCGCATCCGCATCGACGATCCCGTCGGCGCGATCTCCGTGCACGGCGCCTGCGGCGTCTGGGGCACGCTCGCGGTCGGACTCTTCGCCACCGCCGGTGCGGCCGAAGCCTGGGGAGCGCCGGGACACGGACTCTTCATGGGCGGCGGTTTCCGCGCCCTGTTCGAGCAGCTGATCGGCGTGTTGGCCATCTTCGCTTGGGTCACCGTGACTGCGGGGATCCTGTTCTTCGTGATCAAGAACACGATCGGTCTGCGCGTCTCCGAGCAGGAGGAGCTGGCCGGCCTCGATGTGCAAGAGCACGGGATCGGCGCATACCCCGAGTTCCCGACCGTTGCGCCCGGCGTGGCGGTCGAGGTCTCGGCAGGGGAAGAGCTGCCCGCAGCCGGCCACGCTGGCGGGGACTGATTGGGACCCTGATCCCCTAGCCCTCTGGGAGAGGGCTAGGGTGAGGGCTCGCCACCCCGGCTGGCCCGACCGAGCAGACCCCCGCGCACAGCGGGGGATGAGAACAGAACAGGAACACCGACATGAAAATGGTGATCGCCATCATCCGGCCCGAGCGGCTCTCCGTAGTCCGCACGGCGCTGGAGGAGATTGGCATCGTCTCGATGACCATCTCCGAGGTTCGCGGCCGCGGCGCTCAGAAGGGCGTCGTCCAGGAGTTTCGCGGACAGCAGGTGCAGGTCGACTACCTGCCCAAGATCAAGATCGAGATCGTGATCAACACGACGCCGCTCGACGACGTGATCGACGCCATTGTCGAGAACGCGGGCTCCGGCCAGATTGGTGACGGCAAGATCTTCGTGCTCGACGTCGAGGACGCCGTCCGCGTGCGCACCCGTGAACGGGGCCCGGCCGCCGTCTAGCGACCGACGGCCCGTCCCCCTCCGCGGGGACCGGTTGGAGCGGGGGCGGTTCTTCGGAGCCGCTCCCGCTTCCCGTCTGCGCGTCAGCGTCGGTGTTCGGTTCACGGGGCAGGCCGAGCGGGTCCCTGCATGACGCAGGGAACGGGGGAGCTGAGCGGGTCCCTGCATGACGCAGGGAACGGGGCAGGCCGAGCGGGTCCCTGCATGACGCAGGGAACGGGGGAGCCGAGCGGGTCCCTGCATGACGCAGGGAACGGGGGAGCCGAACGGGTCCCTGCATGACGCAGGGAACGGGGGAGCCGAGCGGGTCCCTGCATAACGCAGGGACTGGGTGCGCCACACTACCCTGACACTCCATGCCACTGACGATTGAACTGCTCCCCGATCCCGCCGCGCGCGACGTTCGACTGACCCAGTTTGCCTCGGCGCGCAACTCCTCGGCTGACCGGCTCAACGTGCTGCATGGTTCAGCGCTGCAACGCCGCGCCGCCTCGCAGCTGCTCGCCGAGGCCGGCGACGGCGCACTGGCCGCCGTCTACGGATACACCCCGGTCGACCTCGCGGAATCGGTCTCCCGCTACGGCAACGCCGCACCGCGCCGACCTTGGCCGCCCGGCGCCGACCTGACGGCGGTTGAACAGCTGCTCCAGTCCTTGCCGCTCGCGGAATGGCCTCCCGATGCGCCCGGTCTCGCTGCGGCCATGCTCCGCACGCTGACCGACCTGCGAGAGGCGTCGCTGACGCCGGCCGACGTGCCGGCAGGCGGCTTGCGGCGCATCTACCAAGGTTGGAGCGACATCGTCCGCAACGCCGCCGACCGCACCTCCCGCTACGAAGACGCCGTGTCCGCTGCGACGCCCGACCGCGCCTACGCGGAAGCGCTCGGCGGTGGGCCGCTAATCGTCAGCGGCATCTACGACCTGACGAGAATCCAGCGACAGCTGATTGCCCGATGCGCCCGCGTCACTGACGTGCGGATGCTGCTCGTGATGGCCGGCGCTGCGGCGGACGCTCCGCCCCAGCGGACGCTGGCCGCGTTGCAGCGAGAGTGCGGCGCCTTGGTCGTGCGATCGTCCGTGGCGCCAGCCGCAGCGCCATCGCAGCAGTACTTCAGCGCCTCCGACCCGAGCTCCGAGGCCGACGAAATCGCCTCAAGAATCTTGCAGCTGGGGCATCAAGGCACAGCCTTCGACCGCATGCTGGTGTTGCACCAGCATGGATCGCCCGGCGACGATCGGCTCGTCGCCTCGCTCGAACGGGCGGGCGTCCCCAGCTGGCGGATTGGCGGGCAGAGCCTCGCTCAGACACCACTGGGCCAGGCGGCGTCGGGGCTGGCGGCGGTCTTGCTGCAACCCGAAACCGCGCGGCGCGGCGCTTTGTTGGACTTGCTGTCGCATCGGGCCGTGCAGTGTTCGGGGCGCGCCGGTGACTGGGAACAGCAGGCCCTGGCGGCGGGACTGGATCGCGGTCTGCACGAGATGTCCGCACTGGCGAGCATTGATCACGAGTCGGAACTCTCGCGGTTGCTCTCGGACCTGGCAGAGCGGAGTACCGCGCTAGCGGACTGCGAATCATGGGCTGCCGGGGTCGACACACTGCTCGAGGCGTTCAGGCACTACCTCGGCAATGCTTCAGGTGATGATCCAATGCTCGAAGCGGTGCAGTACGCCGTCGCCCCGCTGCGTCAGCTGGATCAGCATGGCAATGCATGGCAGCCGAGCGCCGCAAACACGTCAATCAGTCGAGCGATCGGATCGCAAGTCATCCGCGATGGACAGCCGCTGATTGACGGCGTCAACATCGGTGCGGCTGGGGGTCCCGCGCGAGGCGTCCGATACGAGGCTGTCTTCATTGCCGGCGCAGCCGAACGAGTCTTCCCGGCGTTGGCGCGTCAGGACCCCTTGCTGCCCGACGCGGCTCGGTCCAGGATCAATCAGCGCATCCCCGACGCGCTGGCCCTGCAGCGCGACCGCGCGCTGAGCGACCGACACGCGTGGAATCTGGCGCGGCTCTCAGCCGAACGGAGTTTCACTGCCAGCTGGAGCCGACGCACCAGCGCCGTCGGCGGACCCACGCGAGCCTCGTCTCTACTGCTCGAGTCGGCAGACGAGATTGAGCGTCTCGACAGCGCCGTCGCCAGCTTCGCGCCGACCAACGTGGACGGCGAGATCGACTGGTCGCGTCCGCTCCGGGCTCCAGACGCAGCCAGTTTCAATCTCGCCGTGCTGGCTGCGCCCGCCATTGATCGTGCCGCGCTCCTGCATGAGATTTGGCCGCAGATGGACGCCGCCGTCCGTGCCCGCCGCCGACGCAACGCCCCGCAATTCACCGAGTTCGACGGCGTCCTCAGCGGCGCGCTGGACGAGATCGCTGACTGGCGGCCGCTCGAACGCACCTGGACGCCGCAGGCGTTGGAGACGCTGGTCACATGCCCCTATCGCTTCTTCCTACAGCAGATGATGGACATCCAGACCGCCAATCCGGCGGAGCCGCAAGATCAGCAGGAGGCAGTCCTCGGCGACGCCGTCCGCGCGGTCTTGACGGCGTGGGTGCAGTCGTACCTCGACGATCCCGAGTCGAGGGACTGGATCACCTACTCGTCCGACCCCGATCGTCTCTCCGATCTGGCGGACTCCCTCACTGGATCGGAACGAGCCCGGCGAGCAGTCGAGCGGTTGCGCGTCCGCGAAGCGTCTGACGCCCGCGACGGATGGTGCCCGCAAGAACTCGATCTGTCAGTCGACCGCGCTCGCGCCAGAGTGTCCGGTGGTCGATCCTTACGTCTCAGCGCCCGCATCGACCGTCTGGACGTGCACGCCGACGGCCGACAACGCGCCGTGCTCTGGTTTCACGGTGCTGATCTGCCCAGCGTGCATGGCTTCGTCGACGGTTCTTCCTTCGCCTCGCTGGGAGCCATGGCGTTGCTTTCGGACCGCGGCGTGCCCGTTCGTCAAATCGTCGTGGAGCACCGCTCGATCACGGAACGTGGACACTTCGCGGTCGAGACGTTCCAGGGCGACTCATTGGCTGCGCCGGGCGCAGCGGACACGACATCTCCCAGCAGCCGTCTGAGCGCCACGCTCGCATTGCTGGCCGACCAGCTGGAAGCCGCCAACTTCGTCCCCAATCCCGGACAGCCGGCATACGAGCGGCCGAACTGCCGCCGCTGCCCGGTCGAGGCGGCGTGCACCGCTGACCTGGCCGATCGCTACCGATTCAAGTCGCGCAGCGATCCTGAGGCCGTGCGGGCGATGGAAACGCTGCGCAGGCAGCGTCCATGACCACGGCAACACCCGCAGACCAGGACGTCCGAGACCGGGTCGTGCGCGATCTCGACACGTCTGTGTTCCTCGAAGCGGGCGCGGGCGCAGGCAAGACGTCGGTGATTGTGGCGCGAGTGGTGAATCTGGTCAGGCGGGGCGTGCCGCTCTCCGAGATCGTGGCCATCACCTTCACCGAAAAAGCGGCGGGCGAGTTGCGGGACCGAATCCGCCTGGAACTGTCGGCGGCCGGCCTGGACGATGCGTTGCCGGACGTCGACGCAGCTGCCATTCAGACCATCCACGCCTTCTGCGCCGGCATCCTGCGCGAGCACGCGCTGGTGGCGGGTCTGCACCCTGACTACCGCGTGCTCGACCAACTGCAGGCCGATCTCCGCTTCGCCCAGTCGTGGCGCACATGGCTGTGGGGTGCGGCCGCCCAGGACGAAGCCATCCAGCGACCCGTGCAGCGCGCGCTCGAACTGGGACTGACGCTGGACCAGTTGCAGCACGCGGCGGAAGAGATGTCGCGGCATCGAGACCTGGCCGGCGAGTACGAAGCGGCCGCGAGCGACGATGAGGACCGCCGCAGCGACGCGCAGCGCGAACGAGATCTCACGCTCTCGCAGCTGATGCCGCCGCTGCGACAGCTGTTGGCTGACGATGCCGCGCAACGGCGGCGCGACGG
>JAJEBU010000067.1 GCA_022822375.1 Dehalococcoidia bacterium
CCGATCATCGTGACGCCGTGATAGCCGCGCTGCTCGATGAACGCCGCCTGATCGTCGGCGAACTGTTCGATGCCGTAGGCGGACGGATCGTCGGGCGCTTGCGACGGCGCGCGGCCGCGGTGATTCAGCGCGGCGCAGCGAAAGCGGTCGGACAGGCGATTGATCAGGTCGGCCCAGAGCGCGGCGTTGCCCTGCGTCCCGTGCACGAGCACGATCGTGTGGAGATCAGGGTCGTCTTCTGCTCCGACTGGACTCTGCTCGTGAAAGAACAGACGCAGACCATTGATGTCGGAGAATGGCATGATGCGGCGTTTCAGTAGGATTCTGGGCAGTATTCGGAAGCAGTGGGGAGCATGTTATGACCTTGGTGTGGGAGTTGGAAACGCCGGCGCTGTTGGTCGACCTCGACGCGCTGGATCACAACGCGGGTCTAATGGCCCAACGCAGCACCGACGCCGGTATCGCCTGGCGTCCGCACGTCAAGGCCTGCAAATCGCCCGCGATGGCGCAGCGGCTGATCGCGGCCGGCGCGGTCGGCGTGACCTGCGCCAAGTCCGCTGAAGCGCTCGCAATGGCGCACGGCGGCGTGTCGGACATCCTGATCGCCAACGAAGTGGTCGGCGCGGACAAGATCGAGCGGCTGATTGAGGTGGCCAAGCTGGCGACGCTCTGCGTCGCCGTGGACGATGCGGACAACGTCCGCGAGATTGCCGCCGCAGCCGACGCCGCGGGCGTACAGATTGACCTGCTCGTCGACATTGATGTCAACCTGCACCGCTGCGGCGTCGATCCGGAGGTCGCGCCCGCGCTCTGCGCATTGATTGCAGACCTGCCTGCCGTGCGACTGCGCGGCTTGATGGGCTACGAGGGCCACGTGATGGGTCTGCCCGACGAGGAAAAGGAACGTGAGACGGCGGCGTCTGCGGCGATCATCGCCCGCGCCGCCGATCTGTGCCGCGCTGACGGCCACGAGTTCGACGTCCTCTCGGGCGGCGGCAGCGGCAACTACCGCTACGTTCTCGAACAAGGCGTGCTGACCGAGCTGCAAGCCGGCGGCGCAGCGCTGATGGATTTGACCTACGAAGCGATGGGCGTCGACGGTCACCGCCGCGCGCTGAGCCTGCTGTGCCAGGTAGTGTCGGCGACGCATCCTGATCGCGCCGCGGGCGACGCTGGCTGGAAAGCCACCGGACGGCACACCGGGATGCCATTGGTTGCGCAACCGCTCGGCTGGGAATGCGTCGGGCTGAGCGCTGAGCACACCCACCTCGCTCGCAACGGCGGCGAATCCTTGTCCATCGGCGACCGGGTGGAGCTGGTTCCGCACTACTCCGACAGCACGGTGTTGCTGCATCGGACGCTGCATGCGCACCGCGACGGCGTTGTCGAGGACGCTTGGGCGATCAGCGGGTCTGGCGCGTTGCAGTAGCCGCGTCTGAGCTGATCTGCGGTTGCGACAGGCAGCATCGGCGTGCGATACGCTTCAATCGCCGAGCGGGAGGAGCGCTGATCGATGCTGTTGACGCCGTATCGCGTGTTGGACCTCACAGACGAGCGCGGGATGCTTGCCGGCCAAATCCTGGCCGACCTCGGCGCAGACGTGATTGCCGTCGAGCCGCCGGGCGGATCGTCCGCGCGTGGGGTCGGCCCGTTCGCCGGGGGCGACGCCGATCCGAATCGATCGCTGTTCTGGTGGTCGTACGCCCGCAACAAGCGCGGGATCAGCTGCAATCTTGACCACTCAGACGGCCAGGCGCTCCTTCGGCAGCTGGCGGCGACTGCTGATTTCGTGATCGAATCCGACGACGTTGGCGTGATGGCGCGGCGCGGACTTGGCTACGACGATCTCTCGGCCGGCCGCGACGATCTGATCTATACGTCGATCTCCGCGTTCGGACAGACCGGGCCCAAGGCGTCGTACGAGGCCACCGACTTGATCCTAATGGCGGCGGGCGGACCGTTAATCCTGGCCGGCGGCGCCGGTGAGGAGCCCGTCCGCGTTTCGGTGCCGCAGGCCTGGTTGCATGCGTCCGGCGAGGCGGCGACGGCAGCGATGATCGCGCTGCGCCACCGCACCGCATCCGGAGAGGGGCAGCACATCGATATCTCCGCCCAGCAGTCGGTCGCAGCAGCGACGATGTCGGCCGTGCTCGCTGCGTCGGTCGGCGCGCCGGAGACGGCCCGCGTGGCCGGCGGCATGGCCGTCGGACCGTTCACCGGCCGGCTCATCTGGGAGGCGGCCGACGGATACATCTCGCTCACGTTCCTGTTCGGTGCTGGGATCGGACCATTCTCGCGCCGCCTGTTCCAGTGGATGTCCGACGAGGGCGCGTGCACCCAGGAAGACCGCGACCTCGACTGGATCGGGCTGGGTGCGGAGTTCATTTCGGGACAGCGTCCACTCTCGGAATGGAGCAGGCTGATCGACGTCGTCGCCGCGTTCATCAGGAGCAGAACGCGGGACGAGCTGTTCGCAGAGGCTCAGTCGCGCTCGCTGCTGATCGTGCCGGTTACGACCGTGGACGAGGTCGCCAACTTCGAACAGTTCGAGGCGCGCGATTTCTGGCGCGAGCACGACATGCCCCACTGGCCTGATCCTGTTCGGTTCCCCGGTCCGTTCGTCAAGTTGTCCAGCCATGAGATCGAGTTCCGCCGGCGAGCGCCCGATTGTGGCGAGCACAACGCGGAGGTGTACGGCGAGCTCGGACTGGACGGGGCCGACCTCGCTGAGCTCAGCGAGAAAGGCGTGATCTGATGACCAGTGCAGTCCCAAACCAGCCTGGCATTCCGACGGCCGGCGCGTTGGCCGGACTGAAGGTGTTGGACCTGATGTGGGTCGTCGCGGGCCCCACGGCGACGCGCACCATGGCTGATTTCGGCGCCACCGTGGTGCGGATTGAGTCGGCCAATCGGATCGAGACGGCGCGCGGGCTCGGCCCCTGGTACAACAACACCCAGGGACCCGAACACTCGGGCCTGTTCGGCAACATGAACATCAACAAGCTCGGCCTCTCGCTCAACCTCGCCACGGAGGAAGCGCGCGAGGTACTGCTCGACCTGATCGACTGGTGCGACGTGCTCTGCGAGTCGTTCTCGCCGCGTGCGATGCGATCCTGGGGCATGGACTACGAGTCGCTGCGGGAGCGTCAGCCCGATCTGATCATGCTGTCGACCTGCCTGTTCGGACAGGAAGGCCCGCTCTCGCAGGTGGCAGGATTCGGAACGATGGGCGCTGCCATCGGCGGCTACATCGCGCTCGCCGGCCAACCCGGCGGTGCGCCGGTTGGACCGTACTCGGCCTATACCGATTACCTCTCGCCGCGCTTCTCGCTGCCGACGATCCTCGCCGCGCTCGATCATCGAGACCGCACCGGCGAGGGCGTCTACATCGACCAGGCACAGGCCGAGTCCTCGCTGCACTTCATGTCCACCGCGCTGCTCGATTACACGATCAACGGCAACGTGCCGCAGCTTGTCGGTAACGCCGACCCGTCGATGGCGCCTCACGGCTGCTTCGCTGCCGCCGGTGACGACGACTGGGTCGCCATCGCCGTCCGCGACGACCATGATTTCCAGCTGCTCTGCGCCGCGATGCGTCAGCCGGAGTTGGCCTCCGACGCCCGTTTCGCAGGCTTGGCCGCGCGGCAGGCGAACGAACGGGAACTGGCGGCGATCATCAGCGCTTGGACAGCCGAGAGCGGGGCCGTCCAGATCGAGTACATGCTGCAAGCGTTTGGCGTCCCGGCGCACGCCGTCTCCAACAGCGGCGCGGCCGCGGCCGACCCGCAGTTCGAGCATCGAGGCCACTTCGTGCAGATGGAGCATGAGGTCCACGGTCAGATTGTCTTCGAGGCCGCAAAGGGACAGATGTCCGCAACACCGCCGACGTACCGGTCAGCCGCGCCGGGCATCGGACGCGACAACGAGCTCGTCCTGCGAGAGCTGTTGGGCTACACCGACGAGCAGATCGCCAACCTAGCCATCGCCGACGCCCTGACATAGCGGGCGCTGGATCTCGCCGCGCTGTTTCCAGTCCGTAGACTGCCCTCCACGACAGGAGGGACATCATGCCCAATCGGTTAGATGGAAAAGTCGCGGTGATCACGGGCGCTGGCTCGGGCATGGGCCGCGCGACGGCTGAGCTGTTTGCGGAAGAGGGCGCGCGAGTGCTCGTCGTAGATCGCTGGGCCGAGCGCGCTGAAGATGCCGCAAGCCAGATTGGCGACTCAGCGGCTGCGTTCACCGCTGATGTCTCGCAGGGCGAGGACGTGCAAGCGATGTACAACGCAGCCGTCGACGCCTTCGGCGGTGTCAACATCATCTACAACAACGCTGGCATCGGCGTCCGCGAGGACAATGTCCGCGATTGCCCCGAGTCGGTCTTCGACGAGGTCATCGCGATCAATCTGCGCGGCGTCTGGCTCGGGATGAAGTACGGCATCCCGCATCTCGAACGTGCTGGCGGCGGATCGATCATCTCGACGGCGTCCATCGCTGGCATCACGGGGCTATCGGGGATTGCGGCCTATTGCGCTTCCAAAGGCGGCGTCATCGCGATGACCCGAGCGGCCGCCGGCGAGTGGGCGTCGAAGGGTATTCGGATCAATTGCATCTGCCCTGGCGCGATCGCCACGCGCATCGGCGACGACTCGCCGGGCCAGCAGGACCCGGCCAACCTCGAGCGACGCCTCGAACGGGGCGCCGTCGCGCACCCGCTCGGACGGGGCGGCGAGGGTCGGGACATCGCCAACATGGCGCTCTACCTCGCCTCCGACGAATCCACACTGGTCACCGGCCAGGCGATGGTCGTCGACGGCGGCTGGACCGCAATCGACCGCCGCTACAACGAGCTCACGGGCGTTGAGTTCTGATCTGAAAGGGATCGACATGGGAGATCGACTCGATGGCAAGGTCGCCGTGATCACGGGCGCTGGCTCGGGCATGGGCCGAGCGACGGCTGAGCTGTTTGCCGAAGAAGGCGCCCGAGTGCTCGTCGTGGATCGCTGGGCCGAGCGCGCGGAGGATGCGGCGGGCGAGATTGGCGACTCAGCGTCGGCGTTCACCGCTGACGTCTCCAGCGGCGAGGACGTCCAGGCCATGTTCAACGCCGCCGCGGACCGATTCGGCGGCGTGGACATCATCTACAACAACGCCGGCATCGGCGGGCCCGAAGGCAACGCTCGCGATTGTCCGGAGGACGTCTTTGACCGGATCATGGCCACCAATCTGCGCGGTGTCTGGCTGGGCATGAAGTACGGCATCCCGCATTTGGAGCGCGCCGGCGGCGGATCGATCATCTCCACCGCGTCGGTGGCGGGCATCAGCGGTCTGTCCGGCATTGTTGGCTACTGCGGATCGAAGGGCGGCGTGATCGCGCTGACCCGGGCCGCCGCCGGCGAGTGGGCGGCCAAGGGCATCCGCATCAACTGCATCTGCCCGGGACCGATCACGACCCGCATCGGCGATGACTCTCAAGGTCCGCCCGATCCAGAGCGCGACGCCGCCTGGCGCGAGCGCGCCAGCGTGAGCACGCCGCTGGCGCGCTCGGGCGAGGGCATCGACATCGCCGAGGCCGCGCTGTTCCTGGCGTCAGACGAATCCAGCTTTATGACCGGCCAGGCAATCGTCGTCGATGGAGGCTGGACGGCTGTGGATCGGCGCTGGTACGACTTCAGCCCGACCGCCTACAACCCCGCAGGAGCGACATCATGAGCAGCGAATCCGCAGGGCGACTGGACGGCAAGGTGGCGGTGATCACGGGCGGCGCGTCGGGCATTGGCGAAGCGACGGCGCGGCTGTTCGCGTCGGAGGGCGCGCGTGTCCTGATTGCCGACCGCAACGCGGAGCGCGGTCCTGAAATCGCGTCGGAGATCGGCGCCGACGCCCGCTTCGTCGAGACTGATGTCCGCAACGGCGGGGACGTGCAAGGCATGTTCGCGGCCGCGGACGACGCCTGGGGCCGCATCGACATCATCTACAACAACGCCGGCGTCGGACCGCCCGAGGGCAACGTCCGCGATTGCGACGAAAAGACCTTCGATCTCGTCTACGACGTCAACATCCGCGGCGTCTGGCTGGGGATGAAGTACGGCATCCCGCACCTCGAGCGCGCCGGCGGCGGATCGATCATCGCCACTGCGTCGGTCGCGGGGCTCACGGGCTTGGCAGGGATGGCCGCCTACTGCGCGTCCAAGGGCGCCGTGATCGCCATGGTCCGAGCGGCCGCCGGCGAGTGGGCATCCTCAGGCATTCGGGTCAACTGCATCTGTCCGGGCGGCATCGCCACGGGACAGGGCTGGCTGCCCGCGGAACGCATCGAAGCGTCGCGCCGGGCGTGGGCCTCGCTGCACCCGGTCGGACGCTCCGGTGAGGCGGGCGACATCGCCAACGCCGCGCTGTTTCTCGCCTCCGACGCGAGCAGCTACGTCACTGGCCAGCAGATCGTGGTCGACGGAGGCTGGACTGGTCCTGACGCGCGTTATGACACGATGCGAGGCGTCGACTGGTCTCAGCTGTAGCTGCCGTCGGCCGACCAGCGCGTGACGCGCTCCGGCGTGAGCTTGAGGATCGGCCGATCTTCGAGGCCCATCGCCTCGTACTGCGGGTACTTGGCTCGTAGCGCGGCGATGGCAGCTCGTGCTTCGGAACTGTCCCATTCCGACAGCCAGAGCACTTCCGCCGACCCTCGCAGCAGAAGCCACCAGAGCCTCGTCCAGTCGTCGTCGTAGCGGTCCACCAAGAGCGCGAAGCGGGGATTAGACTCGATGTTGGTCAGCCGGCGCAGCTTGAGCGTGGTCTTGGGCTTCTCGTCGATCGCGATGTAGACCGACTCGCCAACGACCGCAAAGACGACCGGCTGCAGGTGCGGATCGGCATCGGCCGACGCGGTCGAGAGATATCCATGCCGCGCTGCCGCTAGCGTGGAACGCACATCGTCGAGTGTTGGCATGTGCACCTCATCAATCGGGACACGGAACAGACGAATGGGAGCCAGCCATGCCTGAACGCCGCAAACTGAACGACTCTGAGATTAGCG
>JAJEBU010000123.1 GCA_022822375.1 Dehalococcoidia bacterium
CGCAACAGACAGCCCACGTTGTCCCCCGCCTCGCCCGTCGGCAAGGTCTTCTTGAACATCTCCACCCCCGTCACCACCGTCGTCCGCGTGTCCTTGATCCCGACAATCTCGATCTCCTCGCCACTGTTCACAATCCCCCGCTCGATCCGACCCGTCGCCACCGTCCCCCGCCCCTTGATCCCGAACACGTCCTCAATCGGCATCAAGAACGGCTGCTCCACCGGACGTGGTGGCGTCGGCACGTACTCGTCCACCGCCGCCATCAACTCCACGATCGACGCGTACTCATCCGCGCCAATGTCCGTCGAGTCCGACTCCAGCGCGTGCAGCGCCGCCCCGCGAATCACCGGTATGTCGTCGCCCGGGAACTCGTAGTCACTCAGCAGCTCGCGGACCTCCAGCTCCACCAGGTCCAGCAGCTCCTCGTCGTCCATCTGATCAACCTTGTTCAAGTACACCACCATCCGTGGCACACCCACCTGGCGGGCGAGCAGGATGTGCTCCCGCGTCTGCGGCATCGGTCCGTCGGGGGCGGCGACCACCAGGATCGCGCCGTCCATCTGCGCCGCGCCCGTAATCATGTTCTTGATGTAGTCCGCGTGACCCGGCGCGTCAATGTGCGCGTAATGCCGAGACTCCGTCTCGTACTCCACGTGCGCAATCGCAATCGTGATCCCCCGCGCTCGCTCCTCCGGCGCGTTGTCAATCGAGTCGAAACTCGAAAATGACGTGCTCTCGTCCGCCAACGACAGCACCTTCGTGATCGCCGCCGTCAGCGTCGTCTTGCCGTGATCCACATGGCCAATCGTGCCCACATTCACGTGCGGCTTCGTTCGCTCATACACCTGTCGCGCCATCGTGCTCTCCTGCCTGTCTCTCGGTTCAGCGGTCGGTCTGCGCGCCTAGCGCGCGGCGGCCAGAACGCTCTGGGGGACTTCTTCGTAGTGGTCAAACTCGATTGAGGCCGTTGCGCGGCCCTGGGTCATCGAGCGCAAGGATGTGGTGTAGCCGAACAGATTGGCCAGGGGCATCTGGGCTTGGATGATCTGTGCGGCGCCGCGCTCTTCAGAGCCGAGCACCGAACCGCGACGGCTGGACAGGTCGCCGGCCACTTCGCCGAAGTACTCCATCGGCGTGGAGATTTCGACCTTCATGATCGGCTCCAGCTGGACCGGCGCGGCCTTGCGCAGCGCCTCGCGGAAGCCCATCGAGCCGGCGGTCTGGAAGGCCATTTCGCTCGAGTCGACCTGGTGGTACGAGCCGTCAATCAGCGCGACCTTGACATCGACGACGGGGAAGCCGCCGACCACGCCTGAGCGCATGGCGCTCTCGATGCCCTTGCGGACCGAGCTGACGTACTGCTGCGGGACGACGCCGCCGACGGTTTCGTCTTCAAACTCGAAGCCGGTGCCGGGCACTTGCGGTTCGATCCGCAGGACGACGTGGCCGAACTGTCCGCGACCGCCGGTCTGGCGGACAAAGCGGCCTTCGGCTTCGGCGGAGCGGCGGATGGTCTCGCGGTAGGAGACTTGCGGTCGGCCGATGTTGCACATGACGTTGAACTCTCGCCGCAATCGGTCGGCGATCACGTCGAGGTGCAGCTCACCCATGCCGGAGATAACGGTTTGGGCGGTTTCGTCGTTGTATTCGACCTTGAAGGTTGGGTCTTCTTCGGCCAGCTTGCGCAGCGAAGCGCCGAGCTTGTCCTGGTCGTCGGCGCTCTTGGCCTCGATGGCGATCGAGACGACCGGTTCGGGGAAGCTGATTTGGTCCAGCAGAACGGGCGCTTCGCGGGCGCAGAGGGTGTCGCCGGTGAAGGTCTGCTTGGGTCCGACGAAGGCGGCGATGTCGCCGGCGGTGACGTATTCGATGTCTTCGCGGGTGTCGGCATGCACGCGGAGCAGGCGTCCGACGCGCTCAGGTTCGTCGCGGGAGGAGTTGTAGACGCTGGCACCGGCTTTGAGCGTGCCAGCGTAGATGCGCACGTAGGCGATCCGGCCGACGTAGGGGTCGGTGACGATCTTGAATGCGAGCGCGGTGAGCGGTTCGCTGGGGTCGGCGTTGCGGGTCTCTGGACCATCGTGGCCGAGGCCGCTGACCGGCGGCACCTCGTCGGGCGCTGGCAGGTAATCCACGATGGCGTCGAGCAGCCGCTGGACGCCGACGTTCTTCAGCGCCGAGCCGCAGAGGACGGGCGTGAAGGCGTTGGAGATGGTGCCGCGCCGCACGGCTTTGAGGATTTCATCGACGGACAGTTCGTGGCCTTCGATGTACGAGATCATGACCTGTTCATCGAAGTCGGCGATGCGTTCGATCATCGTCTCGCGCCAGCGGCCGGCGTCGGCGACGTAGTCGGCGGGGATGTCGCCCTCGACGGGCGCGGCGTCGCGGTCGGAGCTGAAGAACCAGGCGCGCTCGCGGATCAGGTCGATCACGCCCTGGAAGTTGTCTTCAGAGCCGATCGGAATCTGGAGCGGGACCGGGGTCATGCCCAATCGCTCGCGGATCATTTCCATCGTCCGCCAGTAGTCGGCGCCGATGCGGTCCATTTTGTTGACGAAGCAGATGCGAGGCACGGCGTACTTGTCGGCCTGCCGCCAGACGGTCTCGGACTGCGGCTCGACGCCGGCGACGGCGTCGAAGACGACCACGCCGCCGTCCAGCACGCGCAGCGAGCGTTCGACCTCGACGGTGAAGTCGACGTGTCCTGGGGTGTCAATGATGTTGATGCGGTGGTCGCTCCACTCACAGGAGGTGGCGGCGGCCATGATCGTGATACCGCGTTCGCGTTCCTGCTCCATGAAGTCCATCACGGCGGTGCCGTCGTGGACCTCACCGATCTTGTAGGTCCGGCCGGTGAAGTAGAGGATGCGCTCGGTCACGGTGGTCTTGCCGGCATCGATATGGGCAATGACTCCGATGTTGCGGAGCGACGAGATCGGCGGGTCAGCGGGCATGTGCGGTGTCCTCTGGCTTGCTCTCTGGTCCGGCGCTCAGGCCGCTCTCTCTGGATTGGTGATCCGCGCGCACGGAGGTCTCACGTGCAGCGGGATTGGGTGCGATGGTGTCGTGTTGATTCGTGTCTGGCTCTGGGCGCTACCAGCGGTAGTGAGCGAAGGCGCGATTGGCCTCGGCCATGCGGTGGGTTTCGTCCTTACGGCGCACAGCGGCGCCGGTGGCGTTGTAGGCGTCGAGCAGCTCGTCGGCAAGCGAGAGATAGGCCGGTCGGCCCTTCTTGGACTGCGAGGCGTTGACGAGCCAGCGGATGCCGAGCGACGTGCGACGGTCGTGGCGGATCTCAACGGGGACCTGGTAAGTCGCACCGCCGACCCGACGAGGGCGCACCTCGACCTCAGGGGTGATGTTGTTGAGGGCCATGTCGAACACCTCGAGCGGGTCCTGGCGGACGCGCTCTTCGAGGATGTCGAGGGCGCGGTAGACGATCTTCTCCGCCTTGCCCTTCTTGCCGCTGCGCATGAGTCGGTTGATGACCATCTGAATGCGCACCGACCCGTAGACGGCGTCGGGCTGGATGTCGTGTCGGTCGGGCCGTCGTCGTCTCGGCACGTTGCTCAGTCTCTCTCTGATGCCCGGCGTCCGGCGCCGAGATCACGAAAGCGACCACCCGTTAGTGGGTGGCCGCGGTTGCCAGTCCTGCCGACTTGCGGGTTCCATACTTGGAGCGTCCGCGCTTGCGGTCGGCGACGCCGATGGCGTCGAGCGCGCCGCGGACGACCTGGTAACGGACACCAGGCAGGTCGCGGACGCGTCCGCCGCGTACCAGCACAATCGAGTGTTCTTGCAGGGTGTGGCCCTCGCCGGGGATGTAGGCGGTGACTTCGATCCCGTTGGTGAGCCGGACGCGGCAGACCTTGCGGAGGGCGGAGTTGGGTTTCTTTGGCGTCACGGTGCGCACCGCGGTGCAGACGCCACGCTTCTGGGGCGAGCCGTTGTCCTGCGTCGTTCGCGAGGTCAAGGCGTTGTAGCGGAACCGCAAGGCTGGGGCTTTCGCCTTCTTGCGCGACTTCTTGCGGCCCTTGCGGGCGAGCTGATTGATGGTCGGCATGGCTCTCGGTTCCTCAGCCGGACTCGGTCGTGCCGATGTCTCATGGCACGAATACAGGGTCAAAGCCGCTGGTTGATCGGACCGGCGTGTGACCGGTGGTCATCAACCTCAGGTCGGCCTCGACCCTTTGCACGCGTTCACCGCTAAGCAGCGGGCGCGTGAGTACCTAGCCTAGCCCAGATTGGGGCGGCGCCGCAAGAGAGCGACGGTTTCTGTTGTCCAACTGTCAGAGCAGCGCCGCGAGCGTCGATGTCAGACGCCGGCGTAGGAGTGGAGCCCGGAGATCCAGAGGTTGACGCCGAGATAGGTGAACATGACGGCGAAGAAGCCGAGCACGACGATCCAGGCCTTGCGGGCGCCGCGCAGCTGGCGCAGGCCGCGTCCGTGGATGTAGACGGCGAAGATCAGCCAGGTCACGAGCGCGGCGGTTTCTTTGGGATCCCAGCCCCAGTAGCGACCCCAGGCGTCGTTGGCCCAGAACGCGCCGAGCGCGATGCCGGCGGCGAGCAGCGGAAAGCCGACCAGCACCGCGCGGTACGTGAGCTCGTCGCAGCGTTCGGCCGAGGGCAGCCAGTCGACGCGTCCGCCGGTCGCGAGCACGCGGCTCGGGAAGCCTTGCACGAGGTGCATGAGTGCCCCTCCGAAGGCGACAGCGAGGACGGCGTAGGAGAGGATCATCAGCGCGACGTGGATCGTCAGCAGGGTGGGACTCTGCAGGGCAGGGACGAGGATTTCCTGTCCCTCGCTGGGAAAGGCGAGTGCGGACGCGTAGAGTCCGCAGGCCACCGGCAGCACGAACGAACCAGCCAGGCGGGTGCCCGCGCGCAACTCGAAGATGGCGTAGAGCAGCACGATGGCGATGCCGAACGACATCGAGAACTCGAACAGATTGCTGTAGGGGGCGTGATTGAGGGCGATTGATCGCATGGTCAGGCCGACCACACCGAGGATCGCCGCGGTCCAGACGCTGAGCGTGGCGACTCCGCCGAGGGTGGGCGAGCGCAGCGGCGACGGATCGGGCGGGGGCAACGCAGGTTCGGTCGCGGGCACGCGGTTGGCCGCCCAGACCAGCCGCAGGCGGGGTTGGGCGGCATAGATGATCGAGACCAGCGCCGCGCAACCGGCGGCGACGAAGCTGGCCCAGAGCAGATAGAGCGCGCCGTCAGCCATTGGACTGCGCCTGTTCTCGTGCTGCGTTTCCTGTGTCCGCTGCGCTCTCTGTGTCCCCTGCGTCTTCTGCGTCCTCTAACTTGCGGCGCGCCTTCGCTTCGGCCTTGAGCGCTTCGGCGCGGCGCGGCTGGCTGACGTTTCCGAAGGTGAGACGTCGGAAGCCTTCGGTCCAGGGCAGCCGTCCGGCCCTGGCGGCCTGGGCGGCTCGGTTGCGCATCCGCTCGACCAGGTCGTCGCGGTTGGCGGCCTGCACCTGTGAGGCGTGGCGGAGCAGCGCGTCGATCCGCCGGTCGAGCTGCGCCGACACATCGACGAAGTAGTTGGGGTCGTTGCTGCCGGCGAGCAGGACCGTGTTGACCGAGACGGGCTCGGATCCTGCGGCGACCTGGTGGGCGTAGGAGTTGGCGTTGCGCGAGAGCGGGAAGACGGCATCGAGCGCGGCAATGCCGACCGTGCGGTGATCGCGGTGGTTGAAGCCGCGGTAGCCGTCCCAGGTGATCATCAACTCCGGCCGCACGTCGCGCAGGACCTGGACGATCTGGCCGCGGAACTCGGAGCCGTCCTCGACATGTCCATCGGGGACGCGCAGGAAGATGCAGCGGTGAATGCCGAGTTCGCCGGCGGCGGCTTCTTGCTCGGCCTCGCGCAGCGCGCCGAGGTCGGCTGGTCCCAGCGCGGGGTCTTTGGTGCCCTTGTCGCCGCTGGTGACGAGGCAGAAGCTGACCTGCCAGCCGTCGTCGGAGAGTTGGGCGACCGTTCCACCGCAGGTGAATTCGATGTCGTCAGGGTGCGCCATGATCACGAGGGCGCGACGGGGTTCGGCGGCCTCAGCGTCGGACATTGCCGTTCCCGTTCGATCAGCGCCGTGACGATCGCGGCGGCGGCTCAGCTAGCGGCGACCAGCAGCGACTCGATGGCGTCAGGGCAGCACGGCTCGCGGCTGGGGCTGCCCTCACGCCCGCTGAGCAGTCGCTCGTACACGTCGAGAATACTGTGCGCGACATTGTTCCAGGCGTAGACGGCGACATCGGCGGCAGCCGCCTCGCCCATGCGGGTGCGCAGCGCGGCGTCGCCCAGCAGTTGGTTGATGGCGTGGGCGAACGCGTCGGGCGAGCGGTCGCCGACCAGCAGTCCAGTCTTGCCATGCGCGATGGTGCTGGCCAGTCCGCCGACGCGCGTCGCGACGGAAGGTGTGGCGGAGGCCATCGCCTCGACGGCGACGAGTCCAAAGGACTCATAGGCGGACGGCACCGCGCAGACATCAGCGGCGCGGTAGAGGTCGGGCAGCAACGCTCGCGAGGCGGCGCTGGCGAACCGGACGCGCGGCTCGACGCCGGTCTCGCGGGCCAGCTCGCGGAGTCGCTGACGCTCCGGCTCGTCGCGCTCGTCGCCGCCCACGATCCAGAGCTGGGCCTCGGGCCGCGATGCAATCATCGGCAGCGCGGCGACGAGCAGCTCTGCGCCCTTGGCCTGTTCCAGACGTCCCACGAAGAGGATGCCGGGACCATCCATGACACCGAGCTCGGGCAGGGCGGCGTTGATGCGGCGACGCGAGGCGTCGGCGTCGGCTGGATGGAAGCTGTCGAGGTCGATGCCGCAGGGCACGACATGCACGCGTGAGGCGTCTGCGCCGTACTGGCCGATCAGGAACGCCCGCTCGTGCGGAGTGGCCGCGATGAGCGCGTCGGCGCAGGCGACGACGCGCCGCTCGCCGGCGATGCGGAAGGACGGCTCGGGCTGTTGGAAGACTTCCTTGACCGCGCCCAGCGTGTGGAACATCACGGTGTGCGGCGTCTGCCAGCGGCGCGCCAGCTCGATGCCCGACAGTCCGGATACCCAGTAATGAGAGTGGACGAGGTCGTAGGCGGGCTCGTCCTGTGCGATCTGGTCGACCTGCTCGGTGAACTGGGCGACGTGCGCGGCGATCTCGATCGGCGGCAGGCTGACCCGCGGTCCGGCGTCGATGTGGAAGAGTCTCGCGCCGTGCGCGAGCTGCTCGATGTCGGGCGCGTCGGCGCGGTCGCGGCGGGTGAAGATGTCGACTTCCCAGCCGATGTGGGCGAGCTGACGGGAGAGGTCGGCGACGTAGACGTTCATCCCGCCGGCCTTGGTGGTGCCGGCGCGGGCGAGCGGCGAGGTGTGGGTTGACAGGACGGCCAGACGCCGTGTGTTGTGGGGTGTGCTGCGGCGGCTCATCGGATGCCTCCGCTCTGACGGGTGAGACGCAGCTGGCGTACGACAGCGTTCTGTCCGCCCAGTTCGTACTTGTACGGCTCGTCGCCGCGCAGGAAGTTCACGCTCGACATTTCCCGTTCTACGGCGTCACGGATGCAGAGCACCTTGGACGCCAGCCCGGCCGAGAGGTCGCGGTATCGGGGTGCATATCCACTGTTGTAGAGCAGGAGCTGGTTGTCCGCCACGAAGCACAACACCATCGCCGCTGCGTCGCTGGAGACTGACAAGACGTAGAGCCGCAGCATGCCAGCGTCCGCCATCGACGCGCTGAGTCGTTCGAAGAAGCTGCGCATGTCATCGGTCAGGAAGACGGCCTTGTCACCGCGCGACTCGGCCATCATGGTCAAGAACTCGGGCATTCGAGCGGCCACGTCATCGGGCTGCGAGACGGAATCGAAGGTGACGGCGCCGCCGAGTTGGCGCAGTGGACGCAGCTTGCGTCGCACCTCACGCCGATCGCGCGATCGCAGACTGCCCAAGTAATCGTCCCAGCCGCCGGACAGCGTAATCGTGGGGCAAACCGCCTCGTCGGCCGCCTCGATCGTCCAACCGCGCGTGGCCGCGGCCTGAAAGGCGTTCTCCCATGCTGAACCCGGCTCGATCCCTCGGAAGTCGGCGGAGTCGGCGTCGGCCGCGTCCAAGCGGTCGAGCACGGCGGCGACCACGTCGGATTCGAGTCCAGGCAGGGCGACGGGGCCAAGATAGTCGGACACCTCATGATCGCCGGCGAAGGTCCAATGCGAACCGCAGCGCCGCAGCGGGGCGAGCGCGACGAGATCGCCTGAGCCATTCTGGAGGCCGACGAGGTGGAGCTCGGCATCTCCGTTGGCGCACTGTTGTCCGAAGACGGACCACCAGGCCTCTCCGAACTGGGGTGAGGAGAACGGCATGGCGCCCGCCGCGCGACAGAGCGCGTCCCAGCGATCGCCCAATTCGGCGTAGCCTCCGTGAACGACACTCAGGCTCACAGGCGCTGCGTCCCGACCAGCGAGAGGAACTCCGCCCGCGTCTCTTGCTGCTCGCGGAAGCTGCCGCGCATTGCAGATGTGAGCATGCGCGAGCCCGGCTTCTTGATGCCGCGCATCTGCATGCACAGATGCTCGGCCTCGACGGCGACGCCCACGCCCTGCGGCAAGAGGTTCACCATCAACATGTCAGCGATCTGCGCGGTCAGGCGTTCTTGCAGTTGCGGCCGCCGCGCCACGGCGTCGACGAGCCGGGCCAGCTTGGAGAGGCCGACGACGCGGCCGTTGGGTACGTAGCCGATGTGTGCGACGCCGTGGAAGGGCAGCAGATGGTGCTCGCAGGTGGAGTAGAAGGGCACGTCGCGCAGGATCACCATTTCGTCGTGGCCCTCTTCGAATCCGACCGAGAGCAAGGCGGGAATGTCGACGCCGCGGCCGCCGAGCGTCTCGGCAAAGGCGGCGGCGACGCGTCGCGGGGTGTCCACGAGTCCCTCGCGTTGGGGGTCTTCACCCAGCGCGATCAACAACTCGCGGACTGCCGATTCTGCGCGAGGGAGGTCGACGAGGTCGGTCATCGCAACCCCTCTTCGATGGCGGACGCGGCGGCCTCGATGCTGGCCTCGATCTCCACGACATCGGCTGGGATCGATTGCACGGCCCGTTCGGGGTCCTTCAGACCATGGCCCGTAATCGTGCAGACCACTCTCGCGCCGGACAACGATCCGTCGCCATGACGAGCGAGCAGTCCAGCGACGGAGGCCGCTGAGGCTGGTTCGCAGAAGACACCCTCACGGTCAGCGAGCCAACGGTAGGCGTCGAGAATCTGGTCGTCGGATGCGGCGATGATCGCGCCGTCCGACTCGTCGCGGGCGGCGATCGCGCCGTCCCACGACGCTGGGTCGCCGATCCGGATGGCGGTCGCGATGGTCTCGGGTTTGGCGACCGGGCGTCCGAGCACGAGGGGTGCGGCGCCCTCGGCCTGCGTGCCCAGCATTCGCGGCCGTTGCGATGCGTACTCGGCCTGGTAGTACTCGCTGTAGCCGCGCCAGTAGGCGGTGATGTTGCCAGCGTTGCCGACGGGGATGCAATGCATGTCGGGCGCGTCGCCGAGATCGTCGACGATCTCCATGGCGGCCGTCTTCTGGCCCTCGATGCGGTAGGGATTGACGGAGTTGACGAGGGCCAGCGGCAGGCGTTCAGTCAGCTCCTGCGCGAGGCGCAGGGCGTCGTCGAAGTTGCCGTCGACGGCGATCACTCTCGCGCCGTGCGCGGCGGCCTGGGCGAGCTTGCCCTGCGCGATGCGGCCCTCTGGGACGAGCACGAAGGCTCGCAATCCGCAGCGGGCGGCGTACGCGGCGGCGGACGCGCTGGTGTTGCCAGTCGATGCGCAGAGCACCGCCGATGCGCCGTCCTCGACCGCCTTGGCGACGGCGACGACCATGCCGCGATCCTTGAACGATCCGGTCGGGTTGCACATCTCCAGCTTGAGCCACACCTCGTCGGCGCCGGTCTGACGCTCCAGCGACTCGGCACGGACGAGCGGCGTCCCGCCCTCGCCGAGCGTGACGCAAGGGGTCGCGTCGCCGATCGGCAACCAGGCGGCGTAGCGTTGGAGGACGCCGCCGCTCGCGGCTGCAGCAGCAGTGGTCGACACGTTCGACCGTGCAGAAGCGCTAGTCATCGCTGCGCACCCGCAGGAACGACTTCAGCTCGCGGATTTCTTGCTCCAAGTCGTCAATCTGTCGTCGCCGGATCTGTTCTTGCAGGGCGATGAACTTGTCCTGGTCCTGGGCGGATTCGGAGGTCAAGCTCTCGATCCGATCACCGAGCGAGGACACGTCGCGCTCGCGGCGCGCGTCGCGCACGCGGAGATTCTCGCCGACGCGTTCAACGGTGCCGATCCGATCGGCGATCGCCTCAAACTCTCGCTGCACGGAGGCCACCATCAACTTGGAGGCGTCGAGCTGGCTGAGCGAGTCTTCAACCCGACTGCGCAGAGCCTCGACGACCGTGCGCACATCGTCCCACTCCTGTGCGGTTTCCTCGACGCGGCGCAGGCTCTGGTAGGAGAGTTCGACACGCTCGGAGAGGTGGAAGTGTTCGCGCTCGGCGGCCTCGATCCGAGTTTCGAGCGCGTTGGCCTCGCTGGACGCGCGGCGCACCGTCTCGGTGTTGGCCGCGATTCGCGCACCGAGCGCTTGCTGGCTGCTCTCGAGCTGCGATTGCTGGTGCGCGGCGTCGCCTGCATCGGCGTTGAGCCGTCGCAACGTCTCGTCTTGCACCGCGATGCGGTCGCGCAGGTCGGCGTTGGCCTTTTCGATAGCGGTCATGCGGCGTGCGGCCTCGTTGCTGGCCTCACGATGAGCTTCCAGGTCCTGACGCAGCTGTCGAAGGGAGGCGTCGGTGAGTTCGCTGTGCGCGTCGAGGTCGCCGCTGAACCGGCCGACCCGCTCGCGCAACGTCTGAATGTCCTCCGCCTGGCGGGCAACGACGTTGATTTCGGCGGAGAGGCTGATGGCGCGTCCTTCGAGTTCGCGCACGCGCTGCTCGATCACGCCCATCTCGCGCTGGTCGCGCGCTTCGGACTGTGCCAGCTCCGACGTTTGACTGCGCAGCCCGGCGATCGACTCTTCCAGGCGGCGCAGTTGCGAGTCTGCGCTATTGGTCGGATCAATCGTGGTCACGGCGATCCTCGATCCGCAGGCGGACGCCCAGTTCGTTGACCGACGCTGACTGCTTCAGGTTGGCGAGCACGCGGTCGACCGCGCCGTCGCGGCAATGATGCGTGGTGACGATCAGGTCGGCCGAATCTGAACGCTCGGGATGGGGCGTCTGCAGGACGGAGGCGATGCTCACGCCCTCGGCGGCAAAGACGGCGCCGAGCTCGGCCAGCACGCCGGCGCGGTCGGGTACCTCGAAGCGCAGATAGGTGCGCACTCGGATGTCCGCCAATGGCGCGAGCGCAGGCGATGTGTCGATCTGTCCCAACCGTCGAGGCGGCTGTCCCGACGCGAGTCGACCGGCCACGTTCAGGATGTCGGCGACGACGGCGCTGGCGGTCGCCCCGGCTCCGGCGCCCGGCCCTTCGAGCACGACGGTACCGATCAGGTCTCCCGAGACCGCGACGGCGTTGAGTACGCCTTCCACGCCGGCCATCGGGTCGGATGTCGGTACCAGTGTGGGGTGAACGCGCAGATCAAGGCCGTCGTCCGTGCGGCGCGCGGTGGCCAGCATGCGGATCGCGAAGCCGAGGTCGCGCGCATGGACGAAGTCACGAGCAGCGAGCGCGCGGATGCCTTCGCAGTGCACCTGCGTCGGCGACACCTGCGCGTGGAATCCGAGCGAGGCGAGGATGGAGAGTTTGTACGCCGCATCGATCCCGTCGACATCGTTGGTCGGGTCGGCCTCGGCATAGCCCAAGCGCTGGGCGTCGGCGAGCGCGTCGTCGTAGCTGGCCCCGTCGCTGGACATCGCGGTGATCATGTAGTTGGTCGTGCCGTTGATGATGGCCCGGATCGAGGAGACGTCGTTCGCCTGCAAGTCGCGCTGGAGCACGCCGATGATCGGGATGCCGCCGCCGACGCTGGCTTCGTAGCGCAGCTCGGCGTCGTGTTGGTCGGCGAGCGCGAGCAGACGCGGGCCGTGCTTGGCCATGACCTCTTTGTTGGCGGTCACCACCGACTTGCCAGCCGACAGCGCCGCCTCGATACATCCGGCGGCGGGCTCTTCGCCGCCCATTAGCTCGACGACGAGCTGGACATCATCGCGTTCGACGACGGCCATCGGGTCGTCGCTGATGACCATCGCCGGCACAAGCTCGCGCCGTGCGGCGACGTTGCGGACGGCGGCGGCGCGGACCTCGAGTCGGCGTCCGCAGCGCGAGGCGTAGGCGTCGCCGTTGTGCTGGACGGCGTCCAGGACACCACGACCGACAACGCCCAAGCCCAAGACGCCAATGCCCAGCGCAGCGGTCATCAGTCGTTGGCTTCCCCAGCATCTGCGGCGGGCGCGTCTGCGGGCAGATCTGCACTAGCAGGGGCCTCAGCAGGAGCTGCGGCGGTCGGCTCAGCGGGCACATCGGCGGTCGGCGCGACGAGTGCGTCGGAGATCGGCGCCTGCGTGGTGACGGGTGCGGCCTCTGCAGCGGGTTCGGCCGGCGGCGCGTCCTGGTTGGCGGCGCCACCATCGACGGGCTCGCTTGGCGGGGCGTCGTCGAGCTCGGCGCGCATCGCTCGCTGGGCGGCGCGGGTGACCATTCGGAAGCGGGAGGTCTGGCGCATGTGCTCAGCGGTGTAGGGCAGCAGGGCCATCTCGCGGGCGCGCTTGATCTCGCGCGCAAGCTTGCGTTGGTCCTTCGCAGTCAGGCCGGTCTTGCGGCGCGGCTCGATCCGGCCGCGGTCCGAGATCAACTTCTTGAGCTGGTCAACGTCCTTGTAGTCGATCGACTTGACCTCTTGAGGCGTGAAGGTCGGGGCGCGGCGCCGGCGTCCGCGTCGGCGGGTGCGCTCGATCATCGTCGGCAAGCGCTCGCCGGTGACCGGCGCCGGCGTAATGCGGGGCAGGCTCGTCGGGGGAGCGGCCGCGACGGGTGCGCTTGGCGGCGGCACGTCTGCCGATGGCTCGGGCTGTGCAGCCGGGATTGGCGGCTCGGGGGCGGGAGCGAGCGCCGCTGCCGGCGCCGCTTCAACGTTCGGTTCAGAGTCAGTCGCCATCAATCGTTCTCCTGCAGTGTCCGTGCGGTCCGTGTGGTCCGTGTTGGTTTCGGTGACTCAGTGTTACTCGAAAGGCAGGTCGCCAGCGTCGGGGCCGCCGCCCTGGAAATCGGGCGGGCCGTCCTGCCATCCGCCGCCTCCGCTGCCACCTCCACCAAAATCGCCTCCGCCGCCGCCACGGCCGCCCAACATTTGGAAGTTCTGGGCGTTGACTTCAGTCATGTATCGGGTCTGGCCCTGCTGGTCTTCCCACGAGCGGGTCTGGAGACGTCCCTCGACGTACACCTGAGAGCCCTTGTGCAGATATTGACCTGCAATTTCTGCCTGGCGGCCCCACACGACGACGCGGACCCACTCGGTCTCGTCCCGTTGTTCGCCGTCTCGAGTTGTGTACCTGCGATTACAAGCCACACTGAAGTTGGCGACGGCTGAGCCGTTCGCGGTGAAGCGCATTTCTGGGTCTCGGCCCAGATTGCCGATGATCATAACCTTGTTCAGACTCGCCATAGGCGCACCGCCGCTCGAGATGTCGTTGCAGAGGAGACTAACGGTCGCGTTTGATGATCATGTGCCGCAGCACCTGTTCGTCGATCAGCAGCGACTGCTCCAGGTCGTCGCGGCGGCTGTCGGGGCCGCCGTCGAAGTGGGCGATCAGGTAATGGCCCTCGAAGGCCTGCTTGATCGGGTAGGCGAGCCGCCGACGGCCCCAGTCGATCACTTCGGTGACGTCATTGCCGTGCTCGGCGAGCGTGCCGCGCAGCTGCGCCATGCGCGCTTCGACTTGCTCGCCGACGATGTCGGGATGTAGGACCACCATGATTTCGTAGGCTGTCGCGCCTTGGGCCATGTCTCGTTCCTTCGCTGCGGCCGTGCGGCCGTCCGATGTTTCTGAGCTTCCGTGCACTAGTTGCCGATGCCGGGGATGGGGAAGCCGGAGGCGAGCTCGCGCACTTCGGCGCGGACTCGCTCGTGCTCGGCCGCGTCGTCGATCTGGTCGAGCACGCGGCTGATCAGCCCGGCGACGCGGCGCATGTCGTCCTCGCGCATGCCGCGCGTGGTCAGCGCGGGCGTACCGATCCGCACGCCCGATGTGATGGTCGGGCGCTGGGTGTCGTACGGGATCGTGTTCTTGTTGACGGTGATGCCGACGGCGTCGAGCGCGGCTTCGGCGGCCTTGCCGGTCAGACCCTTGACGCCGACATCGAGCAGCAGCAGATGATTGTCGGTGCCGCCCGAAACCACGCGCCAGCCTTCGGACATCAATCCATCGGCGAGGGTGCGGGCGTTGGAGACGATTTGGGCGGCGTATTCGGCGAACTGGGGCGTTGCCGCCTCCTTGAGCGCCACCGCCTTGGCGGCGATGGTGTGCATGTGCGGCCCGCCGGAGGTGCCGGGGAAGATGGCGCGGTCGATCGCGCGGGCCATCTCGCTGTTGGTCAGGATCAGCGCCGAGCGCGGGCCGCGCAGGGTCTTGTGCGTCGTCGTGGTGACGACCGGGGCATAGGGAACCGGGGAGGGATGCACTCCGCCGGCGACCAGCCCGGCGACGTGCGCCATGTCGACCATCAGCGTTGCATCGACCGACTCGGCGATCTCGGCGGCGCGGGCGAAGTCGTAGATACGCGGATAGGCCGTGGCTCCGACGACGATCACTTTGGGTCGGTGCTCGCGCGCCGTCGCGGCCATCGCGTCGTAATCGATCTGCTCGGTTTCCTGGTCGACGCCGTAGGAGACGAACTCGAACCAGCGACCGGAGATGTTGACAGGCAGGCCGTGGGTGAGGTGACCGCCGTGATTGAGTTCGAGCCCCATCGCGGTGTCGCCGGGCGAGAGCAGGGCGAAGTAGGCGGCGATGTTGGCCTGGGTGCCGGAGTGGGCCTGGACGTTGGCGTGGTCGGCGTCGAAGAGGGACTTGGCGCGATCAATGGCGAGTTCTTCGACGATGTCGACGAACTCGCAGCCGCCGTAGTAGCGCTTGCCGGGGTAGCCCTCGGCATACTTGTTGGTGAGGACGGAGCCCATCGCGGCGAGGACCGGCTCGGAGGGGTAGTTCTCGGAGGCGATCAGCTCGAGGCCGTCACGCTGACGTTCGGCTTCACGCTCGATAGCGGAGGCAATCTCCGCGTCGACCGCGTCCAACGCGGCCCCAGCCAGGGTCAAGACCATCTCACACCCATTCGCGTTCTGGAGACCCCGCCGGGGCCGCCGCCGAGCCTTGCACCCGACAGCCCACGAACCACGTTGCCTCCAGCTTACACGCGCTCGGTCGGGCAGACGTTAACCAAGCGACTCGCGTCGCGTCCAGGCCGCGTCGATGGCGGCCAGCAGTCCGCCACTGACGAGCGAGTGTCCGCCCAGCAGGACAGGCATGTCATGCAGGGCGATCACCAGTTCACGCAACGCGCGGCTCTCGATGTCGGTCCAGAAGCCCAGATCAGCGGCGAAGCGGTCGGCCCGCGTGACTTCGCAGCCGATGTGGGCGAGGAACGGGCGCGTGTCCCAGATCATCGCATCGCCCATCGACGAGAGCGCCTCAACGAACTGATCCGGGCCTGCCTCGCGGTACAGCGCGCCGAGCAGCGATTGGGCTGGTTCGCGGCGCGTCCGCAGCCCGCGTTCTTCCGATAGCACCCGCACACGACACGACGTGTCGCGATCCAATTGCGCCCAGTCGGCGCCGCTGACCCGACCGCTGACGAACAGCTGTTTGGTCGGCCGCGTCATGGTGTCGAACACGCGGATCGCCCGACGCACCTGCTCGTCGAGTTCGCGCTGCCCGGCCAGCTCGGCCTCGAGCGCATCACCCAGAACGAGCGATCCCGCCCGCATGGCGGTCTTCAACACCACCAGATCGGCTGGGGTATCGAGGTCCAACAGCGATTTGGCAGATCTGGGGAACGACTGCATGGTGATGTCGGGCTGATCGCGGACGAGTTGCGCGAAGCGGTTGTCTGCGCGCTGTCCGCGGACGGCGGTCAGTAGTCGGCCGTGCGGCACGCCGATCCAGTCGCAGGAGAACATGCGATTGGTCGTGGCGACGCCGGCCTCGATCGTGCGCAGCACGGCTGCCCAGTCGTCGACCATCATCGCCGGCATGCCTGAACCGGCGTAGCAGACTGGTCCCGCTGACTCGCGGGCTGCCGCTGCGACGATGCTGCCGATCAACTGACGGCTCGCCGTTCGCTCGACGGTCAGGCCATCGATGTCTTCGGTGGAGAAGACGCGTACTCGGGCGAAGCCTGCTTCGCGGGCACGTTGAGCGGTGTCCTTGAGGACGGCAGCGCGGCCGCGGTTGACGAGCGTGACGGGGACATCACACTCGGCGAACGGCTTGTAGCAGAGCCAGAACTCCGAGCCTTGCGGTGCGGTCATCTCACTGCGCCCGAGCGGCGGTCCAGGCGTCGACGGTGCTGGCGCCCGCCTCGCGCAGGACCCGCGCTGCTTCGTTGAGTGTCGCCATGGTCGTGGCGACGTCATCGACGAGCAGGATGCCGCGTCCGTCCGCGAGCGCGGTGTCGGCCGCGAACGCTCCGCGCACGATGCGGCGGCGGTCAGCGCGCGATTGTGCTTGCGCCTGTCGCGGCCCCCACCACCCGCGTCGACGCAGGATCGATTCGTCCATCGGCAGGCCGATACGCTCCGACAGCGCTTGCGCGATGAACGCCGCCTGGTTGCCGCCGCGGCGTCGGCGGCGCAACAGCGGTATCGGAACAGGCACGATGACATCGATATCTGAGGCAGTCTGGAGCGATCCAGCGAGCTCGACCAGCAGCGGAGCGATGGCCTGCACGCCCTGGTGTTTCAGCGTGAGCACGGCGGCGCGGACGGGCCCGTCGTAGACGAATCCGGCGCGCAGCTCGCGCAGCGGCAGGGGGCGCGACACGCAGTCCTGGCAGACGGGTGACGGCGACGGGAGCCAGCAGTGTCGGCAGCGTGTGCGGCCAGTTCCGCCGTCGGCGGGTTCGATCAGCTCCTGGCACTGGGGACAGATCAAGGCGCCGGCGGCGGCGCAGCAGGCGCAGTGCGGCGGCAGCGCGGTATCGGCGAGCGCTTCCAGTGCGGACCGAGCGGCGGCGAGCGGCGGATATGATGAATCCATGCGGCTCACCGTACAACTCTTCGCCAACCTCGCCGAGACCTGCGGCACGCGCCAGGTCGAGCTCTGCGAACTCCCGCAGCCGCTGACTGCCGGGTTGGTGATGGACGCCTTTATCGACCGCTATCCGCAGCTCGGCGAGATGCGCGACTCAATCATGTTCGCGGTCAACGCGGAGTACGTCGGCGCGGAGCATCCGGTGGCGATGGGCGACGACGTGGCGCTGATTCCACCGGTCAGCGGCGGCGCCGATGATGAGTACTTCAAGATCACGCCTGATGTGCTCGATCCGACGGCGCTGCATGAGCTGGTCCTTTCTCCGCAGGCCGGCGCCGTCTCGCTGTTTGTCGGCGTCGTGCGGGACAACAATCTCGGCCGCGACGTGGACTATCTGGAGTACGACGCATATCCGGCGATGGCGACGAAGATCATGCGTCAGATCGCCGCTGAGATTCGAGCGCGCTGGGACGTGCTGGAGATCGCGATGCACCATCGCACCGGGCGTCTGGCGATCGGCGAGGCGTCCGTCGCCGTCGCGGTGTCGTCGGCGCATCGGGCTGACGGCATTGCGGCCTGCCACTACGGGATCGACCGCTTGAAGGCGATCGTGCCGATCTGGAAGAAGGAAGTGTGGGCCGACGGCGAGGAGTGGATCGAAGGTTCGCTCACCCCTTCGGCCGAGCTCACCGCCGAGATTACCGCCGAGGGTACCGGCGAGCCTGATGACGAGGGCGGGCGGTCTCAGTGAGCGATCGGGGCGGCTGCCCGGTGCGATAGTCGTAGGCGTTGACGCGCAGCAGCATGTTGCGCTGGGTGTCCATGATCCGCGAGGCGAGGCGGGGCGGTAACTCGTCGGGCATCTCGTTCATCGTGAGCACTGTGGGCAGTGCTTTGGTGTAGCGGTAGCCGCAGAGCTGATAGAGCTTGTCGTTCGCCCAGTCAGTGGATTGCTGAGCGCCCAGGTCGTCGAGCACGAGCAGGTCGACATCCTTGACGGCGGCGAACAGCGCGTCGAACGATGCGGCGTCGCCGCCGCCGTAGGAAGCGCGGAGCGCGTCGAGCAGTTCAGGCACGACCGCGAAGCAGACTGCATCGCCGGCGTGCAGCCGCTCGCTGGCCGCGGCGGCGGCCAAGTGCGTCTTGCCCACACCGGTCTCGCCGACCATGACCAGCCAGCCGCTCGGCTGGGCTGTCCATTCCTCGACGCTCTGCCGAACCATCGGCAGGTTGACGACATCGTCTTCGCCGCCGAGCCCGTGGGCGCGGAAGTTGTCGAAGCGGTAGTTCTGCAAGACCTGCTGCGTCATCCCGCCGAACTGCCAATAGCGCTGCGAGGTGTCCGCCGTGCTCGGGGCCGACAGGTCGAGGAGCGTCACGAGGTCTGTGAGCATCGCCTGCAGGCCGATCTCGCGCAGGCTGGGGGACTCGGCGATGAGCACCGTGCGGAGATTGCTGCTGCGCCGGTGGTTGAGCAGTTGGTGCAACTTTTCGCGGGCCCAATCGGTCGGCGAGACGTAGTCGAGGTCGTCCAGGATCAGGAATGGAGCGCCGCGGACGTGCTCGAAGAGCAGTTCATAGTTGAAGCTGCCGCTGACGTCCGCGCTCATCGCGGAGCGCAGGCGATCGAGCAGATCGGCGGCGACAAAGTAGAGCGCCTCACGGCTGTCGGCGATGCGTCGGTTGGCCATCTCCGCGGCCAGGCGGGTGCGTCCCGATCCTGGCCGGCCGACCAGCAGCAGCCAACCCGAGGCATCGTCGGCTGCGTCGGCGTACTGGCAGCCGGCGGCCAGCGGCTCGGACGTGGACTGCTGCTCGGACAGGCGGACGTCGCTGAGCGGTCCGAGGTTGCTCAACCGCTGCAAGCGCCGTTCGGTCCGAGCGGCCTGCTGGGTCTGCTGGCAGCCGCACGGTCGAACCTGCCCGAACTCGGGGTGGCCGACGGGTCGGGACAGGCGCACGTAGCCGGCGCCGCCGCAGATGTCGCAATCGGGCGCGTCGGCGTCGCGCCAGAGCGACGTATCGCGTTCTGGCGGCTCACTCTCGGAAGAGGTGGCTAAATCTCGAGGCATCATCCCGACCAGCGCTGCGAACGGTCCCAGGTCTTCCATGATCAGCCTCCACAGCAGGCGAGCCGGGCTGGCGGCCCTCGGATTCCCAACGTTCGAGAATGGCGCAGACGTAGCGCCAGCTTCGGGCGTCATTGGCGGCGGCCTCACGGAACGCGTCGCGCAACCACTCGACGCCGTAGCGGGACTCGGCGGCGATCAGCTCGTCGGCCAGGATCGGCGGGACGGCACGACCGAAGGCGTCCTGCCAGATCGATGTCGCGCCCGATGCGAGCGGCTCGCGTGGGCGCGGTGCAGCGGTCGGTGACGGCATCGCCGCCGTCGCGGACATGGCCCGCCGACCGTCCTGATCGTTGAGCGCGATCCAGTCGATCCAGTCGTGGTGGGCGCCGTCTCGCTGGGAGCGTCCACAGATCAGCGTGCCCCGCTGAATCGCGGCCTCGATCCCGTCGCTGAAGGCGCCAGCGACTTCGCGATCTGGGCAGAGCGAGGCGAGCGTTTCGATCAATGGACGCGATTCCTGGAGGTCAGCGCGGGCGATCAGGCGCGGAAAGCGCCGCACTCGCGCCAACGTCTCGACCGCGTAGAGGGTGACGACCAGCTCGGCCGGGTCGCTCATCTGCGGCGTCAGGTCGCGGAGCAGCGCCTGGGGCAGCGGCGTCGCTGGTGCACCGGAGGCGAACCCGTCGAAGCTCATCAGTACTGCTCTTCTTCGTTTATGTAGCTGAAGAAATCCTCGAAGCGGATCGCCTCGGGGACCCAACGGACGCCGATGTCGTCGGTCTTGCCGTGGCGGTGCTTGGCGACGATCAGCTTGGCGACGCCGGGCTCGCTGCTGTGGCCGCTGCCGCCGTCGTCGGCGCCGAAGCCGTCGCTTTCATAGCGGTACTCGGGATAGATGAAGACGACGACGTCGGCGTCCTGCTCGATGGAGCCGCTGTCGCGCAGGTCGGAGAGCTGGGGGCGTTTGTCGGGCCGCTTTTCGATGTCGCGCGAGAGCTGCGAGAGGGCGAGCACGGGCACCTGCAGCTCGCGGGCGATCTCTTTCAGGGTGCGCGAGATCGTGGAGATCTCGTTGACGCGATTGACATCGGCGCTGACACGCGAGAAGGCGTGCACGAGCTGGATATGGTCGACGATGATCAGGCCGAGCGCGCCGCGTCCATCGTTGGATCGCGCGTGATCTTGTAGTCGGGTGTGCAGAAATCGAGAGCGGGCGCGCAGCTCTGACAGGGTCAGGCCGCTGGAATCATCGATGTAGATTTCAGCCCGGCTGAGCGTGCCAATCGCGCGGGAGATGCTCTGGTTCTGTTGGTCATCGTGGCGCTCCGGACGCAAGCGGGAGAGGGGGACGGCAGATTCGGAGCTGACCAGGCGCTGGACGATCTGGTCAGCGGCCATCTCGATCGAGAAGATCGCGACAGCGACGCCATCGGCGATGGCCGCGTTGCGCGCAATGGATAGGGCCAGGGCCGATTTGCCGACGCCTGGGCGTGCGGCGAGCACGACCAGGTCAGAGGGCCGCATGCCGCCGTCGAGCAGGTCGTCTAGAGCGCTGAAGCCGGTGCGGGTCGGCTTGACGCTGGCCTCTTCGCTGGTGGCTTGGACCAGGAAATCTTGCAGCATTTCGGAGAGCAGACGGAAGTCGCGCCGCTGCTCGGCGCCGCGCACCGCATACAGCCGCTCCATGGCCTGGGCGAGCGAATCGCTGACATCGGCCTTGGCGCGGTAGGCGATCTCGCCGATGTCGCGGGTCGCCTCGATCAGGTCGCGGTAGGTCGACATGCGCAACACGACCTTGGCGAACGACTCGGATCCGATGCTGGAGGGCAGCTCGAGCACGAGGTGATTCAGATACGGATAGCCGCCGACGTCTTGCAGCTTGCCGAGCACGGTGAGCTCGCTGGCCACGGTAACGGTGTTGATCGACTCGCCGCGATCGGCGATCGCTGCGACGGCGCGGAAGATGTCGCGGTGGCGCGGATCGAGGAAGTCGGCAGGCACCAGGATGCCGGCGAGGCTGTTGTAGCTGCTCTCGTCGGCGAGGATGGCGCCCAGCACGGCCTCTTCGGCCTGCTGATCGGCGGGCAGACCGCGTTCTGTGCTGCGGCGGACGGGCTGGGGTTGCTCCGAATACGGCGGCGCGGGCGGCGGGCCGAAGCCGTTCTCTTCGAGCAGGTCCGGCGGGATCGGGTCAGAGGAGACCACAGCAGCCTCCTCTCGGGCAGACCGCCGTGGCGGCAGCGCCGCTGAGCGAGGTCCGCGCTAGGCCTCGACGGGCTCGGCCTGCTCTGACGTTGCGGATGCTTCGGAGGCCTCGTCGTCGGTCGCTTCGGCCGTCGCGTCCTGTCCCTCCTCGGCGGCCAGGACCTCGTCGAAGCTGAGCTCCGCGCTCTCGGCATCGGGCTCCACGGTGACGCTGATCTCGGCCGAGACGTTGCGGGTGAGGCGCACTCTGACATCCACAGTGCCCAGCGAGCGCAGCGACTGCGGCAGCTGCACTTGTCGGTGTTCGATCGACGAATCGGGTACGGCGGCTGAGGCCAGCTCGGTCAGCCGTTCGGCGATGTCTCGGGCGGTGATCGAGCCGAAGAGTCGGCCCTGTTCGCCGACCCGCGCCTGGAAGGTGAGTTCGGCGCCGGCGATGGCCGTGGCGACTGGCGTGGCTTCGCCGTCCAGCTTCTCCTGGCGAATGGCATCGGCCTGTGCCAGCCGCTCGGCGCGAACCAGGTTGTTGCGCGTCGTCGGACCGGCCAGACCGCGCGGCAACAGATAGTTTCGCGCGAAGCCGTTCTTGACGTCTTTGATTTCTCCGACCAACGCGGTTCCCTCGACCTCTTCGAAGAACACGACCTTCATCAGACAGCTCCGCTCGATGCACTGATACCTCCCAACCATACCGAGCGACATCGCCGCGCCCAAGACACGCGGCAACATTGGAACACACGTCCATAATGGTACACCTGTGCGGCATGGGTTATCCAGCCGCGCTGTCGGCGGCGCGCAGCGGTGGATCCGACGCGTCGGCTCGGGGTCGCAGCTCGACCGTGCCCGATGATTGCAGCGTGCCCCGCAGCAGCGCGACCACCTGCGGATCGGTCGATACGCGCCACTCTGCTGAGCACTCCAGCACTTGCTCGCGACCGGCGTAGCGAATGCGCAGGACGACCGGCACATCGCCGGGATGAATCAGCTTGGCGGAGGTGAGGCCGCCTTCGAGCTTGCCGATCAGGTTCAGATCCTGTTCCTGCTGACCGGACTCATCGATGGTGATCCACAGCGCGATCCGTTCTGCTGTGTCGTCAGCCGTGTGCTCTGTGGTGTGCTCTGCGCTGTTGTCAGCCGCGTCCGCGGTTGCTTGCTCAGGCGTGTGGTCGGCGGTGACGGGCGGCGGAGCAATGACCAGCGGCTCGCGCGGTTTGTCCATCCAGGGCGGAGGCGGCGCCTGCTTGATCGTCGGCGCGGACGGCGTCGTCGGCTGAGCTGGCCGCAAGTCCGACGAGCCCGAGGAGTCCGACGAGCCTGCGGCCGGTGTCGGTGTGTTCGCGGCGGCCGTGTTGGCCGTGGTGAGCGGCGGCGCTGCGCTGACGGGCTTCCACTCCTCAACCTCTTGCACGGCGACGGTCAGGCGGTCGTTGCGGACGCGGATGGAGACCGTGGCGACGATGATCGCGTTGGGTTCCCAGATGGCGCGTGTTTCGGACCATGTTTCTGGCCAGACGGTGAGCTCGGTCGTTCCCGACAGGTCTTCGACGGTGACAGCAGCGAACGTGTCGCCCTTGCGCGTGGTCAGGCTGCGGATGTTGTTGACCAATCCAACGACGGTGCGAGTTTGGCCGGCGAGTTCTTCTTTGAGCTCGGAGAGCTGGGCGTTGAGACGGCCTTCGAGCGCTCGGGTGGCGCGCTGCAGGGGGTGCTCGGACACGTACGCGCCGAGCAGCTCGCGCTCCCAGTTGAGCTGTTCCTGGCTGGTCGCCTCGTGGCCCTCTTCGAGCTCGACTTCGGGCACTGGCGAGGCGACTTCGTCGCCAAAGAGGTCGAACATGCTGGATTGGCCGCTGTCGCGCAGCTCCTGGGCGCGGCGCGCCTGCTTGAGGATGTTCTCGGCGGCGGAGACGATCGCGCCGCGCTCGGCGATGGCGTCGAAGACGCCGGCCTTGGCCATCGCTTCCATGGCGCGGCGGTTGATCGTCTTGGCGTCGAGACGCTCGGCGAGGTCGCCGGCGCTCGTGATTGGACCGTTCTGTTCGCGCTCGGCGATGATCGGCTCGACCGCGCCGCGTCCGACGTCCTTGATGGTGGCCAAGCCAAAGCGGATCGCGCTGCGTCCGTCGGCCATGCGCTCCAACGAGAAGCTGACTTGCGAGCGGTTGACGTCGGGCAACAGCAGCGGGATGCCGAGCCGCCCGCACTCGGCCGCGGCCTCGCGGACGCGGTCGGCGTTGCCGTGCGCAGCACGCAGCACGGCGGCCATGTAGGGCGCGGGATAGTTGGCTTTGAACCAGGCGGTCTGGTAGGCGATGGCGGCGTAGGAGACGGCGTGGGCCTTGTTGAAGGCGTAGCCGGCGAAGGGCAGGATCAGTTCGAAGATGGTCCGGGCTTCGGTCTCGCTGTAGCCGCGCTGACGGGCGCCGTCGAAGAAGCGGGCCTGTTCCAGCTGCATGACGTTGGCGTCTTTCTTGCCCATCGCCTTGCGCAGCACGTCAGCGGCGCCCAGCGTGTAGCCGGCAAACTTTCGCGCGATGTGCAGCACCTGGTCCTGGTAGACGATCACGCCGTAGGTGTCGTCCAGGATTTCGGCCAGATCTGCGTGCGGGTAGGACACCGCGGTGCGCCCATGCTTGCTGGCGATGAAGCGGGGGATGTGTTCCATCGGTCCTGGTCGATACAGCGCCAGCAGCGCCGCGAGGTCGCCCATCGAGTCTGGCTTCAGCTCCTCCACGACTTGGCGCATGCCGCCCGACTCGAGCTGGAAGACGCCGAAGGTGTCGCCCTGCGAGAGCATCCGGTAGGTCCGCTCGTCACCGTCGGGCAGGTTGCCGTAGTCGATGTCGACGCCGACATGATCGTGGCAGAGCGCGACCGCTTCCTCGAGGATGGTCAGGTTGGTCAGGCCCAGGAAGTCCATCTTGAGCAGTCCGACAGCGGCGACTTCGTTCATGTCCCACTGGGTCATCGGGATCCACTCGTCCTCGACGGAGTCGTCCTTGGGCCGTCGCAGCGGGACGTTTTCGGCGAGCGGTTCTTGCGAGATGACCACACCGGCGGCATGGGTCGAGACGTTGCGCACGACACCGTTGAGCCGTTCGGCGTAGGAGAGCAGCTCTTCCACGACGGGGTCATCGTCGCGAGCGCGCTGGAGGTCGGTGGATTGGGCGATGGCGTCCTTGACGGAGATGTTGAGCTGGTTGGGGACCATACCGGCGACGCGGTCGAGTTCGGAGCGTTGGATGCCGAGCGCGCGACCCGAATCGCGGATCGCGGCCTTGGCGCCGAGCGTGCCGAAGGTGATGATCTGGGCCACGCGCTCGCGCCCGTACTTCTCAGCGACGTAGCGGATGACCTCTTCGCGGCGGCCGTCGGCGAAGTCCATGTCGATGTCGGGCATCTCGCGGCGTTCGAGATTGAGGAAGCGCTCGAAGACGAGCGAGTACTGCATTGGGTCGATCTCGGTGATGTCGAGGCAATAGAGCACCAGGCTGGCGGCAGCAGATCCGCGCACGGCGCGGGCAATCTTGCGGTCCCGCGCGAAGTGGGCGAAGTCCATCACGATCAGGAAGTACTCCGCAAAGCCCGTTTGGTTGATCACGTCGAGCTCGTAGCGGAGCCGATCGACATGGCCGTCGTGGGCGTCGCCGTAGCGCTGCTGCAGTCCGGCGAAGGCCAGTTCGGTCAGGTGCTCCATCGCGGTCGAGCCTTCGGGGATGTCCGGCTTGGGCAGCTGCAGACGGTCGAAGTCCAGCGTCACATCGCAGCGTTCGGCAACGAGCTGGGTGTTGGTGACCGCTTCGGGCAGGTCCGAGAACGTTCGAGCCATCTCCGTCTCGGACGTGAGGAAGAAGTCCTGGCCGTCGAAGCGGAAGCGCTGTTCGTCGCTGCGCAGCGCATTGGTGCCGATGCAGAGCAGGAGGTCGTGCGCGTCGTGGTCGGTCGGATCGGTGTAGTGCGAGTCTTGTGTCGCGACCAACGGCACGCCGAATTCGTTTGCAATCTCCACGGTGCGGCGCAGCGCTGGCTCGAATTGGGGCAGCTGCTCGTGACGTTGGATTTCGAAGTAGTAGCGGTCGTCGAAGACCTCTCGGTACCAGTTGGCGACGCGCTTGGCCTCCTCGATGTCGTCGTGCTCCAGCGCGCGCTGGAACTCGGATGACGGGCAGCCGGACAGCGCAATCAGGCCCTCGGCATGTTCGGAGAGGAGCTCGTGGTCGATGCGGGGTGCGTAGTAGAAGCCTTCGAGGTGGCCGCGCGTGGAGAGCTGGATCAGATTGCGCCAGCCGGCCATGTTCTGGGCCAGCAGCACGAGGTGGTAGCGGTTGGCGCTCGAGTTTCGGCCGCCCGAATGATCGCGGCGATCGCCCGAAGTGACGTACGCCTCCATGCCCAGCACCGGTTGGATGTCTTGCTGGCGACAGGCGCGGTAGAACTGAGTCGCGCCGTACAGATTGCCGTGGTCGGTGATTGCGAGGGCTTGCTGACCGTACGACTTGGCGCGCTCGACGAGCGGCGTGATCTTGGAGAGGCCGTCCAGCTCCGAGTACTCGGTGTGCGTGTGGAGGTGCGCAAACATCGGGCTCGACTTCCTGTTTGTTCCGTCAACTCAAGATGAAGGAGAAGGTGCAGCAGTGGCAAGCGACGGTCGAAACGCCGGCAGGAAATCTGGGGAAGGCGTGTACGGCGTGCAGAGTCTGTGGACAGAAAGGCGCCGGGCGACTTGCGTCAGTGTCTGTCAGCGCGACAGGTCCTCGTCGAGGCGGAAGGCCGCGTGCAGCAGACGGACGGCTTCTTCGCCGCGATCGGAGCGCACCAGGCAGGTAATTCGAATCTCCGAAGTGGTGATCAGCTCGATGTTGATGCCAGCGTCGGAGAGCGAGCGGAACATGGTTGCCGCGTAGCCGGGTCCGGACTGCATGCCGGTGCCGATCAGGGAAACCTTGACCAGGTCGCGGTCGAACAGCACATCGGCCGCGCCGAGCTCTGCCGCCAGCGCGCCGCTGAGCTCCTGCGTCTGTTCCCAGTCACTCTCGGTCACGGTGAAGGTGAGGTCGGTCAGCTGCAGCTCGGACGCGTTCTGGACGATCGTGTCAACTGAGATACCAGCGTCGGCGAGGGGGCCGAAGAGCTGCGCGGCGATACCGGGTCGGTCGGGGACGTTGCGCAGCGTGACTGAGGCGACGTCGCGATCGAGGGCGACCGTTCTGACACGATTTTCAGGTTCCATGACAACGCGCTCCCGTATCAGTGTGCCGCCGCCCGAGCCGAACTCGGCTTGTGACGACGCCACCAGGATGGGTATCTGATAGAGCAGTCCCAGCTCGACGGCGCGCGGATGCATGACGCCGGCGCCTTGCTGGGCTGCTTCGAGCATTTCTTCGGATGCGATGTCACGCAGGCAACGGGCCTGCGGCTCGATCCGCGGGTCGGTCGTGTAGATGCCCTGGACGTCGGTGTAGATTTCCACCTGCTCGGCGCGGAGCGCGGCGCCGAGCGCCACCGCCGACGTGTCGGAGCCGCCGCGCCCCAGCGTCGCATAGTCGCCCTGCGGACTCTGACCCTGGAAACCGGCCACGACGACGACCTGGCCATCGTTCAGCTCGGCCTCGAGGCGCTGCGTGTCGATGTTACGAATGCGGGCGCGTCCGAAGGTCTGGTCGGTGAAGACACCGGCCTGCGCGCCGGTCAGGGCGATGGCGGGGCGGCCGAGGTCGATCAACGCCATCGTGAGCAGGGCCGAGGAGACCATCTCGCCGGTCGCCATGAGCAGGTCGGTTTCGCGTCGCGGCGGACGCGAGTTGACCTCGTTGGCGAGTGCGAGCAGGTCGTCGGTGGACTTGCCCATTGCGGAGACGACGACGGCCAGACGCTCGCCGGTTGCGGCGCGGTCGGCGATGCGGCGCGCGACGTTGCGCAAACGCTCGACCGAGCCGACCGAGGTGCCTCCGTACTTCTGAACGACGGTCACAGAATCTGCGCCCCGGTCGTATCCAGCTGGGTGATGAAGCCGTCACCGGTGATGCCGCGGCTGGCCGCGGCCGAGGTCCAGGCGTGGCGGACTGCCTCGGCATGGTCGTCGTCGGTCAACGCCATCAGCGTGGAACCGCCGCCGGACAAGTAGGCGGCGTAGGCGCCGGCTGACTCTGCCGCCTCGAAGAGGTCGAACATTTCGGGGAACAGTTCGGAGCGCGGAGCCTGGTGCAGTCGGTCGTCGACAGCGGGCTGCAGTGCGTCCCAGCTTCCGGTGGAGAGCGCGGCGACGAGCAGCGCCGCGCGGGAGGCCTGATGAACCGCGTCTCGGCGCGAGAGATTGCGCGGCAGCAGTCGGCGGCCCTTCTTGGTCGACATGTTGAAACTGGGCGTGAACCCAACGAAGTGCAGACCATCGGCGACGGGCAGATCAATGCGCGTCACGCCGGGGCCTTCGAACGCGACGATCTGACAGCCACCAAAGAGCGCGGGCGCGATGTTGTCGGCGTGGCCCTCGAGTTCGGCGCCGATCTCCAGCAAGCGCTGCGCAGAGAGCGTCCCGCCGAGCAAGGCGTTGGCGGCGACGAGCCCGGCGCCGCGGAAGGCAGCGCTCGCGCCGAGGCCCCGTCCCAGCGGGAACTCGGCCGACACGCTGACGCTGATCTGCTCCATCTCGGGCCGTTCGAGATCGAGTTCGCGGTACAGCTCGCGGACGGCGCGTCGGACGTGGCGGGCCATCGGCGAGCGTTCGCCCTCGCTGTCGGTTGCGATCGAGAGCGTGACGGTCACGTAGCGTTGCAGGGCGACGCCGACGGCGTCGAAGCCGGTGCCGAGATTGGCGGAGGTCGCGGGCAAGCGCACCGTGACGGGACCAACTGGTTGTACGTCAGGGTCGCGCTCCGGCCAGCCGTCAGCTTGTTCTGAGGTCATTGGTCCGCATTTCCTGGCAACTCGTCGCCGAGGCGCTCGTCCAGCCACTCGCGCAGGGTCTTCAGCGCCGCCGCACGGACGAGCGTGACGTCGCGGTCAGCGTCGATCACGATAACGCGCCCAGCGGATACGTTCGCCAGTTCGCGGAATCCCGCGTTGACTTGCTCGTGGAAGCCAAGGGCGGCGTCGCCAATCCGGTCGCGGCTCGACGTTCGGGAGCGGGTGCGTTGCAGTCCAACCGCCGCCGGCAGGTCCAGCAGCAAGGTGAGATCGGGCATCAGACCCTGCGTCGCCTCATCGTTGACGCGGCGCAGACGCTCGATGTCGAGTCCGCGTCCGAAGCCCTGGTAGGCCAGCGTGGAGTCGGCGTAGCGGTCGGAGATGACAATCTCGCCGGCCTGCAAGGCGGGGCGGATCACCTTGCTGACGTGGGAGGCGCGCGCAGCGAGGAAGAGCCATGTTTCTTCCCAGTCGGACAGATCCAGATCGGGGTTGAGGACGAGGGCGCGCAGGTGGTTGCCCAGTTCGGTGCCGCCTGGTTCGAAGGTCAGGCGGACCCGGTAGCCGGCGTCGACGAGGCATGCAGCGAGCGCACGGGCGAGCGTCGTCTTGCCAGCGCCGTCGCCGCCTTCAACGGTGATGAACGCTCCGCGCTTGGTGGGATCAGCCGCCATGGATGCGTACCCGCCGGTTGGGCTCGCGGCCCTTGCTGACGGAGGCCAGCGCCTGGTCGCTGGCCAACTGATGCTGCAGCTTGCGGATGTACGGATTCTGCGGCGCCAGGTCGATGCTGGATTGGCGGCCGGAGTGGATCTGGGAGATGGCCTCTTCCGCCTCGGACAGCGCGGCCGTGACCGCGTCGTTGGGGGATGAGCCTCTGGCCAGCGCACGCAGGCTCTTTTCCATCTGCAGCACGGTGTTGTGTTTGAGCACCACGACGGGCAGACGCTTGGATTCGGCCAGGCGCAGCTCGGGCGGTCGGCGGCGGAAGGACGGGCGCAGCGTCATGACGACATCCGCCTCCTCGATGCGCTCGGCGATGGAGACATTGACGCCGGTCTCGCGGATTGAGTCGCGCAGGCGTGCCAGAGAGACACCCAGCGGATAGATCTTCTGGTGCGGTCCGGGCGAGGCCGATTGCAGCCGCGAACGGCTCTCGCGGCGGCGGCGCAGCGGCTCCTCATGCGTCGTGCCGTTGCCGAAGGAGGGTCCCCTGCCGATCCGGCCGATTGAACCGGCCCAGCGGTGCTCGTCGGGAAACTCCGATTGCATATCGGAGAGCGCGTTGTCGCCGACGGCGGATCGGACGGAGTCAACGGAGGTGTAGACGTCTCCGTCGTCGTCCATTTCGCGGATCTCGGCGTCGACCGATTCACCGCGCAGGAGGGCATCGACGGTCGCGTCGAGTTCGGAGTGGACGGCGACGCGCGAGAAGGATTGGATCTCGACGAGCGCCTCGAACGTTGGCGGCGCCTTGCGCTCCAGCACTGACTTGCGAGTGCCGCGCCGGCGCGCCTCCTCATCGGAGAGCGTGACGGTCTGGATGCCGCCGATCAGGTCGACGAGGGTGGGATTGAGCATCAGGTTGGCGAGCGTGTTGCCGTGCGCGGTGGCGACGAGCTGGACCCCGCGCTCGGCGATGGTGCGGGCGGCCTGCGCTTCCAGCTCGGTGCCGATCTCATCGATCACGATCACTTCGGGCATGTGGTTCTCGACGGCCTCGACCATCACAGCGTGCTGCAGTTCGGGGCGTTCGACCTGCATGCGTCGAGCACGGCCGATGCCGTCGTGGGGGATATCGCCGTCGCCACCGATCTCGTTGGAGGTATCGACGATCACGACGCGCTTGCCCTGCTCGGCGAGGACGCGCGCCGCCTCGCGGAGCAGCGTCGTTTTGCCGACGCCGGGCCGTCCGAGCAGCAGGATCGATGCGCCTTCCTTGACGAAGTCCTCGATCACCGCCACCGAGCCGGTGACGGCTCGGCCCACGCGCATCGTGAGGCCGACGACAGCGCGCTGCCGGTTGCGAATGCAGGCGATGCGGTGCAGGGTGCGAGGAATGCCGGCGCGATTGTCGGCGCCGAACTCGCCGAGCGCGGCGACGACGAGCTGCAGCTCGGCGTTGGTCACTTCGGTCTCGCGCAGGATGACCTCGCCGTCGAGGTATCGGGCGTATGGCAACCGACCGAAATCCAGCACGATCTCGAGCAAGGATTCTGCCACGCCGCGTTCTTCAACGGCGCGTCGAATGGCGGCCGGCAGCGTTGAGAGCAGGGCCTCGAGGTCGTCGGCGGAGGCTGCGGCGTTGTGCACGGAGGTCGGAGCCGGCATTGTCATCAGCCTAACCGGCCCAGCGTCGCGTGCGCCTCGCTTGGCCGTGGATTGTCGGCGCGCTGTTGACACATCTCGATGAAGTGCCGATGGATGCGGGTGTCCGCGGTCAACTCGGGGTGGAAGGTCGTTGCGAGGATTGATTGGTGCTGGACGGCGACCGGTTCGTGGTCGTGCTCGGCGCCGAGTCGCAGCAAGACGTCGACACCGTCGCCGACGGAGCGAATCCGTGGCGCGCGAATGAAGACGGCGGGGATGGCGCCGCCGCCGAACGGGCCTGGTTCCAGGTGCGCCTCAAAGGAATCGATCTGCCGGCCAAAGGCGTTGCGTTCGACGGTCATCGGCATCAGGTGCAGCGCGGGACGGTCCAGGCTGATGATCTCTTCGGCCAGCAGGATGGCGCCGGCGCAGGTGCCCCAGAGTGGCAGACCGCGACGGCCCAGTTCGATCAGGGGCTCTCGCAGGTCGTAGGCGATCAGCAGGCGGGCGATGGTGGTGCTCTCGCCGCCGGGGATGATCAGGCCGTCGACGTGCTGGAGCTGCTCGAGGGTCCGGACCTCGAGCGGCTGTGCTCCGGCGCGCCGGAGCGACGCGGCGTGCTCGGCAAAGTCGCCTTGCAGCGCCAGAACGCCCACGTTGACGATGCGAGAACCGTGCTGGTTCGTCATCGACCCCATCTCGGAGGCCGTCGCCTACCAGCCCCGCTTGGCCAGGCGTTCAGGCTCGGGGATGTCTGACAGTTCGATGCCGGACATCGCTTGAGGCAGGTTGGTCGAGACGTCGGCCAGGACGTCGTCGTCCTGATAGTGGGTAACGGCGCGGACGATGGCGTCGGCCATGCGGGCCGGGTCTTCGGACTTGAAGATGCCGCTGCCGACAAAGACGCCGTCAGCGCCCAGCCGCATCATCAGTGCAGCGTCGGCCGGGGTGGCGACACCGCCGGCAGCGAAGTTGACGACGGGCAGGCGGCCGATCTCACGGGTCTCGCGGACCAGCTCGACTGGCGCGCCGAGGTCTCGTGCGTAGGAGACCAGTTCTTCGTCGCCCATCTGTTGCAGTCGAGCGATGGCGCCTTGCACGGCGCGCATGTGGCGGACGGCCTCGACGATATTGCCGGTGCCGGCCTCGCCCTTGGTGCGGATCATGGCAGCGCCCTCCGCGATGCGGCGCAGCGCCTCGCCGAGATCGCGGCAGCCGCACACGAATGGCACCGCAAACTGGTGCTTGTTGATGTGAAACGCTTCGTCGGCGGGTGTGAGCACTTCGGACTCGTCGATGTAGTCGACGCCCAAGGCCTCGAGGATCGAGGCTTCGACGAAGTGTCCGATGCGCACCTTGGCCATGACCGGGATCGAGACGGTGTCGATGATGCCGCGAATCAGCGACGGGTCAGACATGCGGGCGACGCCGCCGGTGGCGCGGATGTCGGACGGAACGCGTTCCAGCGCCATCACCGAGCATGCGCCGGCCTCCGCCGCGATGCGCGCGTGCTCGGGCGTGACCACGTCCATGATCACGCCGCCCTTGAGCATCTGCGCCAGGCCCGCCTTCACCGTCTGCGTCGCCGTCTCAACGACCATGGTTGCTCCTCAATCTCCGCTCAGTGTCTTCAGTCTATCGCGCGCTGGGCTTGGGTCTGCACGGCGGTCGCGGGCGGACGTGTCGGCGCACACAGGAGCGCCGCACACCAGAGCGCCGCTGGCAGCGACCGTTGACCGGGCCAGCCGCTGGTTGCTCAGGCCGTGGCTGCTTCCGAGATGACGTTCTGCAGCTCATCGACCTCACCGCCGCCGGCCATCAGATAGGAGAGGCCCTCCAGGGTCAGGTCCTCGCTGCGCAGGTCTTCTTGCAGGCGGCCGCGCTTGAAGACGAGGAATCGGTCGCCGACCCAGAAGGCGTGCTGCGGCTTGGGCGTGACCAGGATGACGCAGGTACCGCGCTGCGCGACGCGTCGGATGAGTCGCAGGACCGCGCCCGACTGCCGTACGCCCAGCGCGGACGTCGGCTCGTCGAGGATCAGCACGCGCGCGCCGTAATAGAGCGCGCGGGCGATGGCCAGGGCCTGCCGCTCGCCGCCCGACATCGTGTAGGCGGCGCGATCGGGATCGCCCAAGTCGACGCCGAGCTTGTCCAGTTCGGCCTTCATGGTCTGCTTGGCATAGGCCACATCGAAGCGCTGGAAGATGCCCCAGCCGCGGACGGGTTCAGCGCCCATGAAGAAGTTCCGCCAGAGCGACATCAACGGCACGATCGCTAAGTCTTGGTAGACCGCCACGATGCCAAAGGATCGGGCCTGGCGCGGAGACGTGAACTCGATCGGCGCGCCGTCGAGCAGCACGTCGCCGCTGCTCGGTGCGAGCATGCCGCAGAGCATCTTGATGAAGACTGACTTGCCCGCGCCGTTGTCGCCGACGACGCAGTTGACCTCGCCGGCGTGCAGCTGGAGGTCGACATCTTGCAGCGCGACGACAGGGCCGAAGCGTCGGCCCAGGCCGCGCGTTTCGATCACGGGCGGCTCGCGGTCGGCCTGCTGGGTGTCGTCGCTGACTTCCATGGTGCTCATGACATGTTCCTGCTCAGCTCGAGCGCTGGATGCGCACCCGCTCGCCGACGATGTGGTTGATCAGCGTCGCGACGAGCAGCAAGACGCCGAGGAAGGCCCAGCGCCAGTCGGAGTTCCAACCGGCCTGGGGAATGCCGATGAAGGCGATGCCCCAGATCAGCGCGCCGATCGCCGGGCCGACGGCTGATCCATAGCCGCCCGCCATGCGGCAGCCGCCGACGACGGCGGCGATGATGTAGAAGAACTCTGCGCCGACGCCTTGACCCGCCTGGACGGACGTGTAGCGCACGGCGTTGCTGACGCCGACGAACCAGGCGGCGCCGGCCGTCAGCATGAACAGGCCGATCTTGGTGCCGTTGACTGGTACGCCGACGGCGCGGGCGGCCTCGCGGTCGCCGCCGGTGGCGAAGATCCAGTTGCCGATCTTGGTGCGCCAGAGGATCCACGTGGCGATCACGATGAATCCGCCCCACCAGAGCAGCGAGACGCGAAAGTCGGAAGGCGCGGTGCCAAAGACGGTCGCGACGATGGCGTGCAGCGCGTCGTAGCCGCTGGCTTCGTCGATGTTTTCGATCAGGGCGTCGCCGGTGAAGTACTTGGAGAGCGCCACGTTGGCTCCGCGCAGACCAAAGAACGTCCCGAGCGTGATCACGAAGGAGGGCAGCCCGGTCCAGACGACGAGGACGCCGTTCCAGAGTCCGAGCGCCAGGCAGATGCCGAGCGAGAGCACGAGCGCGAGCCACAGGTTCATGCCCCACTCGGTGGCCATCACGCCGAGCAACGCGCCGGCCGTGCCGACCATGACGCCGGCGGAGAGGTCGAACTCGCCGCTGATCATCAGCAGTCCGACGGCGACGGCGATGATTCCGTAGGGCCATGCGGTGTCGAGCACGCGCGCGATGGTGGGGATCTCGAACATCGCGCCGGAGCTCGCGATACTGAAGAAGATGAACAGCAGCGCGGCCGCGACCAACGAGCCGAGCTCGGGCCGCAGAACCAGGTTCCGCGTCCACTCGCGGTTCGGTGTCAACGGTGCCAGGTGGTCGCGTAACACGTCGGCGTCGCTTTCAGAGCCGTTGGCCGCTATCGGGCAGAGTAACTGGTAGACCCGGCACGATGGCGGTCACTCGCTCGCTGTCGGCTGTTGATACTTGTCGACCGCGGCGCGGACCACGGCCAGGTTGCTGTTGTCGACGAATCCAGGTCCGAGCAGAATGCCGCTGCCGGCGATCCACTGGAGCATGGCGTCGGCCAGTTCGTCGCCCTGTTCGTATCGTTGGCTGACCTCCGCATACTGCACCAATCGCGAGTAGGCGACGGGTAGATAACCCTGCAAGTATGGCTGCTGGTCAACGGCGAACGCCACTCGACCGTCTTCAATCGCATCAAGAATGCTGTCGTTGAGCTCAAAGACTGCATGGACGACCACGCGGCTGGCGTCGCTTTGGTCGAGCGCGTCGTTGAGTCCGTCAGAGGCCGCGTTCATCACGGTGGTGTTCATCGTCAGCATGGAGTCGATTGACGGATCGAGGGCCAGCGCGTCGCTGATTTGGTCGGCGGTCATCCCGACGGCCGGATCGACGAAGAGGTTGGTGACCCGTCCGACGCGCGAACCAGCGCGCTGGCAGCGAGTGGTCAGCGCGATGTTGTTGCGCTCGTGCAGGACGCAGAGCAGATGAGTGGCGCCGGCATCCACGAGGCGATCGCCGACTGCGAGTCCGGCGACCGTCTCGATCTGACCGAAGTAGGAATCCGCGCCGAGCTCGGCACCGATCTCGGACCCGACGTTGACGACATAGACGGTGGTGCCGACCACGATTGCGTCAGCGATCACTTCGGAAATGCCCTCGGGGTCTGGCAGGGAGACGACGAGGACATCGAAGCCTTGCTGAATGATTTCGTTGATCAAGCGCACCCGCTCGTTGGTATCGGGCGTCGAGCGCCAGAGCAGGTTGACGTCGAAGGCGCGAGCTGCGTCGATGGCGCCGCTGTTGACTTCGGCCCAGAAGGGGTCGCCGTCTGCGCCGTGCACGATCATCGCCACCGAGATTGGCGGCGCCAGTCCCAGCCCCAGGCGCTCACGAGCGGCGCTGGCGCAGCCGGCGGCCGAAGTACCGGCCGCGACGACGAGCAGCAAGCAGATCAGCAGGCCAATCAGCAAGCCGGGCCTCGTCCAGCTGCGTGCTGATGCGGCTGATGCAGCCGGCGCGGTCAGCGCCACGGACTCGTTGGAGCGCATCAGTCGTCTCCCAACTGTGGGTAGCGCCTCGCGTTGGATTGGTCGACGAACGCTGGTCCGGTCACGAGCCGTCCAGACGCCGCCCAACGCTCCATCCCGACCAGGATGCCGACGGTCTCGGCATCGGCGTCGAGCGATTGGAAGTAGGCGAAGGCGATCGGCAAGAATCCCTGCAAGTAGGCCTGCTGATCGACAGCGAAGAGCATCTCGCCGGACTCAATCAGCTCGAGCACGGTCGGCGAGACGTCGAACGTGGCGAGCCGCGCCTGGGAGGCGGAGGATGCGATCGATTCCAAGGCGAGTTCGGCGATGCTGGAGTTGAGCGCGAGGATGCCGTCGATCGACGAGTCGGCCTGGAGCACGGCGGCGATCTCGCCGATGGTGGAGACGCGGTCGGCCGTGCCGGTCACGAACAGGCGCTGCATCGTGCCGCCGGACAGCTCGAGCGCGAGGCCGGCGTTGGCGCAGCGCGATTCGAGGCCGACGTTGCCGGCCTCGTGGATCAGGCAGAGCAGTTTGGTGACGCCAGCGGTCGCGAGCCGCTCACCCGCGCCGAGTCCGGCGACGCCGTCGGGCTGTCCGAAGTGGGTGACCGCGCCGAAGGCGCGCCCGCGCTCCTCGCCAGAGTTGATCGACATCACGGTCAGTCCGGCGCTGACCGCGCCGCGAATGGAGTCTTCCAGCGCGTCGGGATCGGCGAGCGACACGATCAGCACGTCGTAGCCCAGCGCGACGGCGTTGTCGACGAGGCGCACCTGCTCGCTGACGTTGCCGTCGCCGTCGTAGAGCAGTTCGATGCCGAACTCGCGCTGCGCAGCAAATGCGCCAGCGGCCACCTCGTCCCAGAAAGGATCACCGATCCCGCCGTGCGTGATCATGGCGACGCGGATATCGGTCTGGGGCAGCACGCCTGAGCCGGCAAACTGGGCGACATCGCGGTCGACGCGACACACGTAGGCGCCGATCATGGCCAGCGCAATGACCGCCGCGAGGATCACCCAGCGAGCCAAACCCTGATTGGCGAGCCGCTCGATCCGTCGGGCGACGCTGCCCAACTCAAGGTCGATCGCGCGTGAATTGGTGCGCCGGTTTCTCACAGTGGCGTTAGGCTAGCAAGCATGCGCATTGGCCTCATATCCGACACTCACGTTCCCGAAGCCGGCACGGAGCTGTGGCCGCAGCTGTGGGATCGGATTCGCACGGCCGATGTCTTGCTGCACGGTGGAGACATTCACGACATCGGACTGATTGACCATCTTGAGGCCGTCGCGCCGATCTATGTCGCGCGCGGCAACGGCGACGACGGATCGGGCGGACGGCCTGTCCAACCGGAGGATCCGCGGCTGCGGGAGGCGTGGAACCTGGAGTTCGAGGGCTTCACCTTCGGACTGACGCACGATATGGCGCTGCCGGAGTGGCCGCCGTATCGGACGGTTGAGTCGATGATGGACCACTACTTTGGCGGCCCGCGCCACGTGGTGGTCCACGGCGACACGCATGTCGCGTCGTTGGAGACGATTCGGGGCGTGCTGCTGATCAATCCCGGCAGCCCGATGTATCCGCGCAACCTCGACACGCGAATGGGGACGTTGGGCTTCATCGAGATCGAGAACGGACGCCTGCACGCCTGGCTCGAGCAGCTCGACGAGGACGGATCGCACGTGATCCGCGAGCAGCCGAAGTACGTGTACTAGCCAGTCATCGGATCGCGGGCGGCAGGGAATACGCTACGGGCATGGCTGGCATCTCTGTGATGGTCCCGTTCGACCGCTCGCCGGAGGCGCGGCGCGGGCTGGAAGTAGCCCTGACGCTGGCTCGTGTCGACCGGCGCAAGTCCCGCGTGCTCCCAATCTATGTCGCAGAAGTCGACCGCGCCTACGCGCTCGATGCCGACCTGCCCAAGCTGCAAGCGACCGCCGAAGCCTGCGTGAGCGAGGCGGAAGACGAGGTCAAGCAGGCCAAGGTGTCGTGCGAGGTGGTGATCCTATCGGCGCGTCACGCCGGGCCGGCGATCGTCAGTGAGGCCAGCGAGACAGGCGTCGATCTGATCGTGCTGGGCGTGTCGCACGCCAACACCGTGCACGGCGGCGGCGAGCAGACGGCGCTGGCGCGTAGTTCGGGCGCGGCGATCGATCTGGGCCATACGGCGGACTACATCATCTCCCACGCGACGTGCGAAGTGATCGTGGTGCGGGAGCCGCCGCGCGGCGTGCACCGCAACGGGCTGCTGGGAGGCTGATCGTGCGCGTCGTGATCATGGGCTGCGGGCGGCTCGGCTCGATGCTGGCTGGCGAGCTGGACGCGGAGGGCCATCACGTGACCGTGATCGACATCGATCAGGCTGCGTTCAACTGGCTGGGCGACGGATTCTCCGGGACGCGCGTGGTCGGACCCGGCGAGGACAGCGCGATCCAGGAGGTCGCAGGCGTCAAGCATGCGGACGTCTTTCTGGCGCTCGCCAACGGAGATAACCGCAACGCGATGGCGGTGCAGGTGGCCAAGCACATCCACGGCGCGCCGCGCGTCGTCGCGCGCATATACGATCCGGACCGGGCCGAGGTCTACCAGCAGCTGGGCATCAACGTCGTCAACCCGACGACGATTCTCGACCAGATGGTGCGCGAGGCGGCCTTCGCGACGTCGCCCGAGTCCGATGCGCCGTCGTCCGACGGGGACGGGGTCTAGGCAGATGTACATCGTGATCGTCGGCGGCGGCAAAGTCGGTCGAGGCGCGGCGCGCGATCTAATCGGAATGGGCCATGAAGTCTGCGTGATCGAGCGCGAAGCGGACACCGCCTGGTCGATCAACCATGAGTTGGGCGAGGTGGCGTTGGTCGGCGACGGCACGGAAGTCCATGTCCAGCAGGCCGCCGGGATGAACCGCGCAGACGTGGTGGTCGCCTGTACGGGCCGTGACCAGGCCAATCTCGCAGTGGGCCAGACCGCTGCGACTCGATTCGGCGCAGGCAAGGTGATCGCGCGGATCAACGATCCGCGCAACGAGAGCATCTTCCGAGCGCTGGGCTTCGACAACACGGTCTCGGCGACGACATCGATCGTGAACGCCATCGAACTCGAGGTGAACAAGGGCTTGCAGAGTCTGACGCGGCTGACGCAGCTGGCGTCGAGCTCGTTCATGCTCAGCCAGCAACGGGTGGCTGAACAGTCATCGGTGGTGGGTTGCACGGTGCGCGAGCTGCGTCTGCCGCCGAGTACGCTGCTCGTGCTCGTCGTACGCGAGGGCGACGACGCGCTCATTCCCGGCCCGAACACCACGATCCACGCTTCGGATCTCGTCATCGCAGTCACGCACGTGCAGCATGAGGCAGCCTTGCGGGCGGCGCTGACATGAAATGACTCACCGATGACTAAAAGTCCGACACCACAACGGATCGCCTATCTCGGACCGCCTGGCACGTTCACCGAGCAGGCCTGCGTGCTGTACACGGGCGGGAGCGATCAGACGGAACTCGTCCCGTACGCCAGCATCACAGCGTCGGCGGAGGCGGCGGCGCGGCTCGAGGTGGATGCAGCCGTCGTGCCCTTCGAGAACTCACTCGCGGGTGCGGTGGGCGAGACGCATGATCTGATCATCCATCAGCTCGATCTGAGTATCTGCAGCGAGCTGGTGATCCCGATCGAGCACTGCCTGATCGTGTCTCCGACGGCAGACAGCGCTGAGATCACGACGATCTACTCGCATCCCCAGGCGCTGGGTCAATGCCAGCGCTACATCGCGCGGCGATTTCCGAATGCCCGCACGGAAGCCACGCTGTCGACCGCGCAGGCGGTCGGCCGGGCGGTTGACCAGGGCGATCACACGGCGGCGATCGCACCGCGCCGCGCCGCCGAGCTGCACGGCGCTCAGATCCTCGAGATTGGCATCGAGGACGACCACCGCAACGCCACCCGCTTCGTCGTGCTGGCGGCGCAGGATCACGACCCGACGGGCGACGATCGCACGACGATCCTGTTCAGTACAGCCAACCGTCCCGGCGCGCTGCTGCGCGCGCTGCAGCACTTTGCCGACGCGGGCATCAACCTGACGCGGATCGAATCGCGGCCCGCTCGCGAGCGGTTGGGTACGTATCTCTTTCTCGTTGATTGCGATGGGCATCGCTCGACGGCGCCGCTGTCGGAAGCGCTGGCGCGGATGGAGCCGGAGCTGGAGCGTCTGCGGATCATCGGCAGCTATCCGCGGGCTCCCCGGCCGTGACCCTGACCGTGACTGCGAACTTCGATGCCTGAGATCCCGGAGTTGGAGCACGTGGCGCAGGTGCTGACGGAGCGGATCGGCGGGCGGTCGATCTCGTCGGTGGAGGTACCGAAGCCGATCGTCGTGCGGTTGCCGAGGCCCGATTTCGAGGCTGGACTGTTGGGTGCGCGGATCGAGCATGTCGAGCGGCGCGGCAAGTTCTTGCTCTGGTACACCGATCGGGGCAGCGTGATGGCGGTCAACCCCATGCTCAACGGGCGCTTCCAGTGGATGGCCGGCGCCGACGGTCTGGGCGCGCCGCTCAAGGCGCATGCGCGGACATGCGTCGCGCTGCGCTTTGCGTCGGAGCATGACGACGCGAGATTGGGTCTGCGATACATCGATGAGCGTGTGCTGGGCAAGATCTACCTGGTCGACGCTGACGAGTTGGACTCGGTGCCGGTCCTGAATGAGCAGGGTCCCGACGCGCTGGATCCAGCGCTGACGCAGGAGCTGTTCCTGCAACGTCTGAAGCGTCATCGCGGACAGGTCAAGAACGTGCTGGTCAATGCGAAGTTCATCGCCGGGATTGGCAACGCCTACTCAGACGAGATCCTGTTCGCTGCCGGGCTGCACCCGTTCACGAAGGTCTCGGAGCTGGACGAATCGCGGCGGATCGCGCTGTATGAGGCGATGGTCGAGACGTTGTCGTGGGCGGGCGCGATCTGCGCGGCGCAGATTGGCGATCAGATCGATCGCAAGCCGCGCGATTTCCTGCGCGTCCACCGCAAGGGCGGTGAGCCGTGTCCCAGCTGCGGTGCGGCAATCTCGGAGGTGTCGCCCAAGCGGCGGGTGACGTCGTTCTGCCGCGCCTGCCAGCCGGGCTAGCTAGTCGGTCGACAGCACCCGTTCGGCGCCGGGAATGAAGGGCGCCCAGGTGGGTTGGCTCTCGAGGTACTGGCCGAACAGGCTGGCCGGGGTGACGGAGGGCCGCTTGGGTTCGCTGCGCAGCGTCATGCGCGCCTCGCGCGGGGTGCGCCCCGCCTTGCGGTGGTTGCAGACGCGGCAGGCCGAGACGAGGTTCTCCCAGGTGTGGCCTCCGCCGCGGAAACGGGGCAACACGTGGTCCAGCGTGAGGTCCTTGGTGGCCGTGCGTCGTCCGCAGTACTGACAGGTGAACCGGTCGCGGTTGAAGACCTCGCGCCGCGACAGCCGCATCACCGGTCTCGGTCGGCGGATGAAGTAGACCATCCGAATGACGGAGGGCACATCGTGCACGCCGCTGACGCTGCGCAGCAGCGACTTGGCGCGGTCGAGACGGTCGATCACTTCAGCCTTGCCGCGCGAGACCAGCACCACCGCCCGCCGCACATTGCAAACATGCAGCGGCTCGTAGTTCTGATTCAGGACCAAGACCGAGCGGCTGAGAACGGACATGACACCGAGCTGATCGTACCAAAGGCGGAGGGGTCCGCTTGTGGGCGTCGTGTGTTCGCCTGATGCACGACCGATGCACGACCGATGCACGAGTGATGTTTAGCTGCCGTTGAGCGGTGCGCTCAGATTGTCGACGGTGGCGCGCAGGCCGCCCACCTCAGAGACGAACTCCTGGATGGCGAGGTCAAACTCCGACGGCAGCAGGGCGCGGACCACCGGCGTGTTGTCCATCATCCACCAACCGATGGTTGAGTCACCGAGCGTGTCGTGCGCGTCGCCGAGTCCGGCCAGCACGAGGATGGCGAAGACGGCCTGGGCCAACAACAGACCAACGATCAGGCCGAAGACGGCACCTGCGGCGCGGTCGGCCATGCCCAGCAGCAACATCGATGCGAGACCCTTGAGCAGCGTGCCCAGCGCGTATCCACCGACCAGCACGAGCGTGAGGATGACGCTGAAGCTGACCGTCCGCATCAGGCCGGAGGGCGCGTCGTCAATGGCGAGGTCGGTGAAGACGCTCTGGTGGTACATACCGGCCAGGACGACGCCGACCACCACCGCAATCAGGGCGACGCCGGCGCGCAAGATGCCCAGCTTCCATCCCCACAAGCCGATGGCCGCCGCCACGCCGACGACGACGATGTCGATCCAGTTCAGTCCCAGGATGAGCGCGGCATCGTCCACGGCGTTCACTGTACACAGCGATCCCGCCGCTGAACGCGGTGGACATCGGTCAGGCGTCGCCTGTGCGACTGGCGCGTTTGCGCTTGGTCGACTTCCGCTTGCTCGATTCCCGCCTGTTCGATTTGGTCGTCTGGTGGCCGGACCGGTTGGTGGGCAGCACGCCCATGTTAAGCATCGATTCGAAGTTGTCGCGAGTGACGATGATGTGGTCGAGCATGTCGATGGCCATCGTCTCGGCGGCTTGGACCAGTTCTGCGGTCAACAGCTGGTCGGCTCGCGACGGCTCGGGTGATCCGGAGGGATGGTTGTGGACGAGGATCATCGAGCGGCCTTGGTGGAGGATGACAGGACGGAGCAGCTCGGCGACGCGCACGGCGGCGCCGTCGACCATGCCCTGGTAGATACGTTCCTCGCGGATCAGGCAGTTCTGGCGATCGAGCACGAGCACCCAGACTTCCTCGCGGGGCAGATCGCCGAGTAACGGCTGGTAGCGCTTGAAGACCTGTTCGACGGTACTGAGCGGCTCGCGGGAGGACCATTCATCGTCGGCCAGGCCGCGCGAGGCGAGCTGAACCGCCGCCAAGATTCGCGTGACCTTGGCTTCGCCGAGTCCGGAGACCTCCATCAGATCGCGCACATCCGAGCGCAGCAGTCCGACGAGCCCGCGTTCCTTGAGCAGTCGGCGCGAGACCTCCAGCGCGTTCTCGCCTTGCCGCCCCGAGCTGAGCAGGATCGCGAGCAACTCGTAGTTGGCGAGCGCCTCAGCTCCGTAGCGCAGCAACCGTTCGCGGGGCCGGTCGTCCGGGTCGAGGTCCGCGATGCGCTGGCCACCGCCGGCGGCGTCCTCGCTCTCATCTGGCTCTGTTCGGCGAGCGCGGTCGGCGTCTTCCTGTGCCCAGAGCGCTTGGAGTTCGGCGAGGTGGTCGCGATCCTCAGATCGTTCGGCCGGCTGCGGGGAGTTCGGCACGCCGCCGGCGTCAATCGTCGCGTCGGTCGCCGAAGCTGGGCAGGTCGACCTGTTCGCGGGCCGTGACGGGTTCCTCGCGGTCTCGGCGGCGTCGGCCCCAACCGCGCTTGTCTGGGTCGTCCGACTCATCTGGATCGTCCGCTTGGTCCTCGCTCGGCGACAGGTCGACGCCCTCGCGTCGTTCATCCTCGCCGAGCGGCCGCCAGGACACCACGGCGTTGGTGTGGGGATAGTGGTTGATGTAGACCCAGCCGCCGGTCTCGGGCATTTCCTCAAACATCAATCGCGGCACGCGGTAGACGCGGCGGGCGACGAGCACGTAGTGGGCGCGAAAGAAGATAAGCAGGTCGAACTTGCGCCACTTGCGCGCCACCTGCCCGGTCGTCTCGATCGGTTCGGTAAACCAGTCGCGAAAGGCGGAGAGCGAGGAGAAGCCGGAGAGCAGACCGATCAGCGCGAAGAGCGAGAACCCAAACCAGGCGCCGCCGTTGCCGTCCAGTGCATCGACCGCCATGTAGACGGAACCGACCACGAGCAGGGTGAAGATCGGCGTCCAGATCGCCATCGAGCGCAGAATGGAGTTCCGTGCGCGCTTGGGATCGGGCGGCTGCGTTCCGATCAGCTCGTGGTAGCTACCCTCCGCCACGACCGTGACTTTCCTCCAGCTCGGCGTCGATGTCCTCGTCTGCGACGAGCGACGGCTCGGCTCGTGGAATCCAGAGCCACTCGCCGCGAATCAGTACCGTGTTGATGTCGAGATGCTCATTCCAGGCGACGATGTCGTCGATCGCGACACTGAGATCGGCAGAGATCGACTGGAGCGTCTCGCCGCGCTGCACCTGATAGCGGTCGAGTCGACCGGGGATGACGATGTCGCCCTGGCCGGTCTCGCCCGGGCGATCAACGGCGGTGATCATCTCTGGCATGTGCGGCTGTTCGGACGATTCAATGGATGAGTCCTGTTGGGCTTGTTGAGATTGTGCGGCGGCCCGCGGTTCGGATGTTGAGGTGGCTGCTGTCGACATGACGAGCGGATCAGCGGTCGGTACGGAAGAGGAGTTGGGGGCGTGCAGGACGGCGACCAAAACCACGGCGATGCTGACGATCACGACCGCAGCAAACTCCAAACGCAGGCCACCATCGGCCCGTCGTGACGGTTGACCCGTCATGGATGTTGCTTCCGAGCGGGAACGCACCATCGGGCCGCCTCGCAGACCCTGCCCCAAACAGAGGATTGGGGGAAATGATCGCAGGCATAATAGAACGCTTGTCGCGCCCGCGCAACTGACGCCCAACCGTGCGAACCGGCCGACGGTCCGCGACGGCCAGGACGCTGCGGGTTGACGGGCGGGTCGACGTACTGGTTGATGGAGCTACTTGAGCTCGACGACGGCGCCAGCCTCTTCGAGCTGTGACTTGATCGACTCGGCCTCTTCCTTGGCCAAGCCTTCCTTGACGGTCTGCGGGACGGACTCGACGAATTCCTTCGCCTCCCGCAGGCCCAGTTCGGTCACGGCGCGGACGGCCTTGATCACGTTGATCTTCTTGTCGCCGAACTCGGTCAGGACGACGTCGAACTCGGTCTGCTCTTCGACCGCTGCGGCGGCGTCGGCGCCTGGGACGGCACCGCCGACGGCGGCCACGGCCACCGGAGCGGCCGCCGTGACACCGAATTCGTCCTCGATCTTCTTGACCAGGTCGCGGGCCTCAAGAATCGTCATGGCGCTGATCAGTTCAAACGCCTCGTCCACTTTCGACATGTCAGACTCCATCTCAACCGACCGCTCGGGCCGGCGCTGTGTGATGCTGCGCGGGAGTTACTCGGCTCCCGATTCTGCGGTTTCCAACTGCGCGGCGCGGGCTTCGACGATCGCCGCGACGTCGCGGAACGTGGCGCTCAGCACGCCAGCCAGACCAGCCACGGGACTGTTCAGTCCACCGGCGACCCTGGCCATCAGTTCGGGCCGGCTGGGCACGTCGGCCAGAGCGGCGACCTGCGAGCCGTCCTGCAACTCGCCCTCGACGTAGACGCCGTAGATGGGCAGTTCGAGCCGTTCGGCCCGGCTGTACCGCTGCAGCGCGCGGGGCGCTTCGGTCAGGTCGCCGAAGCCGAACAGGAGGGCAGTCGCCTCGCTGGCCAGGTCGGCCGCGGCGGCCTCGCCGGCGTTCTCAGCGGCGCGCCGCCAGAGCGTGTTTTTGATCACCCGCAGCTCGGTCTCCGGCGCTTCGGCGCTGATGCCGCGTCGAAGCTGTTGCATGTCCTTCACGGACAGGCCCCGGTAGTCAAAGCCGATCGTGATCGAGGCGCGGCCCAGCCGCTCTTCGAGCAGCGCGACCTGTTCGCGTTTCCGTTCAGTGGCCATGGCGTCCCCCGCTTGCAGCCGCGTCGGCTGCCTGTTGCCGTTCCACCGCCCCGACCTGCACGACCACCAGACTGGCAACCATCGATCAGCCGCGCGTCGAGCGCTCTTGCTGATCTGGGGATTGCTGCCTGCGCTGGATGTTTCAGCGTCCGCTCAATACGGACGCGCCAGCGGTCTCGGGCGGCGATTGGTATCCGATTCGTTTCTCAGCCTATCGCAGACACACGGTTCGCGTCTGTCACGGCCGATGTATGTGAGTCTCTCGATGACGGTGCCGCTAGTCAGCCTTGAGCGCCAGCGTCGCCTGCTGCTCGAGCTTGACGCCAGGCCCCATGGTCGAGGCGATATTGAGCGAGCGAATGTAGCTGCCCTTGGATCCCGATGGTTTGGACTTGACGATCTCTGAGACCATCGTGGCCAGGTTGTCGAGCAGTTGTTCCTCGCCGAAGCTGGCCTTGCCGAGCGGCACATGCACGGAGGCTTCACGGTCGGTGCGGAACTCGACGCGGCCGGCCTTGGCCTCGCCGACGGCCTTGGCAATTTCCTCGCGATCGACGACCGTGCCGGCGCGTGGGTTGGGCATGAGCCCGCGCGGGCCGAGCACGCGGCCCAAGCGTCCGACCTTGCCCATCAACTCGCGCTGGGCGATCGCGACGTCAAACTCGGTGAAGCCGTCCTGGACCTGTTGGATCAGGTCGTCGGCGCCGACGACTTCTGCGCCAGCCTCCGCCGCGGCGCCAGCGGCGTCGCCTTCGGCGAAGACGGCGACGCGGACATCCTTGCCCAGGCCGTGCGGGAGGCGCGCGGTGCCGCGCAGCTGCTGGTCGGCGTGGCGCACATCGAGTCCAGTGCGGATGTGGAGCTCGACCGTTTCGTCGAACTTGGCGTTGGCCAGCTTCTTGATCAGCTTGACCGCTTCATCGGGCGCGTAGTGGGAGTCTTTGTCGTACTCCGCCAGCGCGCTGCGGTAGCGCTTGCCTCGCTTCGGCATCTCTAGGCCTCGACTTCCACGCCCATCGAACGCGCGGTCCCCGCGACCATCTTCATGGCCGCTTCGATGTCGTTCGCGTTCAGGTCTTGCATTTTCTTTTCGGCGATCTGGCGCACCTGGTCGGAGCTGATTGATCCGACCACTTCACGGCGAGGCTCGGACGCGCCCTTTTCCAGACCGGCCGCTCGGCGGATCAGGTCGGAGGCTGGCGGCGTCCGCAGCTCGAACGTGAAGGAGCGATCCTCGTAGATCGTGATCTGGGCTGGGATCAGTTCGCCCGCGTTCTGCGCGGTGCGTTCGTTGTAGCTCTTGACGAACTCCATGATGCCAACACCGTGTTGACCCAGTGCCGGGCCGACCGGCGGCGCCGGACTGGCCTTGCCCGCCTCGAGTTGCAGTGTGAGCACTGCTCGTACACGCTTCGCCATCCAGTCGCTCCCTCTTCCGTCTGCCGAGACGCTGGCGCGGCGCGGCAATGCGGTGGAATCTGCAGCCTATTGCTTCTCGACCTGGTCGAAGTCCAGCTCGAGCGGTGTTTCGCGTCCGAACATTGAGATGCGGACGCGGACTTTGCCCTTTTCGATGTTGATCTCCTCGACCTCGGCGACCATGTCGAGGAACGGCCCATCGGTCAGGCGGACCGCGTCGCCGACAGAGAATCCGACGCGGATCTGCGGCTCCTCGACCTGCGTTTGGCCGATGATGTTGCGGATCGCATCGGGCGACAGGGCGACGGGCCGCTCGCGCTGCTCTTCGCGTGTGCCGACGAAGCCAGTCACGCCGGTCGTGTTCTTGACGAGGTGCCAGGCGTCATCCGGGATCTCGCCGGTGTCGGGGTTGAGCCGAATCTGCAGGAGCACGTAGCCGGGCAGCAGCTTGCGCTCGACCTCGCGACGCTTGCCGCCCTTGATCTCGACCTCTTGCTGGGTCGGGACGAGCACGACACGCTTCGCTCCCAACGAGCGGTTGCGCTGCGCGGGGCCCATTGCCGCCTGCAGTGGATTCAGCTCGACGAAGTGCCGCTCGGCGTCCATGCTGCGAATCCGCAGGTCGATGTCGTCGCGCACTTTGTATTCGAACTCCGAGTAGGTGTTGACGGCGAACCAGGCGGCGTCAGGCTCCTGGATGCCCTCGAGCGGCAGTTCTGGCTCTGGCTCAGACGGCGTTGCCTCGTCGTCTTCCTGGAGGAAGGACGCAATCGGCGTGGCTTCACGCTCGATCGGGCGGTCGAGTCCGAGCTCGACCAGCGCGGTGGCGGCGGCGGTGTCTATGGGTTCTTGGTCGGGCGCCTCTTCGGTCTCAATGCCGAGCGCTTTGGCGGCGGCCAGGACTTCTTGCAGCTCGCGCTCGGCGGCCGAGAGTTCGGAGGCGGCGAAATCGCCGCCGAAGGCGCTGCTGGCTTCCGGGGTCTCGCGTGGTGTGGTCATCAGGGCAGCAACGCCTCCTCAACCACTCGATTCAGACCGAAATCGATTGCGCCGAGAAAGATGCCGACGGCGATGGCGACGACCAGCACAACCACGGTCAGGTTGGCTGTTTCCTGGCGCGACGGCCAGACAACTTTGCGCAGCTCGTCGATGATCGAGAGCACAGCCTGGGGATGCGTCATGCGGTAGAACCAACCGCGCACGCGGGGCGTGTCCGCAGTGGTCGGCCGCGACGACGCGATCTCGCGTCGCGGCCGCGCCGGCAGTGCGGCCGCCTCGACGGCGGCCGTCTGCTGGCTGCCGAATGAGGCCGGCGAGTAGGAATCGTCGTCGGAAGCGCTGCGTTGCGATCGCGACGGCCTCGGCGTCGCCGCAGAGGCGGCGCGCGGCTGTCCGCTGCTGCGGCGGCGTCGACGACGGCTATCTCGCGAACGGGCCACGGATCACCGCGTCTCTCGATATTCGCGCCGCCCGCGGCAGTGGGGGCAGTACTTGGTCAGTTCCAGACGGTCGGCATCGTTGCGACGGTTTTTCGTCGTGTGATACGTGTGCGACTGGCATTCGCGGCAGCGCAGCGTGATGAACACGCGGTCACCCTTCGCCATGGCCAGCTCCCTTCCTCAGCCGTTGCGGCTGCATATCGAACCCTCATCATCGCACGATCTGCGTCAGTCGCGCTAGATCGCGATTCGTTCAGCGCCGTGTTACTCGATGATGCTGGTGACGGCGCCGGCGCCGACGGTGCGGCCGCCTTCGCGAATCGCGAAGCGCAGACCCTCCTCCAGCGCAATCGGCGAAATCAGCCGAACCTTCATCTGTACGTTGTCGCCCGGCATCGCCATCTCGATGCCCTCCGGCAAGCCGATCTCCCCCGTCACATCCGTCGTCCGAATGTAGAACTGCGGCCGGTAGCCAGGAAAGAATGGACTGTGACGTCCGCCCTCGTCCTTCGACAGGATGTACACCTCCGCCTCGAACGCCGTGTGCGGCGTGATCGAGCCCGGCGCCGCCAGCACCTGACCCCGCGCGATCTCCTCGCGGTCGATGCCCCGCAACAGACAGCCCACGTTGTCCCCCGCCTCGCCCGTCGGCAAGGTCTTCTTGAACATCTCCACCCCCGTCACCACCGTCGTCCGCGTGTCCTTGATCCCGACAATCTCGATCTCCTCGCCACTGTTCACAATCCCCCGC
>JAJEBU010000017.1 GCA_022822375.1 Dehalococcoidia bacterium
CGTCGGGCCGATGGCCAGCGGTATGGCTCTGGCCGTCGCTGAATCAGTCACTGGACCAGCCGGCATTCCGACCATCTCCCCCGTCGCCACATCGGCGCAGATCACGGTGGCCGAAGACGATGACTTCCTCTTCCGCGTCTCGCTCGCCGATCATGTCGAGGGCCGCTACCTCGCTCAACTTGCGGCGCAGCAGGGCTTCGACAACGTCGGTCTGCTCTATCGCGACGACGCCTTTGGGCAAGGCATGGCCGACGCCTTCGAGCAGCACTGGTCTGGCACGTTGCGCTCGATCGGTGTCAGCCCCGGCGCCACCAGCTTCACCGCCGAGTTGGAACAGTCGGTTGAGGCAGACGCAGAGGCGCTGGTGTTGATCGCTTTCCCACCTGAGACGATCCTGATCTTGCGCGAAGCGCTCGAGTTGGCCTACTACGACCACTTCGTCTTCGGCGCGCCAGGCCGCTCGACGGCGGTGCCTGAGGCGATCGGCGGCGAGCTGCTCGCCGGCATGCGCGGCACGTACGTCGCATCAGCACCTCAGAACGACTCATCGCGAGCCTGGGACGACGCGTTCCTCGCTGAGTACGGCGAAGCGCCCAGCCTGCCCTACGTCAAGGAGGCATACGACGCCACGATCGCGTTGGCGCTCGCCGCGCAAGCCGCCGGATCGACCGACGGCACGGCCATCCGCGACCAGCTACGCCGCATCGGCTCCGCGCCCGGCCTGATCGTGATCCCGACGCCCGACAGCCTCGCCGCGGGCCTGGCCGAGATCGCGCGCGGCGGCGACGTCGACTACGAAGGCGCCGCCGTGAGCGCGGATTGGGACGAGCATGGCGATAGTACTCACGGTTACATCGGCATCTGGGAGTTCAGCGCCGACAATACGATTGCCGACGTTGAGGTCATCAAGTACACGAAGGAGTGACTGTGCGGCACCGCTGGTTGATCCTGTTCGCGCTGGCTCTCGCGGCCGCCGTCATCGCGCTTGCCGCTTGCGGCAGCGACGACCAGACCGCACAACCTCAACAGACCTCGCAACGGCAAGCGCAACCCTCGCCCGACGCACAACAGGCCGGCAACGCGGTCCGACCCCTCAAGATCGCGCTGCTCGGCGACCTCACCGGTGGACTGGCCGAGATCGGGGTTGAGATGCGCGACGGGTTCTTGCTCGCAATCGAGCACATCAACGCGGCCGGCGGCGTCTTTGGCCAACCCGTCGAGTTCCTGATCGGCGACACGAACACGGACCCGACCATCGCCGTCGAGGAAGCGCGCCGGATGATCGAGATCGAGGGCGCGCACGCCATCGTCGGCGCGCATTCCAGCACCAACTCGATCGCTGTCGCCGAGAGCGTCACCGGTCCAGCCGGCATCCCGCAGATCTCGCCCGCGTCCTCTTCTCCCCAGCTCGCCCTCGCTGCCGACGATGACTTCCTCTTCCGCGCGACCCTCAACGACATCGTGCAGGGCCCAGCATTGGCCCAGCTGGTCAACGAGCAGGGTTACCGCAACGTCGGCGTGCTCTATCGCGACGACGCCTGGGGGCAAGGCATCGCAGAAACCTTCGAGGCCGCGTTCACCGAGACGTACGGCGGTCAGGTCCGCGCCGTCGCTGTCACCCCGCAGCAGCCCAGCTACCTCGCCGAAATCCAACAGTCGCTGTCCGACGATCCCGAGGCGATGGTCATGCTCGCCTACGTGCCCGAAGGGGCGATCATCCTGCGCGAGGCCATCGAGAACGGCCTGTACGACCGCTTCGTGTTCGGGCCGACCAGCCGCAACTTCCAACTGATTGACGCGATCGGCGCTGAGTATCTCGCCGGAATGCCGGGCACCGCGCCGGGCACGGCGCCCGGCACCGAGTCGGCGCTGCTCTGGGAGGCCGCCTTCCTGGACAAGTACGAGCGGCCCTATGCCTTCCCCTACACCAAGCAGGCCTACGACGCGACGATCGCCATCGCGCTCGCCGCCGCCGCTGCGCAATCGACCGACGGCGCCGCCATCCGCGACCAGCTGCGCCGAATCGGCGCCGCGCCGGGACAGCTGGTCGTCGCTGACATCGGCAGCATCCGTCAGGGACTCGAAGCCGCCCGCGACGGCGACGACATCGACTACGAGGGCGCCGCCCAATCGCTCGAATGGGACGAGAACGGGGACCTGGACCGCGGCTTCGTTGGCATCTGGCGCTTCACTGAGGATGGCGGCATTGCGGACACCGGCGTCATCCCCTACGGCGACTGATCGGCGAGCCGAACCGCAGTCAGCGGCTGCGCGCAGCCCGCAGACGTCTCAGCCCTTTGTCCAGCCAGCCTTCCGGCAACTCGCCTCCCGGCCCGCTCGTGACGAAGCGGCTGACGCGGTCTCGCTCGGCCAGCAAGCCTTGCGGCCGCCAGAGCAGGAAGATCACGATCAGCAACCCGATCAAGAGTTGGCGAACCTGGAAGACGCGGCTGCCCAACCAGTCGGGCAGCGACTCCTGAATCAGCGGCGTCCCGAACCAGAAGAACCCGACCACAACCGCGCCCAGCACCGCACCGCGATGATTGCCGCTGCCGCCCACGATCAGCATCGTCCAGACAAAGAACGTGCCCAGCAGGTCGGAGAACGTGAGCGGCGAGATCGTCCCGCTGCGATGCGCATAGATCGCCCCGGCTAGTCCCATCAGCATCGCGCCGAGCATGAACGCGCCCATCCGGAAGCGCACCGTGTTCTTGCCCGACGCCTTGGCCGTGTCCTCGTTGTCTCGGATCGCCCGTAGCGTCCGACCCCACGGCGACGCCGACGCGCGCGACACCAACCAGTAGACCGCCGCCAAGGCCACGAGCGCGATCACCAACTCGACCCAGCGATACCCACCGCCTTGCACCTGATCCTCCAGCAACCCATCGATCCCATTCAGTCCGCGCGAGCGGTTGACCAAACCTTCGACCGAGTTGGCGATGCTGCGCAGGATCGCCGCCACACCGATCGTCGCAATCGCCAGGAAGTCGTCGCGCAGCCGCAACGTCGGGATTCCCAACAGGATCGCCAGCACCGCTCCCGCGATCGCCGCAAACAGCCAGCCCACCGGGATCGGCAGGCCCCAGCCCGCCACGTAGGACTCCAGACCCTCGGGCGCGGGCAAGGTCAGCACCGCAGAAACATATGCGCCGACCATGAAGAACGCCGCAACGCCGAAGTTGAGAATGCCCACGCTCCACTGCACGTTCAGCGCCAACGCGAGGATCGCGAAGATCGACACCGTCGTGAGGAAGCCCACCGTCCAGTTGACGGCGCCGTCGAACGTGACCAGCGTGACGATCAGCTCTTCCATCGCGCTACCTGCTCTGTCCAAACATGCCGCGCGGACGCAGCAGCAGCACTGCGATCACGATCACAAACGGAATGCCCGGTTTGAGCCCGGTGCTGATCCACTGCGTGGACACCTCTTGGGCGATACCGACGGTCAGCCCGCCGATCAGCGCGCCCCAGGGATTGCCAATCCCGCCCAGGATCATCGCCGCGAAGAGCGGCAGCAGCAGTCGGAATCCCGCGTCGAAGCGTACCTCCGCCTGCAACCCCAGCATCACGCCAGCGAGCGCGGCGAGGATTCCGCCCACGATCCACGTGCCCGTCCGGATCCGGTCCGTGTCAATGCCCGACGCCTCAGCCAGCGCAGGGTTGTCCGATGTCGCGCGCATCGCCTTGCCAAATCTGGTCCGGTACAGAAGCCAGTAGAGCAGAATCGCCGCCAGCACCGTCACACCGACGATGAAAAACTGATCCGGCTTAACGCGAATGCCGCCCAGGATCTCGACCGCCGGGTGAATGCCCGGCGTGTAACGAAAGTTGGACGGTCCCCAGATCAGCTGGATCGCCGCGCGCAGCATGATCGACATGCCCAGCGACGCAATGGCGAAGATGAAGAAGCCGCCGCCCGCCGCACGCAAGCGCCGATAGACCAGCCGCTCCATGATCACCGACAGCGCCGCCACGCCGACCATCGCGACCAGCAATCCGACGACCAGCCCCCAGCCGAATGACAGCGAGCCGAAGCGTCCGCCGGCAAAGCCGAGGTTCGCCCCCTCCGACGAGACCACGAAGAAGGCCAGGAACATCCCCCAGCCCATCTTGTCGCCGTGCGCGAAGTCGCCGATGCCGAGCACCCCGAAGATGAGCGTCAACCCCATCGCACCCAGCGCGATGATCGAGCCGACAATGATCCCCACCGTGACGAGCTGCGCGATGTCTATGACGGCATCCCTTCGTCAATCGAAAATCCCTCGCCCTCGGCCTGACCCAGGAACGCTCGCCCTACCTCAGGACTGATCAGCACTTCGGTCCCCGATCCGATCAGCGCCTGCTCGCCGTCGACCATGACCAGTCCGCGGTCCGACCAGACCAGCGCCTCGGTCGCGTTCTGCTCAACCATCAGCACACCGACGCCAGAGAGGTGAATTCGGTAGATGCGTGCGAGCAGCTCGCCGCGCGCCGCCGGCGAGAGCGCCGCCGTCGGCTCGTCCAGGCAGAGCAACACCGGATCGAGCATCAGCGCCCGCGCCATCGCCAGCATCTGACGCTGACCGCCCGAGAGCCGGCTCGCCCGCTCGTTTGGCCGAAACTCCAAATCGGGGAACATCGCGAGCACCTCGGCGATCCGGTCTTCCAGACCGTGCTCGCGCATGTAGCCGCCCATCTCCAGGTTCTCGCGGATCGACATCGAGGCAAACACATTGTCGACCTGCGGCACGTAGCCAACGCCAGCCGCAATCATCCGCGGCGTTGACCAGCCGCTCACGTCCCGACCCTGGAAAGTGCGCTGCCCGCGTTCGAAGGGCAGCGCGCCCACAATCGCCTTGAGCAGCGTCGACTTGCCCGCACCGTTCGGCCCGATGATCGTCAAGATCTCGTCCTGGAAGACATCCAACGCGATGTCGTGAATGATCTCAATCCCCTCGACGTAGCCGCCGCTGAACGACTCCACCTGCAACAGCGGTTCGCGCTCGGCGCCGTTCGTGGTCATGTCCGCTGTCCGCTGAGATAGGCCGACTGCACCTCGGGATTGCTGAGCACCACGTCGGGCGCGCCGATGTCGAGCACACGGCCCTGCGCCATCACCACGACCTGATCGCACAGCTGACGCACGAAGTCGAGATTGTGCTCGATGATCAGGAAGGTCAGCCCCAATCGGTCGCGCAGATCGCGGATGTGATCGGCCAGACGGGCAATGAGCGCCGGGTTGACCCCCGCGCCAGGCTCGTCGAGCAGGATCATCTTGGGTTCCGCCATCAGCGCGCGCGCCAGCTCGAGCAGCTTGCGTTGACCGCCCGACAGCGCACCGGCGCGAATGTACGCCTGGTGACCCAGCTGCGTCTGCTCCAGCACGGCATGGGCGCGCGCCTCCAGCGCCGACTCCTCCCGCCTCAGACGTCCCGGCGAGAGCCACGTGCGCCAGACTGATTCGCCCGACTGACGCTCCCCGGCGAGCATCACGTTCTCGAGCACCGTCATCGTGTCCAGTTCCTGCGGAATCTGAAACGTGCGGACCAGGCCATTCTCGAACATGCGGTGCGGCGCCAGCCCAGTCACGTCCGCGCCGTCGAAGGTGACGCGGCCGCCGTCCGGCTTCAGGAATCCGGCGACGCAGTTGAACGCCGTCGTCTTGCCTGCGCCATTGGGACCGATCATCCCGGCGATCTGGCCTCGCTCGACTGCGAACGTCGCTTCGTCGCAGGCCCGCAACCCCCCGAAATGCTTGTCCAACGCCTGGACGTCGAGCAGCGCCGACATCTGGCGATCAGCCCGGCGGCCAGGAGAGCGGGCGGCCGCCCAAGACATGCAGATGCAAGTGTGGCACCGTCTGCCCAGCGTCTTCGCCGACGTTGATCACCACGCGCCAGCCGGACTCCTCGATGCCCTCAATCTCGGCAACCTTCCTGGCCGCCCGGAGCAGCACGCCGAGCAGCATCGACTCCCACTCGTCCGCCTCCTGCAGCCCTGTTACGGGCATGCGCGGCACCACCAGCACATGCGTCGGCGCTTGCGGATTGACATCGCGAAAGGCGACGCAGTGCTGATTTTCGTAGACAATGTCGGCCGCCACCTCGCCCCGCACGATCGCCCCGAAGATGGTGTCTGATGACCGCTCGGCCAGCGTCGGATCGGTGTGATCGACCATGCGCCGCCCCCTCACCATGTCTCCGATATGTGGCAACAGGGTAGCCTGTGGCACATGCCCAGCGACGCCCGGCAACCCAACCTCGTGCTCGTCCGACACGGCCAGAGCCAGTGGAATCTGGAGAACCGCTTCACCGGCTGGATCGACGTCCCGCTGACCGATCAGGGCCGCGATGAAGCACGCCGCGCCGGCCGCCAGATTCGCGAGGCGGGCATCGAGTTCGACGCGGCCTGGACCTCCGTCTTGACCCGCGCCATCCACACGCTCTGGCTGGTGCTCGACGAGATCGACGCGCCCTGGTTGCCCGTTCACCGCGATTGGCGGCTGAACGAACGCCATTACGGCGGCCTACAGGGGCTGAACAAAGCGGAAACCGCGGCCCAGCACGGAGAGGACCAGGTCCACATCTGGCGCCGCTCCTACGACATTCCGCCGCCAGCGTTGGACGCCGAAGACCCCAGCCATCCGCGCTTCGACCGTCGCTATCGGGACGTCCCGCGCGATTCGCTGCCATCAGCCGAATCGCTGCAGCTGACGCTGGAGCGCGTCCTGCCCTGCTGGAATGCGGAGATTGCGCCGGCCCTCGCCGATGGTCAACGCCTGCTGATCGCCGCCCACGGCAACAGCATCCGCGCCATCGTGAAGCACCTCGACCACATCTCGGATGCTGACATCACGGATCTGAACATCCCCACCGGCATGCCGCTGGGATACACCCTGTCGCCCCAGCTGGACGTGCTCGACCGCGGCTATCTGGCGGGCGCGGCCGCCGCCGATGCAGCAGCGGCCGCCGTCGCGGCGCAGGGCCGCGCTACTTCGGCGCGTCCCAGCCGTCCCAGCGAGGGTTAGGCCGTCACCGCGTCGCGGTACTGGCGAATCGCCTCGATGTGCGCGTCGATGTCGGGCAGACCGGCATTCATCGTGGCAATCGACATGGCGGTTGCGCCCATCGCGCCCCAACGTTCCGCGTGCGACACCCAGAGTTCGGGATTGCCGCCGCGGAACTGCGCTTGCGGCTCGATCGGAAAGTTGTCAGCGTCGCGGCCGTGGTCTCGCAAGTGACCGCGCAGCGTCTCGACCATCGCCTCCGAGTCCGCGTTGGGCGCGCCGATCGGGAACCACCCGTCGCCGATCCGAGCCGTGCGCTCCAGCTGCTTGGGATGCGCGCCGCCGAACCAGACTTCAATGGGCGCGGTCGGGCGCGGCTCGATGCCGGCCGCTCGCACGCTGTGGAACTCGCCCTCGAAGTCCACCAGGTGATCGCTCCACAGAGCGCGCATCAGCGCGATCTGCTCCTCCTGGCGGCGGCCGCGATTGCGGAAGTTCTCGTTCAACACCGCGTATTCGACCTGATTCCAGCCGCTGCCCACGCCGAGTCGGAAGCGGTTGTCCGAGAGCACGGCCAGCTGCGCCGCCTGCTTGGCGACCAGCGCCGTCTGACGCTGCGGCAAGACCAGCACGGCCGTCGCCAGACCGAGCGTGCGCGTGTGCGCTGCGATGAAGCCCAGTGTGACGAACACTTCGTGGAACGGATGCTCGTCGGTGTAGGGACCAGTCATCTGATGCACCGACGGGTCGGCGCCCAGCACGTGGTCGTAAACCAAGAGGTGGTCAAAGCCCAAACCCTCGACAGCCTGCGCGTAGTCTCGGATCGCGCCGGGGTCCGCGCCGATCTCGTTGGTCGGCAGGACCGCGCCCAAGCTCAGATTCGTGGCCATCTTGCATCCTTTCGCGGCGGACCACCGGCGGGGCCGCTCGCCTCGATTCTAGTCGCCGTGCTGTCGTACCCTCGAAGCATCGCAGCCCGACCTCTCGGAGACCACCATGCCTACGCCCCGTCAGTTTCTGCGCCCGCTCGTGCTCGGCGCGCCCGATCCGCCGCGCGACATCCCCACAACGCCCTCGCGGATGATCCACTTCTTCGATCCGTCCAACGAGCGCATTCGCGCCCGCCTGCCGCAGCTCGCGCCGACCGTCGACATCCTGCTCGGAAATCTCGAGGACGCGATCCCGCCGAACGCCAAGGAGGCCGCGCGCGCGGGTTTGATCGAGGTGGGCCAGACGCTCGACCTGGGCGCGACCAAACTGTGGACGCGCGTTAATGCCGTCGACAGCCCCTGGTTCCTCGATGACATGCTGGAGCTGACCGAGTCGATCGGCGGCGTCCTGGACACCGTCATGCTGCCCAAAGTCAACGGACCGGAAGAGATTCGCTTCCTCGACCTGTTGCTCGCCCAGCTCGAGGCTCGCAACGGTCTGACCCGACCGATCCTGATTCACGCCATCCTCGAGACCGCGCAGGGTGTCTCCAATGTGGAAGCCATCGCGCAGTCCAGTCCTCGTCTGCAAGGGATGAGCCTCGGACCGTCCGACCTCGCCGCCTCGCGACGGATGAAGACCACACGCGTCGGTGGGCCGCATCCCGGCTACGTCGTCCGCACCGACGCCGATCCGGATGATGATTCTGCGCCGCGCACCCCTTACATCCAGGATCCCTGGCACTACACGCTGGCCCGCATGGTCGACGCCTGCGCGGCCAACGAGATCTATCCCTTCTACGGACCCTTCGGAGACTTCTCCGATCCGGTCGGCTGCGAAGATCAGTTCCGCGCCGCATTCATCCTCGGCTGCGTCGGCGCATGGACGCTGCATCCGAATCAGATCCCGATCGCCAAGGCTGTGTTCCGTCCCAACGCCGACGAAGTCGCCTTCGCCCGCCGCGTCGTGGCCGCGATGGAGGAAGCCGGCGGCGCCGGCGGCGTTGCCGTCGTCGACGGCAAAATGCAGGACGACGCCACGTACAAGCAGTGCCAGGTGCTGCTGGACCTCGCAGACATGCTGGCGGAGAAGGATCCCGAGCTCGCCGATCTCTACGCGGAGTAACGCCCAACAGGTCCAGGCGAAAGAGATCGACCGCTAGTTCGCGCGGCCTCGTGAGGCGGCCTCCTCGTATGCCTGTCCCGTGAGGCGGCGAATGATCTGCGCTGAGTATGTCGAGAGCACCCACTTGCCCGCCACCGCGGCGGCGGCCGCGACGACCACAATCGCCCACTCTGCAGCGGACAGCGGTGAGAAGTCGAAGAACTCCCGCAGCGGCGGCGTGTAGAGCGTCAACACAAAGACGCCCAGTAGGGCAGCCCCGAAGAACGTCACCAGCGCTGGACGCATCAAGCTGTCGCGGGTTGCGCCCTGGTAGCCAATGACCTCCACCATGTAGGCCAGCCCCACGATTCCGATCGTGGTGCTGACCAGCGTGCGGGCGTCCTCCACCGGCCGGCCCAGGATGCCCTCGGTCAGCAAGTGCACCGCGACGGCCGACACCGCCAGCGCGAGCGATGCGGGAATGGCGAACCGCATCGTCGAGGAGAGGAAGTCGTGGCCCGCCGATCGCGGCGGACGCGTCAGCGTGATGAACACGGCGGGCACGCCGAGCGTGAAGAGCGCCGTCAATGAACCATGCCGCGGCAGGAAGGGAAACTCGAGGCTCATCATGTTGGAGATGAAGATGATCAGGAACGCGTAGAAGCTCTTGGTCACGAACAACTTGGATAGCTGCGACGCGTTGCCCAGCACGTTCTGCGCGATCTCAGCGCCGCGCACGAGCGCCTCGAACGAGTCGTTGCGCAGCACGATCGCAGCCACGCCGCGCGCCGTGCTCGCCCCCGACTCCATTGCCACCCCGACATCCGCCTGGCGCAGCGCGCGCACGTCGTTGGCGCCGTCGCCGACCATCGCGACATAGTGACCATTGGCCTGCAACGCCGCGACGACCCGCTCCTTCTGCTGCGGCGCGATCCGCCCGAAGACCGAGTGCTGCTCGACCGCGTCAGCCAGCTCATCGTCCGTCAGCCGATCAAGCTCGACGCCAGTGATCAGGCCGCCCGGCAGCGTGACGCCCAGCTGCTGCACGAGCGCCGCGACCGTCGCCGGATGGTCACCGCTAATGATCTTGGGTTCGATGCCCAGATCGTCCATCATGCGGAAGGTATCTGCGATCTCCGGGCGCAGCTCGTCAACAACGGTGACCAGCGCGACCACGCGCAGCTCGGGCAACGTGTCCGACTCGGCGTCAGGCATGCTCGCCGCTTCGGCGAAGACCACACCGCGCAATCCGCGCTGCGCGGCTCGCTCGTACTCGGCCAGCAGCTGTGCGCGGACGTCGTCGTCCGCGCCGCCCGCTGGACTCAGCAGACGCTCCGGCGCTCCGAGGACGAAGACGCGATGTTCCGCGCCCAATCTCAGGTGAGCCGCGCTCCAGCGGCGCTCCGAGTTGAACGGCTCGTCCGCCAGCAACGTGGCGCCGTTGGACTGCGACGCGAACGCCGTCGCGAGCGCCTCGGCGGTCTGGTTATTGGCCGACGTCGCGCCCGCGAACGCGCCCAGCCAGCCGGCCAGCGCACGACCGCTCGGCGCCCAACGAACGTCGTCGACCTGCAGCCGATTGGCCGTGATCGTGCCTGTCTTGTCCAGACAGATGATGTCCAGATAGTTGAGCGCTTCGACGGCGGTGTTGTCCTGCACAATCGCACCCAGCCTCGAGACGCGCAGCGCACCGACGGCAAACGCGACCGTGAAGCCCAGCATCAGACCCTCGGGCACCACCGACGTCGCGGTCGCAATCGTCGCGCGAACCGCTTCGTCGAACGCACCGCCAGAGATCAGGAACGAAATCAGAATCAGCAACCCGAGAATGAACGTGGCGACAATCAGGCCGTCAAGAATGCGTTTGAAGCGCAGCTGGAGCGGCGTTTCGGTGCGTTTCAGCTCCCGCGCTTCGCGGGTTTCCCGAACGGCCCGCGACTCGCCGCCGACGCGCGCGGCGCGGTAGTAGCACGAGCCGCCCACGCAGAACGCGCCCGACTCCAGCTCCTCGCCTGGACCGCGACGCACCGAGTTGGTCTCGCCGGTCAAGATCGACTCATCGAGCTCCGCCTCCTCCCAGACGATCGGCCCGTCGGCGACCACCTGATCGCCAGAGCGGAGGACGAGCAGGTCATCGGCGACCACATCCGTGGCCGGCACATCGAGCTCGTAGCCTTCACGCACGACAGTCGCCGTGGGCGCGGTGAGCGCCACCAACTGACGCAGATTTCGAGTCGCGCGGATCTCCTGGAATGTGCCGACCAGCACGTTCGCGATGACCACGATCCCGACGAACGCCGCATCCTGCAGATGGTCCGTCTTCTGCTCCGTGACCGCGAGCACGAGCAAGATGCCGATCAGTCCAAAGAGGATCAGGTTGAAGTAGGTAAAGACGTTGGCGATGACCACATCGAGGTCCGAGCGCTGCCTCGAGGTGTCACGGTTGACGCGGCCGTCCACCATTCGCTGCGCGACGTCAGCCTCGCTCAGACCGAGCAGCTCAGGCGGTTCGGACCGCGGCGCGGTTCGCGGCGCGCGTGTGACCTGCTCGGGAGGATCAGCAGTCAGCGGCGCAGACGGCATAGACGACGCAGACGGCATAGTCGCCAGCGGGGCCATGGACGCGGCGCTACCGATCTCACCGCTCGGTTCGCTGGACCAGTCCGAGAGCCAGCCGGCCTGCGCCCGACCATCAATCTCGGCCAGAGCGGCCATGACCTGCTGCAGCGGCTCGGGATCGAGCGGCGGCTGACCTTCCTCGAGCGCCGCCAGGTCGAACAACGGCGGTGCGTCGGCGTCATCGAGCGGCGCAGGAGTCGTCATGGGTCAACTCTAGGACCGCCCGCGACGGCGCGCCTGTCATCGGAGGCGTTCGACGGACGCGGTCGTGCCGTCAGTCGTTGAGCGAGCGCTCCAGACCAGCCAGGCGCTCGGTCCGCCGCGCGGCGCGCAGTCCGCGGCGCGATTCCACCACGCCCCAGGACAGCGCCAGCGCAAACACCGCCGACTGCACCAGCACCACCGTCGCACCCGACGACACATCGACGAACCACGACACGTACACGCCGATGAAGCCCGTCAGCGCGCCGATGATCACCGCAATGCTGAACATGCGCGGGAACGAATCGGTCAGCATGCGCGCGACCACCGGCGGAATCACCAGCGCCGCGGCGATTAGCGTGACGCCCAGCACCTGCAACGCCGCCACGACCGTCGCCGCGAGCGCCAGCGAGAAGATCGACTCGACCCAGCGCACGGAGATGCCGTACGACTCGGCCACGTCGTTGTCAAACGTGATGAACACGAGCGGCTTCCAGAGCAGGAACAGCACCAGTGCAATCAAGATGACCATGCCAGTCGTGACGTACAGGTCCTGGTTGGTAATGCCCAGAATCTCGCCGAACAACGCCGCCTCGAAGTCGCGCGTGAAGCTGCGCGCTCGGGAGATGACAGCAATGCCGATCGCGAAGGCGGCCGTGGTCACGATGCCGATCGCTGCGTCGCCGCCGATCTGGCGGCGGCGCGCCGCCTGGTTGATCAGAAAGACCGAAAACGCGCCCCAGATGCTCGCGCCGAGAAAGAAGTTGAAGCCAATCGTGAACGAAACCACCGCACCGCCGAAGATGCTGTGCGCGAGGCCGTGTCCGATGTAGGCGAGGCGGCGCAGGATCACGAACACGCCGACCGCCGCTGTGACGCTGCCGACCAGCGTCGCGGCGATCATCGCCCGTTGCATGAAGCCGAACTCAAACGGCTCAAACATCGTCGCGATCCGGCGCAGCGACCACACTGACGACCTCCGGCGGCGGCAGGTCGTCGCCGTGCGCGCCCGGCGCTTCCTCGGGCACGGGCAAGACGTACGTCTCGTGTCCGCTCTGCACGACCAGCATCGGCTGGCCGTACGCCCGCTCCAGAATCTTCGGCTGCAACACCTCCGAGGGCGGACCGTCTGCCAGCACGGTCTGCTCGCCGAGCGCAATCAGGCGCGGCAGGTGCGAGGCGACGCCGTTCAGGTCGTGCGTGGTCAGCACCACCGTGACGCCGGCGCTGTTCAGAGCAGCCAACTGGTGCAGAATCTCGTGGCGCGTCTTGATATCGACGCCCGATGTCGGCTCATCAAGCAAGAGCAGGTCGGGCGAGCGAATCAGCGCGCGGGCGAGGAACGTTCGTTGCTGTTGCCCCCCCGATAGCGCCCGAATCGGTCGGTCGGCCAAGTCGTCGATGCCCAGCTGCGCCAACACCGTTCTCGCGCGGTTGCGTTCGGCGCGGCTCGACCAGGGCAGCCAGCGACGCGTCCGCCAACTGCCGAGCAACGCCACCTGCTCAACCGTGATCGGAAAGTTCCAGTCGACCGTTTCGACCTGCGGCACGTAGCCGACGCGGGTGTGGCTGGCAACCTCAGCAGTACCGGCGTAGAGCTCGGGCTCGCCGAGCAGCGAGCGCAACAGCGTGGTCTTGCCGCTGCCACTGGGTCCGACGATGCCGATCAGTTCGCCAGGCGCGATCTGCACGTCGACGTCGCGCAACGCCACCACACCTTCGTATCCGAGCGCGACACCCTCAAGTCTGACGAGCTGGTCTACTCCGATGGTCGCCACGTACTGCCTGTCTCGAATCCGTCCAGCGCCGAGGCGTCGCCGCCGAGCGCGGTGACCATCGTGCGTACGTTCTCGACCATCATCCCGACCAGCGTGTTTTCGGGATCGCCCGGCTCACCAGGCAGATCGTCGTCCGAGAGCGTCGACACCTGTACGGCGCCGGCCTCTCTGGCGATGGTATCCAACACTTCGGAGGGAAACACCTCAGAGCCGAAGATCGCGGGAACGCCGGCGTCGCGGATCTGCTCGATCAAGTCAGCCACCTCACGCGGCGACGGCTCCGAGAAGTCCGACGGTTGGATCGCGCCGATGATCTCCAGCCCATAGCGCGGCGCAAAGTACGGGAACGAGTCGTGATAGGTGATCAGCTTGCGATGCGCCTCGGGAATCGTTGCCGTGGCCGCGGCAATCGCCTCGTCAAGCTCGCCAAGACGCTTGGACAGTCGCTCGGTGTTGTCGGCGTAGTAGTCCGCGCGATCAGGATCGAGCGAGGACAACTCGTCACGCACGATCTCCGCGTACGCGATCGCCAGATGCGGCGCGGTCCAGAGATGCGGATTGGGATTGCCGCCCTCCTCAGGGAACGAGAAGTCGTAGACGTACTCGTCGGGAGTGACCGTCCGATCGCCCAACAACACGATCTCAACGTTGTCTGACGCATTCGCTTGGGCCAACTCCAGCGTCGGCAGTTCGAGATTGAGCCCGTTGATCACGATCAGATCGGCGCGCTCTAGCTCACCGACGGCCGACGGCGGCGGGTCGAACGTGTGACTGTTGGTGCCCTCCGGCACCAGCGCGACGACGGAAATCTGGTCGCCGCCGACTTGCTCGATGATGTCTCGGAGCGGCGCGACCGTGGTCACGACCAGCAGACCGTTCTCCTCGGATTGTTCGTCTTCGCCGCCGCAGGCGGCCAGAAGCAGAGCAGCGACCGCAGCCGCCGCCAACAACCATCGCATGTCGTATCCTCCCGGAAACAGGTGTCAGATTGCGAGGACAGGATACTTCAACACCCTGCATCCCGCCTGTTCTGGTGCTGCCGGCGAGTCGACTGGTGCGTTACACCAAGCCCGGCCGAATGCTGTTGCGCGGGAATCCGCCCGCGCCCAACGTGTGCGGCCAGACGTCGAACAGCGTGTCGATCTCGATGCGGTTGTCGTCGAAGTGCAGGTATCGCTCGAGCACCGGCTCGGAGAACAACGAGATGCGGTGACCGCTCGCGCCGAAGATGCGTCCGTTGGCGGCATCCGATTGGTCGGAGGCCAGCCAAGCCACAATCGGCGCGACATTCTTCGGGTCGCGCGCCGTGCCCGATGCGGACTCTGACGGCGCGGGCCCGTCCTGCTCGATGCCGCGGCCGCGGTCGGTCATCCGCGTCGACGCGCCGGGCGCAATGCAGTTGGTGGTGACGCCGTAGCGTCCCAGCGCGCCGACGTTCGAGCGCATCAGGCCCAGCTTGGCCGCATGCGCCGCCGAGTAGTTGGGCTGTCCCGCTGAGCCGCGGATGCCAGCATCCGAGGTGAAGTAGATGACCCGCCGATGACCACCCTCGCGGTTGGCTCGCCAGTAGATCGAGGCGAACTTGGTTGGCGCGAAGCAACCCTTCAGGTGCGCTCGCACCAAACCGTCCCACTCGTCCTCGGTCATGTTGAAGATCATCCGCTCGCGCAGAATGCCGTGCGCGCAGACGAGCACATCGAGCCCGCCGAACTCGTCAATCGCGGTCTGAATCATCCGCTCGGCGGTGTCCATGTCGGCCACATCGCCAACGAATGGCACCGCTTCGCCGCCCGCGTCGCGAATCTCTTGCACGATCGCGTCGACCTTGGACGCGTCCATGCCGAACCGACCCTCAACGTCGAAGCCGGTGTCGGCAACGACGACCTTTGCGCCCTGTTCGCCGAAGACGCGGCAGAGATTGGAGCCGATCCCGCCGGCGCCGCCGGTGATGATGCAGATTCGTCCGTCCAGATGCTTGGTCATGTTGTCCCGCCTATCGCTGTGCCCTGCCTCAAACCGTGTCCCGCCTACGGGAACTGACGCGGCGGCGGTCCGACGCCTTGTAGCTCGAGCGTCTGCGGCATCAGCTCAAACAGCGTGTCGATGTCCCAGTACGGCTCGACGTTCCAGATCGTCTGCTCCCACTCCGGCTCTCGCCAGATGGTGATCTTGTTGCCGGTCGTGCCGACGACGCGTCCCGAGATGTCAGCGCTCGCATCCGACGCCAGGAACGTCACCGCTGGCGTGACGTTGTTCGGGTCCATCGCCGTGCCCGACGCGGTTAGGCTGGGGGCATCCGCCGCCTGGTCGACGCCGCGTCCGCGGTCGGTCATCCGCGTCGACGCGCCGGGCGAGATGCAGTTGGAGGTCGCGCCGTAGCGCTCGAGCGCCTCGGCGTTGGACAACGACAGGCCAATCTTGCCTGCGTGCGCGGCCGAATAGTTGGGCTGTCCCGCTTCGCCGCGCACGCCGGCCGACGATGTGAAGTAGATGATCCGGCGGTTGCCCTTGTCGCGATTCGCCCGCCAGTGGATCGCTGCGAACTTGGTCGGCGCAAAGCAGCCCTTGAGGTGGATACGAACCAGGCCGTCCCACTCCTCCTCGGTCATGTTAAAGATCATCCGCTCGCGCAGGATGCCGTGCGCGCAGACGAGGATGTCGAGGTCGCCGAAGGTCTCGATTGCGGTCTGGACCGCGCGCTCCGCGGTCTCCATGTCCGCGATGTCCCCGGCGACGGCGGTCGCCTGTCCGCCGGCGGCGATGATCTGGTCGACGACGGCCTGGACCTTCGAGGGGTCCATGCCCGCGCGTCCCTCGACGTCAAAGCCGGTGTCGCAGGCGACGACGGCGGCGCCTTCCTCGGCGAACACGCGGCAAATGTGCGAGCCCATCCCGCCCGCACCGCCGGTCACCAACGCCACTTTGCCATCCAAATGTCCCATGTCGCACCTCTCTCAGCAGATCGGAGGCTAGGCGCGCTCAAATGGAGGGTCAAACGGCGCTCGGTACCACCTCGAGCCCAAGCGCCTCCGCAGCCGCGGCCTGCCGCTGGTCCCAAGTGATGAAGGTCAATGGCTCTTCAAGATCGAGGGCGGTCGCTAGATGGACCGCATCAGCGCCCGACAAAGAGAATCGAACCAACAGATCGGTGGCGGCCTGAACATGTCTGTCTGCCACTGATTCCACTTCGAAACTCCGCCAGATCAGGTCCACGCGGTCCAGCGCGGTCACCCATTCTGCTTCATCAAGCTCCTGGTGTCGGAAGCGCCTGGCCAGGGCCGAGTGCGTCTCGACGTATGTCAGCATGCTGGTGGCGAGGATGGCATCGCTGCCGAAGATCGACTGAGCGACGCCCGCCCCAGACTCTTGGGGAAGGATGAGCTTGACGAACGCGCTGGTATCAAAGTACGCCCGACGGTCCGTCATCTGCATCGATCACAGCGGCATCGACCGAGAGCGCACATCAACTCTTCGTTCGTCATCGGCTTGCCGATCGGTTGCCAACCACGAATGGTCTGCATCAGCGACTGCCGATCCTCACGACTGCGATACGGCGGATCCACCAGACCCTTGTAGTAGAGCCTCTCCCACACCGGATCCGGCTCCTCGTCGCCCCAATCGAGCGGCGGCCTCTCGACCGGCTTCCAGACCGGCTCTGCCCGAACCGGCTGCAACCAGGACTTCCGCGGCTGCTCAATCTCGCTCATGACCGAGCTCCCTTGTACCCAATCGTATCGTCGTCCGAAGGACCGTGCGCCAACGCTCAGCCCAGGAACTCCGGATCGAGCAGCCGACCTACCGTCTCGATTGCCTCTGACTTGTCGTAGCGCAAGTACGACTGCGACTTCGACACCTGCTGATCGCCGAAGAAGAATCGCTCGTACAGCTCTTGCCGTCCCGCCAACGACGTACCCACGACATCCCACGCCAGACGGAACAGCGGCACTTTCGCAATCCCGGACTCCGATGTTTCGGCCGCGCCCGCGAAGTACCGCTCCACCGACGGTCCCAGCGCCTCGATGATCGCCTCCATGTTGGCCTCCGACGGCGCCGCCATAAAGTTACTCCCGCCGATCTGCTTGATGTGATCGATGATCTGTACGTAGTACTCAGGGAACAGGCGCAAGCCGGACTGAATCGCGTTGGCGTTGCAATACCAGACCCCGTTATCGGGATTCTCCACCGCGCCCTCGACCGCTGCGATGGCAATCGACTCCAAGGTCTGCAGCATCGTCACGATCTCGCCGAGCCGAATCTGCACGTTGATGAACGAGTTTGTCTGCGCGTTCTCGGCGATCAGATGTGCCACGCCCAGCAGGAATCGAGCCTTGGCTACGTTCTTGACGATCACATGGTGGCCTAACGACTCATGGAATCGCATCACCATCAGCGCGGTGTTGTGAATCTTCGCGTCTTGGTAGTCGAACACGTTCTCCCACGGCACCTCGACGTCATCGAACACCGCGACCGTGTCGATCTCCTCGAACCGACTGGAGATCGGATAGTCGTACGTCGAGCGATTCGGATCGAATGAGTCTCTGCAGACCCAATGCAAACCGGGAGCGTCGACCGGAATCGTAAAGCCCAGCGCGTACTTGTCCTCATTCTCGCCACTAACAATCGGCAAGACCATCGACAGGTTCTCGTCCGAGAACGGCGCCAGCGTGCCAAGGATCCGCGCGCCTCGCACGACGATCCGGTCCGATGCTCGCTCCACGACGCCGGCCGTGAGGAACGGCTCCTGCTCGCCGAGCGGCGTCTTGCGATCAATCTGCGGCGTGATGAACGTGTGCGTCAGACAGACGTCGTTGCGGCGACAGTGCTCCAGAATCTGCACGGCGTGATCGCCCAGCTGCGGGTCGTTCTGGCCCCAGTGATGCTTCGCGGCCGCGACGCCGGCGATCGCGGCGTTCATGTAATCAGGCGCACGCCCAAGCTGGCCTCCGGTGTGTTCGGCCCAGGCGGCGAAGGCGGCGCCCCGATCTCGCAGATCCTGCTTCGACCGTGGAATCTTGAACGATCGGTGCGAGCGCTCGCCGTCCTCATCCTCATAGGAGACGATGTCGCGATTGGCCGGGTCGCACTGGAAGTCGTAGTAGGCCGCAATCGTGCGCGCGGCGTTCTTGAAGCCGGGTGCTGTCGTGACATCTGTGACGACAGCACCGTTGTGCCAGATGCGCCGACTGTCTCTAAGCCCGGCCAGATAGGCTGCGCCGTCTCGCATGGCCATCGGACGATTGCCTAGTCGCCACTGAAGGCCGGCGTCGGCTCGTCGACCAGCGCGGCGTCGCCTTCCGTCGGCAGGACCTCGGCGTAGTTGAGCGCGCCGTCGATATCGCCCTCCCACTGCTCACGCGGCAGCTCGTACAGGACCTCGATGCCATGACCATCGGGATCGTTGATGTACACCGAATGCGTCATGCCATGGTTGATGCGCAGGTTGAACTTGATCCCCTTGGCCTGCAAGAAGGCGATCTGCTTCAGCCACGAGTCACGGTCCGGGTAATGCACGGCGAAGTGGTTGAGCCCGGGTCGTCGAGGCGCCATCGACCAGTCGTCGGCCGATTCCGAGTCGCCCATGATCTCGGCTAGCGCGAGATCGTGATGACTCTCGGAGAGTCCGTTGTAGAAGCGCATCGTCATCGACCGCTCGTCGCGCGGCTTGAGCGATCCGATGTGCCGAAAGCCCATCACTTCCGTCCAGAACTCGTGCGAGACCTCAATGTCGCGCACGTTGAGCACCAAATGGTTGACGCCCACTGGCGTCATCGCCCGGGCAGGTGCGTCACTCATGATTCGGTCTCCTTTCGATCATCGCCGATCAACTTGCGTGAAACTTGCGTGCAACTCGCGTGCAAGTCACCTGAGCTGCAAGATACCAAGTCCGACGCGTCCAGGAGCGCTAGCCGAGCCGATCCAGCGCCCGCGTCATCTGCTCCGACTCAACTCCTCCAGAGTCGGCCGCTGCGACAACATCCTGGAAGCGCCTGACGGTCTGCTGCATGCGGATGCGACGGAACAGGGCGGCGTCAACAGTCGAGCCGAGCGCTCCGTAGTGCTCAACGACGCGCCAGACCAGCTCCGTGCCGTAGGCATCGATCAGCGCGGCAAAGTCGAGCGCCGGATCGGCCACGCGCAACCGATACCAGCCGTCCACCGCGATTAGCTGCTGCACGAACGTGTCCACCAGCACGCGTTCAGCGGTCAGACCGCCGTGCACGAGCGCTGGCGGATGCGCCCAGACCTGCTCGTCGTCGAGCAGTTTGCGCCACCAGCGACGCGCCCAGGTCAGCGTCGACCAGCTGACGAGCGGCCGCAGCACCACCAACGATCGGCGCGAAAGCTCGACGTGCTCCTCGCGCCACTGTCGCGCCGGTGCCGCGCCCAATCCGCGTGCCCGCTCGACCGAGAATCCATGCAGCTGATGGCAGAACTCGGCGAGATCGCGCACCAGACGCTCGCGGTTCTGATCATTGAACAGCTCCGGCTGCAGCGGCCGACCCTCCAGCTGGGGCGCTGCGAGCCACTGCCGAGACCAATCCGCCTCAGCGCTGCTCGAGCGCTCGGCCAAGGGCACCGACGGACCGACGAAGCCGCGCAGATGCGGCAGGATCGACCGCATCAACCGCAGCTGATCCGCCGCCTCCGCCGTTTGGCCAAACCAGGCGACCCACTCGTCCTCCCAATCGGCGCGGACGACGTGAGCGTCATGCTCCTGGCGGAAGTTGACCGCTGTTGCCTGCAGGTCCGGAAAGTCAGCGCCGAGCAGGAACAACAGGTCGTCAGCGCCCTCAATCGACGCGCGGATTGCAGCAGCATCGCTGACGACGCACATTAGTTGAGTGTATCGCTCGACTCATCTGAATCGCCCGACTCAGCCATCTCAGCCGATTCGGCCTGCGGCGGGAGCGGCGGCTGGTCGCTGCCCAACCATTGCACGGGATCGACATCGATGCCCTGCACGATCACTTCCCAGTGCAAATGCGGCCCGGTCGACAGTCCGGTCGTGCCGACGTTGCCGATCCAGTCGCCGGCGGCGACCTCCATGCCCTCGCGGACGGCGATCAGCGACATGTGCCAATAGCCGGAGTAGACGCCTGCCCCGTGATCGAGGATGACGCCCATGCCGTGCAGCACGACCTCGCCCGTCCAAACGACGGTACCCGGCGCCGCTGCGACTAACGGATCGCCATGCTGGCCAGCGATGTCGTGGCCGTGATGCCACTCGCTCGATGGCACGCCGTCGTACGTGCGCGGCGCGCCGAAGACTCCAGTCACCTCGCCCTCGATCGGCAGCTGCCAGGGACTCGACCAGCGCGCAGGACCGCTGACCACAACGTGGTCGCGGAAGCGCACATCAATGTCGCGCTTTAGCTCGGCCGGATCGACCGGATCGCCGCTGCCGTCACCGCCCAGGATGATCTCTTCCAGCGGAGCGGTGCTGGACAGCACGATCAGCTCCGCCGAAACCGTCTGCGACCAGCCGACATCGGAGTACAGGTCGACCACGACGCTGCGCGCGCCAACGGGCGCGTCGCGCGCGACGGCCGCCACACCCCACCAGACACCTGCCGCGGTCTGCGAGAGGGTCCAGCTGCGTCCATCGAGGGTGGCGGCGGCAGCAGTGGTGGAGAGATCGTCAGTGATGACGGTCAGGGCGACCGCCTCGCCTTGCGTAATGGTCGACGGCGCCACGACGAAGTCGGCCAACGGCTCGTCCTCGACCGAATCCACCGCAACCGGCTCGGCCTGTTGCGCCTGGACAGGGTTCGAGACCTCGATCGCAGGCTCGGGCTCAGGCTGGATCTCGGGCTGGGGCTCAGGATCGGATGACTGCGCCTGAACGACCGGGACAACTGGCGCAGCTTGCTCTTCGACCACCTCCGCTGACGACTCCGGTGGCGACGACTGCTGCGCCTGCGACGCCGCGGTCTCTGCGGGCATCGCCGTCGCAACAGTGGCCGTTGGCGCCGCAGGCGGATCAGCTGGATCAGGCGGCGTCCCGCGCAGCAGCACCGCCGCACCGGCACCGATGGCCGCGGACAACACCGCGAGCAACAGAATGGCCGCCAGCCAGCGGCCGCTCAACTGCCGGCTCCACGTACCCTGCGCGCGTGGTGTCCGCTTCTGTTGGTGATCACTGCAGCCTCTCGTACTCTCACTCTAGACA
>JAJEBU010000098.1 GCA_022822375.1 Dehalococcoidia bacterium
TCGTCGCAGTGACGGGCGAGGTCATCGCGGGCACGGGAGAGTCCGAGGTATGGCAGCAGGGCGGGTACGGGTTCTCTGCAACAACGACTGTGATGCCCAACGTCACGCTGTCCGCGATCGTCCGGCGTGTGCATGCATCCCCTGACGGGATTCGACGCCTCTACGTCGGAAGCGGAGGTCGTTCCAGGCAGAACATTAGCGCCGGCCTGCCAGAGCCAGCGGAGCAACTCGACCAAGCCGTAGCCATAGCACTCAGCCGCGCCGAGAAGCGTCTGCTTGACCTGCTCCCCACTCACCGCTATCAGCTCAGCTACGAGCACCGGGGGACACGCTACCCGCTGTATCCCGACGGCTCGTTCCTGCTGCGCTCGGGCGAGGACTGGCACTGGTGCCTGCTCGAGTTTGAGCGCCGGGCCACGACCACCAGGTGCGTGCCCGAGCGTCTGCGCGCCTGCAGCGCGATGCCAATACACGATGCCGCCACACTGATGACCAGGAACGTCGTCATGGGAATATCGAGCCAGGCGCCGCCGCGCTGCGGCCGAGGTTCAAGTCCTGCGATCTATGTCCATCTTCCAAAGCGTCGCTGCGTGGGTAACGTGAACAGATCGATCCCGCGAATGTCAGCTGATCAAGCGAACCGCCCCCGAGAACGCTGAGGGGGCGGTTCGCACCTACTTGCCCGAGCGGACCGACGTGAGAGAGCGGCATGGCCTACCAGCTGCAGCCCCCACGGCCGCGGGACGATCACTCCCGATGGGTCCACTCCCGATTGGTCAAAGACCACCCAATCCCAAGGATTCTCCAACCAGCGCCCGGTTTGTTCGTCAATGATGTCGCGGTCCCGCGGTTGAACAATCAGGGATGGGACTTTGTGGTGGGGCCCTGCGCAGTCAATCGAGATTTCGTATCGGCCGGGGAACGGGACGCCCTCGCGGCCGGGGTTGAGCGTCGTCGCGTGGAGAACTGCGATCTGCTCGCTGCCGCCGATGCAGATTTTCTGCCAAACGGAGACGTCACCGTTGCCGTGCTGGGTGCTGTTGAAGGTCCAGGATGCGGGCTGATCGCCGCTGCCAACTTGCATGTCCTGCACGTCCGCTTCGACGACGGGGTGATCGTTTCGCGGCCGGTTGATCGGAGCGCGGACGGTGCGCAGATCAGATTGGACATGATTGAGCGCGCCGACCGCCACCGCCAGGCTGTCGACAACCGCTCGCTGACTCTCATGAGGTAGGTCTTGATCATCAGAGTCGAGCAGCCGGCTGAACTTGCCCGTCTCAGTTTGCAGCTTGGCCAGTTGGCGCTCGACTTTGGCGAGCTTGCCCTTGGGCGTTCCGGACGCGGCCTGAGCGATGGCCAGGCTCACGAGCACCCCGATGAGGCGATGGTCGCGAACACGGCGATCCGTTTCACGTTGAACGTGACAATCGACATGGTTCCAACTCTCTAGAAACGGGACCAAGAGCACCGTCTCACAGCGTGAGCGCCCAGCAAGCGGTCTAGTTGCATTCATTTGGTAGCACCATCCTCGGAGTGTTGAGCGAAGCATGTGCGTTGTTGTCAGGGTGTGGCCGATTGGCGGGCGGCGCCACAGTGCCATGAGCGCACGTCAACGCGGTCTCCAGGTCCGCCGCTCGGCCGCCGAGTGTGCGAGCTCATGCGCACCAGTGACATCACCCAGTCCACGGCCTTCCTACGCACCTTTGTCAAACGAATCGCCGTCAAACCCGGCCGAGCCACAATCCACTACACAATCCCCATGCCCGAAGACAGCCCGATCGGGCGCAAAGACGCTGCTGAGGCGGCGCTCGCCGAAGGAGTTCGCAAATCAGTACATGATGGTGGGCCGTCGTGTACCGAATTGCGAACTTTTGAGTGGGTGCTCCCCTTGTAGCTGCCGAGGCAGAGTTCGCCAAGCCAAGCTACTTCTCACTGGATTCGCAATGGACCTGCCGGATTATCAGACAGGCTCGCGTGTTCCAGGGATTCAGGACAGCTCTTCGGACGGGTCCATTCATGTTGCTAGCCAGTGAACTCGACGGTGCCTCGCCGCGCCGGGCAATTCCAGGCTCCCGTAGGATCTCTGTGCGGGCGCAGCTTGGTGCCCCGACGTTTGCGCCGGAAGCGCTTGTCGCACCTTGGACAGGTCACGACATATCGAGTCTCGCTTGACTTTAGGCGACTCCGACCAGAGTACGAGAACGGGTTGGCGCTCCGCCACGCGGAAGGTCGCGCCGGGATTGCTCCCGACTCCGGAAACTCGATGGCGTAGCGCGGAGTGAACGGCTGAGTGGTGACGTGAGCGGACTGGATACGGTCGAGCCTGTAGGCGCGGTGTTCGCCACTCAGCCATGCAAAGACACTCGGTAGCTCAGATAAGAAATGCTCGAAGTCTGGAATTGCTCTCAGCTGGTGAGCGAGCATGTGCGCGTCCCGCTGCTGCGGGCAGGTCGAGGACATCGATGATGGTTCGGTGTGGATCCGAGACATTGACTGCGAGTTGTCGGCGCCAGACCCGCCGCGTACCGAACAGAGATGTCGAGGCTACGCTTCGGATCACGAAGGTCGTTCCTTGAATCGTCTGTCGGCTGGGCGTCACTTTTGTGCCCGCCACGACGTAGACATCATTGAAGATCTGGTCCGTCAGTTCCCAGTGCTCGGCGGCGCTCCACCCCCCGATGTAGCCGGGGGCGAAGAGGGTGCCTGCGACGATCCAGGGATCTTCTCGCCATTCGCTCGGCTCCGATGCGTCAAGCGGTACTGCGACATACCATCCGGGACGCACACGGGCGAGCCAACCACCGGAAGCGAGCGACGCGAGAAGACGCCGCGTCGGCGCGAGAGCCGTCCCCAGTACTGATGCTGCCTGCGCCGCATTGAAGGGACCTGGAAATGCACGGTGGAGCACCGCAAGTTGCGCTCGCCGCGGACCCTCGATGCCTGCCGCCGCAGTACCCTCGCGATACATGGGAACTGGATGATTGTGGGTCATGCCCGACATGGAGCATCAGCCATGTGTGAATCCGCTATATCCACCGACGCCTTTTTCTTGCGGGACGTCAGTTGTGGACTGAGGATGTACGACTTTGGCCCGGCGCGAATCTCGGGCGGCTTCCTCAGTCGACAACCCAGCACAACTGGAGAGCGTTCGAATAGACAGGGTCCTGTCTTCACCGACTACCTGGCTGCTGAACATGGGGCGCATATGACCATGGAGGAGGTACTGAACCGATCGTCGAGGAGGGTCTGCGATGCGCGGCGAGGCAGAACGACAGGCGAAGCTGATGCTGGGGTTGACGCCGGACGGCTTCGTCCGGAAGGGCCACCCGCTGCGAAGGATCAAGCCGCTGGACGACTCGGTGCTGCGCCGGACGTCGCCCCATGTTCGGCCAGCTCTACGGGTCCGGCGGTCGACCCTGGATCCCACCCGAACACCTGATCAAGTAGAACCTGCTGATGGCTCTCTACACGTTCCGCTCGGTGCACTGTTTCGCGAGCAGCTGCGCTACAACATCCTGTTCAAGTGGTTCTTGGACATGAACATTGAGGACGAGCCATTCCATCCGACGATATTCATGGAGAACCGCAAGCGGCTGCTGGAGGTCGATGCGTCGCGGATGTTGCTCAAAGAGGTCGTGCACGAGGCGCGTCGCCGCTCAGCATCTCCGCCACTGCACGGCAGCGGATCTCAAACGAATATCGCATCCGCCCCGGTCGAACCGTATCATCAGCCATAGAACCTCCCTCATGCACTGGCTCCGTCGTTCAACACCAGACTCGTTGGAGGTCCCCAAACAACCAGCCGCCTCACAGGTCCGTAGTCAGTACAACCAGTCCGGGCAGCGTCCCGCGCCGTCTGGCAGAATCTCGATCGCATCGCCTTCGAGCCATCCGAACCGGCCCAAGATTGCGGCGTCCTCGCGGCAATCGTTGCGGTGGGAGATGCCCACGAGGCCGCTGTCAACGATCACGCCTCGCCGCTCAGCTGAAGACGTTTCTTCGATCTCAGCCGTCTCTTCGGCCTCAGCAGTTTCTTCCTGCTGCTCCGACTCGGCCTCGTCCGTCGTGTCAGACACCGCGGATGGGACGGTTGCATAGAAGGGGGTCGCGACTGGCACGCCCTCGGCGAAGTGATCGATGAACTTGTCGCTGATGAACTCGGGACCGCTGAGGAAGTAGGAGAACCACAGACCGCGTATGCGGGCGTAGACCACGCTCGCGCCGCGCGCCTCGGCGACCCCTGCCAGCTCCTCCACGCTGCCGCCCGAGAACAACACCAGGCTGTAACCAGCGGCGAGATCGCCGATCAGGTGCGGCCTCGCCGATGCCGATAGCGAAGAGTGAGAACTCGGTCGTCTCGGCGCAAAGCAGGCGCTCGTCGCCGACCGTGACGATCTCGGAATCGCCCAGCGCGGTCCAGCCGTCTTCATCGTCGTAGTGCAGCACGGCGAGCGGATCGTCGCCTGCTTCCTCGACGATCTCGTCGCTGAGCGGCAAGCAGACGGTGGCCGGTTTGGTCAGCTCGGTGATCGGTCGACCGCCCGTGCCGCGCAGGACGATGTTGACGATGTGGTCGGAGCCCGCAATGCGGAAACCGCTGGGCAGATCGGCGTCGGCCGCTTCACTCTCAATCTCGGTCGTGATCTGCATGGCTTGCAGCGAGTTGAGCGCGCGGTCGCTGGCGGAAACGATAAAGCGCACGCCCACGGTGCCTTCGTCGTCGTGGCGACCACCCTGCGCAGTTGGCCGTTGATTGTCAGGCGCACGCCGCCCTGGGCCCCAGCGACCACTGACAGGGTCAGATTGCCCGGAGTCTCGGCGCGCACGGTGATCGGCACTGGTTGCGGACGGCCGCCGCCGCCACCACCGCCGGTCGGTCGCCTCACCGTCGTGCCACCGCTGAGGGCACGCGTTTTGCCGCTTTCGAGCTGCCCGGAGGCGACGAACTGACCGCTCTGCGTCACGGTGTAACGG
>JAJEBU010000030.1 GCA_022822375.1 Dehalococcoidia bacterium
AGATGACATCCACCACAGCCTTGGTCAGAGCGCGCATGATGAAACCGGCCTCCACGGTCGTCAGGTCAAGGACGACCCCACCAATACACCGGGGAACCAGACGACCCGTGGACGGCCACCTATCCGCGCGGCCCCTTAGCAGTGCTTCAATGAGGCGCTGCGAATCGGGTTCCTCAAGTCTGTCGAGATGTCGGACTGCACCCGAAGCAGCGTCTCGAACCGTCGACTCGTCGTCGCCGATCGCAAGGATCAACTCATCCATGCAGTCGGGGACACTGTTGGCGTACACCGTGGCCGCGCCGCATCGGGCGTCCGGCAGGAGTTCTTCAATGGCGCTCACGACAGCGGCAGGCAGACGGTCATGCCAGCGCGCGATGGCCCAGATGCGACCTGCTTGATTGGAGATCGCGCCGCCGTGGCCAAGAGCAGCCATGAGGTACGGCCCGAATCGGTTGGGGTCATTCAGGACGGCGTACCGGATCAGGCCTTGGACGGTCGGCGCGTTCAGAAGCTCAACTTCGTCACCCAGGAGACGGTGAGCGATGTCCAGCGCCCTCTGCGGGCGGTGACGAGCCAATGCGGTGACCGCTTCGGCGGCGCATGTCCGGACGGCCAGGATGCGATCTTCGGCAAGTGCTTCGATCGTGTCCGTTACGTCATCAACGTGGTCTGATCCCAGAAAGAGAACTCGGGCGATGGCACGCCCAGCTTCGCCGCGTGTGGAGTTCACCCCGGCGGTGAACAGCTCCCCGCCGTAGTAGAAGCCGCCTGAGTGTGCGACCGTTCGCGCCGCTTCATGATCGGGGTCAGCGTCGGCGGCGCAGCCCTGCAACATCTCGACGAGCCGTGAGTTGACGGTGGGTGCGTCACAGATCGCGCGGCAGATCGACAATCCGCATTCTTCCCCGTAGAGGCCGCGTGCGTGCTGGCACAGATCAGCCAACTTGTCTGCGTCGAGGCTCCTCGCGACATTGGTCAGGACGTTGTCCATGGCGATTGCAGGAATGTCATCATCGAACTGCATGGCGAGTTCAGCGAAGCGTCCCGGTGCTTCTAGGGCGTGCCCGCCGAGTTGCTGAGCGAGCTGTCGGGCGCCACCGGTCGAACGCTCGGAGCGTGGATCCCATACGGGCTCCGAACTGGTGTGTCTTCGGAGCGCCCGAAGCCAGTTCTCGTCCGACATATGGGTCGCGGAATCGTCGTCGATGGGTGAGCTGATCGAGTAAGCCCGTACCGGTTTCGGAGGCGACGGTGGGGACTCGGCGAAGCGTCGCTCAAGTTCTCGCAGTAGCCCGCGTGCCCGCGCCGACATGCGGTCTGGATCGAGCGCAGAGAGGAGGTCGTATCTCTCCCGGTCCCTCCACCGGCGATCCATCCTCTCGATTGCGGGTGCATGGTTGAGCACGGCTTCTTCAAGCCGAGTGAATAGTTCGGCAGAACAATGCGGCGAGTGCGTCCCGATGAGACTGCGAGATGCCCAGCAGTTGCTGTCCGCCCATCCGAGCCTGAGGTTGCGTGGGTCGGATACCAGCCACTCAACAGCGCTTTCGTGATCGTCGCCAGCCTCAAGCGCCCGACAGGCCAGGAATCGCAGTTCAGCGCTCTCGGCGACCAGTAACGGTTCAAGTGCCACTGCACAAGTCGCAGGACTCTCGACGGCAAGATGCCGCAACGCTGCGTCGATGGCATTGAACACGATTTGGCCAACGGCGTAGTTGGATGACATAAGCCGATGCCCCCAACGACGGCCGACGGGCAGAAACTCGTCGTGCTGTTGCTGTCCGGCCATGGCCACTTCGATCACGAAGGGCAGCACCGAACTCACGAATTCCGTTGGGGCGTCGCTCGCGACCTCGGCAATATTGGAGGCCGACTGCGAGTCGTCGGGCAGATGCCCAGTCCCGAACGGGTCGCCGCGGCCCTCAGCCTGCGCGCGAGCTAGGCCGCGCTGGAGGATCGCGCCGACGAGCCGGGCAGCGTCGGATGGATCTTCGCTCCTGAGCGCGTAAAGGATCCACCAGATGTCTGGGAGGCCGCTGAGTGCCGAACCGAAATTGTCGAGATACCCGAGTTCGACGAGTTCCAATGTGAAATCGACGAGTTCGCGGCCCAGCGAGAACGAGACCAATGACGCGAGGCGAGCCTGCCACTCATCGGTTTCCTCGATGCGGGGCTTCAACAGGCTGACGATTCGCATGGGCCGAGTTCGTGCAGCGGATACGAGTTGGCTGAACGCCACCTCGGCTTTCTCAGCGCCGTCGAGCCATTGTTCCCACAGGCTGAGGCCATCGGCGGCATCGAACCATGCCGGTTGGCAGAGCAGGCCCACGAGCTTGCGAGCAAGCCACGAATCGGACCGATCCGCGTCCAGTCCGCCGATTCAGCGGGGACCTGTCGCAGCAGATTGACGACCAGTGCCTTGATGTGGGAACGGATCTGATCATGTTCCAAGAGGTCCACGACGGTCCCGTAGAACGCGGGTAGATCGGTCGCCAAGAGGTGGTCCAGCACCTGGCGGGTCTGGGCCCGGCGGAACAGGGCCTGCCCGTCGCTCAATAGAAACGAGCGCAGATCGTTCCCCTTCGTGACGAACGAGCGTGCGAACAGAAAGTCGAAGTAGGACTCGTGGAAGAACGCGTAATGCGTCTCGTCACGCACCAAGACGGACTCCGACTCGAGAGCCCCTACCTCCAGCCGGTTCGCACCATCCAGAACCGACGCGGGGACGGCGAGAACCTCGTGCTCGTTCATGTACTCGACGATCGGCACAGTGACCGCATCCCAGTCCAAGTGACCTGCTCGTTGGTCGGCGCGGCGACGCACTTCCCCGGTGTACTGCTCGTACATCTGCTGCAGCGTCGAATAGTCGCGGCCTCGGGCGGACTCGGACAAACGGCTGAACACCGACAGGTGTAGTGGGGTACAAAGCAGTCGAAGAGTCGCCTCCGACGAAGGCACTGGCACTCCTGCCTGCTCCAGCAAGGCCGTCACGTCCTTCATTGCGAGTTCGCCGACGGTATGCCTGCCGAAGCTCCCCTGAGCGTCGAGCAAAGCGCACAAACGCGGATCGGCCTCAAGATCAGCCGACCGGGTTACGAGAAGTACCTTGACGTTCGGAGCACACTTGACTTCAGTGATGACCTCGGCAACTGCGTCGAAGTTGTCTGACATTCGGCCGCTGTAGGTGCTGACAGCGTCGAGTTGGTCGATTACGAGCAGCGCAGGTTCGTCGCCAGCGATGCCCGCCAGCAGCACAGTCGGGGATTCGTCCAGATCCATCGCTTCGCCCAATTGCGCTGATGTGGCAATGCGACCGTCCAAGTCCATCCGGGCGACAGCCACATGCCAGCCGCGGCCCTCGAGAAGGGCCGCTGCCTGGCAGGCGATAGTCGACTTACCCGAGCCAGCGCGCCCGTCGATGACGACGACCTGACTGCCTTGCGGATCGCACAGCGTGTCGATGACGGTGTTCGTGTCAGCGCGGCTGACGAGTCCGAAGCCTGGTTCCGAGTGTTCGACGCGGCGCTGGTGCCGTGCCAACGACTTGTGGAGAGCGTCACCGACGTTGCGATCCCCCCGGATCAGGCGACGTGTGAAAGTCCGCGATTCAAGACGATCACGAAAGAACTGGGGCGTGAGTTCCCGATGCACATGCTCGTCGCACAGGTCTCGAAGCTCGCCCCGGATCAGATCAGGATCGTCGGTGTAGAGCAACCGCAGATTCGCATCCACGATCATGCGCAGATCGTCGATCGTGTGGTGCTTCACGTAGATCCCGCGAAGCAAGCTCCACGCCTCATCGCTGGTCATGTTCCACACCTCGGCTATCACGTCCAAGGCGGATTTGTCTTCCTGGGAGAGCGAGGCAACGAACTCATCGCCAGTCGTCGACTGCCGGGAACGGCCTGTGAGCGTGTCGAAAGCCACGGCGCCGGCACCCAGCGCAACGAAGCGAAAACGGCGCCCGCGTTCTACCTGCAGCTTCGCATCTGCAAGTACTCCCTCCGCTCGGAGCCTCCGGGGAGTCCAGGTCGCGGTTCCGCTCTTGACCTGCTCAACCCAGGCGACGCCCTCATCGTCGACAAGTTCGAACTCGATGCCGGTCCCTGCTTCGCCGATCGGCTCAAGGCGGATCCGACGGGCCTTCCCTTGGAGCATCTCGGCGAGGCGCAGCGCCGTCCACAGATGCTCATTCAGATTGCCAGCCTTGTCGGCTGCCCCGCCGGGCATCGCCTTCGCCATCGCTGCTTCGACTCCAAATGCGGGACTGTCAGGATTTTTGTGTATCGGGCGTGATCTGAGGGTCCGCAGCCGGGGGCTGTGGGCTGGGAAGGATCATGTCTGTGACTGATCATGACAGGCCGGCTGTGCCGGCGAGCGACGCTGCCGGCGAGGCGGCGATGA
>JAJEBU010000005.1 GCA_022822375.1 Dehalococcoidia bacterium
GATGCGCACGGTGAACGCGGTCCGGTCCAGCGTCGGGCCCCAGCGCACCACGGCCAGGCTGCGCCCGTCGGGTAGGGCGACCGCCGCATCGGCGGGCTGCGAGCGGTACCAGCGCAGCCGCGGCGGGCCCTCGACCTCGGCCAGGGCCGAGGCGAGACGGTAGATCACGGCGACGGCGTCGATCCGCCGGATGAGCGTCCGCCGCCACTGCTCGGAGATCGGATACTCCCGCAGGATCATGTCGCGGCTCCGCCCCTGCTCGGCGGCCAGCCGCGCGATTGCGTCCGCCGTGAGCAGGAACCGCCGGGTCGGGCGGATCAGCTCGGAAGCGTGAGCCAGGTCCTCGACCAGGCCCGCGCGCTTGAGATCACCGAGGCGCTGATAGACGGCGCGCTCGGACCAATGCGAGAGGCGGGCCAGCTCGATCCGGTCGGCCAGCGGCAGCTCGGCCACGAGGCGCAGCAGGTCGCGCTCGATCTCCCTCATCTACCGGCCTCCCATCGGGCTGCAATCGACCCCTCTACAGCGGCGGGAAGTGTGTCTCAGGATGCCTCGCAGCCTATCCGAACGGATATGCTTCATAGATAACATTGGCCACTGCCGGACACGAGTTGACCGGGCTTCGAGAACGGAGTCTTGTACAGGGAAAGGGAACAGTTGGACAGTGTCCGGCAGTTGGCGGCGCCCAGTGTTTTACCGGGCGGACGCGCTTCCTGGCCAGCAATCGGCCAAGAAGTTTCTGCGCGGGCCGGCTGCACGGGGTTTGGACAGCGGCAGGACAACGGCGGTGACTGCCGGACAGGATTGGAGGCTTGGATGAACGGCGATGCATCGACTGAGCGGGGGGCGGGGACGGGCCCGGTGAGTGGTCCGGCGACAGTCCCTGCGGTGACGGGGGAAGGGCAGCTCTGGGCCCTCCTACAGGACCTGGTGGAGCGGGAGGGCCGGGACGCGGCGGCTGAGCGGCTGGGCCTGAGCGAGCGGACCATCCGCCGCACCCTGACGGACCGGCACCTGAGCCGGCGGATGACCGAGGCGCTGCTGCGCGAACGCGACCGGCGGCATCGTGAGCAACCGGCGGGGGTGGACGAAGAAGAGCACGGGGAGCGGGAGGAACAGCAGCAACAGGAGAAGCAGGTGCACGCGGGAACCGGGTCTGTGGAACAACTGGCTGCCCGCGTCGCCACGCTGGAGACGGAGTTCAATGACTGGGTCGATGTGCTCTGCTCCGACCTGGTCACGCAGGGGATGGAGCTGAGGTCGGTGCAGCAGCGGCTGGGGCTCAGCTGGGGCTTGACCCGCGACCTGACACTCGACCGCCGCCTCCCCCCGAGGATCCACCCGCAGCTGGTCACGGTCGCACCTGCGCCCGACGACGCGGCGAACTACCGCGAGGCCCTGCCCCTGGTCGCCGAGTGGCGGCGCACGCTGCGCGACCTGGACGAGGTTCCGCACACCTTGGCCTGGCTCAGACTGCAGGAGCGGCTGCTGGTCGTGGAGATCGAACTGCTCGACGACCACCGTCTGACCCTGCCCCCGGCGGAGCTCCCCTGGGACGGGGTGCGGCGGCATGACGAGCTGCGTCTGCGGAGGCGCGAGTTGGCGGACGTGCGCCGGCAGCTCGCCTGGACCCAGGTCCTGCACATGCTGGCGCGGCTCGCGACGCTGGGGATGTGGGGCCGGCCGCCGAGCCTGGAACGGCAGTTGCGGCGCGAGCTGCGGTTGCGGCAGGCCGCCCTATTGCCGACTGCGCAAGCCAGCCGAATCGACGGCGAGACCGCACCCGCGTCGCTCGAGTCGGACGCTGAACAGGAGTCCCATGGACAAGATCCCGAGCAAGACCCGTACCTGCGTCGTGAGATCGAGCGGCTGCGGGCGAAGATCGCGGAGTTACGCGAACGGGTGCAGGCGGCCGAGGACCAAGCCGCACGAGGGCTGAGAAGCGGCGACGAAGGTGTCGGCGCGAAGGGTGTGGATGCTTCCGACGAGGGCACGCGACAGTGGACTGCGCCGCCGCCCTCCGAATCTTCCCCGAGCTGATCGACGAGGAGGCGGAGCCGAGCGAGGAGCAGGTCTATGGCGCGGCAGGTGAACTGCTAGTCCCTGTCAGAATCGCTGAACATCGACAATGCGTTGGATCACGTTCCGAGCGATGTTGATGTCGACACTTGGCCGCGATCTAGACACGGTTGGCTCCTGGCACCTGTTGGCTCAAAGGCGCTCGCCGATCCTTTAGGTCCCTTTGACCTGGGATTCGAGGTACCGGTCTAGGTCTGCCAGTGTCTCAATGCTCTTCACAGCGGCATTGACCAACAGCCGGACGAGGAGGTTGAGGGCGACGGTCTGCAGCATGCGTTTGTCAAACTCCGGAATCTCAAGGCGGCCATCGTGGACGAGCGCGTTTCGGAGGCGCCAAAGACTACCAACCTCTCCGACATCTGAGAAGTCCGACAACATCCACTTGATGCGCCCGAGCAGCGTCTTGTCCTTTCTCGAAACCGGCTTCATCATGCAGTCGATTCCGATCCATGAATAGAGGAAGCAGTCCTCGGCGGTGTCCGCGGCTGAGGCCCGACCAACCCAACGCGCCGCGCGGACCAGCAACTCTTCGACTTCTGTACGGCGATCATGTCTCAGCAACTCGTCCAGCTGTCTCATCGCGTGGCCTGCTGTGCCGTCGAGTTCCCAGAGATGCTTCATTGAGTACTCCCATGGAATGTCGCCTTTCGGACTATTGCGAAAGCTGCCGGCCTCGCTGTATGCGAAGCGGATGGCAGCACCAGCCGTGCGTTGACCGTTCGCTACACGGAGAACGGCACGGTTGTACGAGATGTCTTCGACAAAGCAGTTGAGGCAGTCAAGCGTTGCGGCAACCTCCCGTGCCGCCAACGCAATGGCTGCCTTCGAGTCGCGAGCGTACACCTGCTGGACCGCAATGACGCGACCCTCGAACGAGAGCTCCGGGCCGAGCATGTGTCGGGCGCTCGCTTGGGGAATCGGTGCATTGGTCGCCTGATCAATCGCCTCCAACCGATCCAGGTGCGATTGTCCGAATGGTTCGAATGCCGTGCCGCCGTAGTGGCTCGGCAAGGCGGACGCGTCGAAACCGTGTACTTCGATCCAGCAGACAAACTCTTTCGGCCTGCCCTCCAGGATTTCCTTGGTGAATCTAAGCGCGGGCTCAATCAGTTCGGCCGCGTCGCCTGCGGCTTGTCGCCGAGCTACAGCGACGGAGAACATGGCGTCCTGCAACGCCCTGTCAATGGTCGCCCTCGATAGATCGTCCTGCGGGGCCACCGCTCGTTGCGCGTTCCGCAAGAGCGCTCGATATCTTCTGGATTCCTCTTGGTCAAACGAGAGAGAGCCCGTACCCTCGCGCCACCAGAACATCGCCGCGCGTTCGTCGCTCAACCCTTCTACAGGCGACAGGCTCTCAAGGAACTCCCCCAGAAACTGACGGAACTCAGCCCAAAACGGATTCTCTGTGGAGGTTGACACGTTGCGCTCCTTAGCCGGTGTCGGGCGCCTACAAAGGTGGAACAACGTCTGCGGCTCGCTCCTGATTGGGCCAATCCTACTTCGGTCCAGTCCGGTGCTCTCCTTGGCTGGTTCCTGGCGCAGGTTTGCCGACCTGGACGAAGCGCTGCACATCCTGGCCTAGCTCAAGCTACGGGAGCGCCTGTTGGTCGTGGAGGTCGAGCTGATCGACGACCACCGGCTGACCCTGCCGCCGGCGAAGGCTGCCTGGAACCAGGAGCGTGGGGCGACCGAGGTGCGCTTGCGCTTGAGCCGCCTCGACCGTCTGCGCCGCCAGCGTCTGTGGACGTTTCCGCTGCACTACGCCGGGCGCATTTCGAGCCAAGGGATCTGGGCCTGCGGGCCGACGCTGGAGCAACAGTTGCAGCACAAACCCGAGGTGCGTCAGGCCGAACTGCTTCGGCGATCAAGCGAGCCTCGAGTCAGCCGGAGCGAGGAAGGCGGCGCAGCGAATGCAGACTGAGCCGCTGCATAAGGAGGCCTGGTCAGGCGGGTGGGACTCAGGCTGATGTCGTGCTGGCCGGAGTTCGGCCCGATGAGGCGAGGTGGACGCGGGTGATCTTTGGTCCAAGTGGCGACCAGTTGCCGGCGCACTGGACCGGTTGCTCGAAGAGGATGGCATCGTCCAGGCGGGCGTCTGGCGGAGCGTCAACTGCCGTACCGCCGCCAAGCGCCTCGAGCTCCGCCACCTCAGCAGGCGGATGCGCGAGGCGCCCACTACACCACACCACTTCCTCAATCTTGGGAGGGGTACGGCCCGAGAAACTGCTCACCGTCAAAGTGGATAAGGTGCGTCGGACTGTCGGCGCACCACACGTCCGTCTCCCAGGCGATGTGCGTGAGGTACCTCCGCATCTCCGATCGGGAAGGGAAGCAAGAAACGAACACGAGCTGGGCGGTCGAGTTCGCAAAGCTCCGGCCAAGTTCGCCGTGGCGCTGCGCGTCGACCGGCCCGTGCGAGGTTGCCGCCTCCAGCAGGACGAGCCAGTTCCTGTCAGGGAGATGAACGACAAGATCGGGCATCATGCCGTGCTCGTCTACCGAGACACCAAGCTGAGCGAGACCCGGCTCGTCGAACTGCGCCCACTTCGAGTCAGCGTCACCGACATACAGCACAACCCCGCCCGGGGTGAAGTGCGGGCAAAAGCCCTCAACGATCTGTTTGAGTAGCACGTTCTGGCCGCCGGGGCTGAGCGTCAGCTCCTCGCCACTCGGGAGCGTCACGGGGATGCGCTCCATCGCGCGAGCCGCGTCGTAGCGGGCCTTCAGGCCAGGTACCTCTGCGAGGTACGCGGTCAGGGCTTCCTGAAACCGACTGGAGCCCGCTTGGCGGATCACGTCGCGCGCCCGAGGATGGATCTGGTAGCACCACCTGGGTGAGTTCACCGGGCGGTCGGGCCGATCGGGGTTCTCGGCGATAAGTAGAGCGTCTTTGAACTGATGCAGCGTGCGACGACGAATGGTCTCGCGGGTGTTCGGCTTGTACGGAGTCGCGTACTCATCGGCGATCCAGTCCATGATCGCTCGCGTACCAAGCATAGGGTTGGCCGCTTCGGACCAACTGTCCCCAGGCCGAAGGTGCAACAGGGCGAGGAACACGAGGGCAGAGCGCTGATTGCAGCGCTCTGCATCGAACCCGAGGTCGCGCAAGAGCTGTTGCGCCTCCTCGACCATGGTCTCGATCGAGTCAGTCATGCGATCTCGGACCTGCGTTTCGCGAGTCCGGCGACCAATTCGTCGATCTCGGACTGCCCTGGCAACTCGGGCGTGCGCCCTTCGCCGAGACGCACCAACTCATCATGTGTCGGGAAGCGGAGCGATCTCAGGTCCGTGGCGTTGACCTGCGTGTGTCCCGAGAAGGTTCGGAAGAACTGGTCCACGAGGCTGCTGTTCAGCCACAGGCTGAGACCCAGGGCGAGTGCGCGATCAACGCCCTCTCCAGCCCGGTGGAACACATTGAGGTGGTTCTCGAAGGCGACCGAAACTTGGCCCATCGTGCGGGGATCCCAGACGGCCGCCACGATCCTGCGGCGCTCCTCCTTGGCGGAGAACCTCTTCACGAGCACATAGCAGCCCGGAGGCATCAGCGATTTTCGCTGAGTCTCGCTGGCAACAGCGAAGCCCTGCGCCTTGTGAATCTCCTTGGGCCAAACGACCATCCCGTCCTTCAGGTTGCCGGGGTAGATGAGTGGGGCACACCCCTGCACCGGGGCATCGCGAAGGCTCTCCCGTACCCGGAAGTCGACAACACGACCCGTCGAGACGCCCAGGCCGAGGTCTTCAAGCGTGGCCGGCATCTGGGCCATCACCTCAGAGACCCGTCCATGGGTCTCGTCGGCGACGACCCGTAGAAACCGGTGTGGGTCGTCGGGAAGAACGATTGCCTCGTAGGGAACGACGCTCTCACGGGCATCGTCCGTGTGACCGACTGATCTAGACAAGACGACGCGGCCTTGCTTCCCCTTCCGAGTACCGGCCAGGACGATGCTCTCTTGCAGCACTCCCGCATCCGAGAAGACCGCCGATCGTGACTCGAATGTGTGGATCCGATCGATGGTGATGCTGCTAAGGAGGTGCTTTCGGAAGCGCTCGAAGTAAGGCCCGTTCGCAAAAGACCGAGGGGTAATCGCGACAAGTTGACCGCCGGCAGTGAGCGCGCCGGTACCGAGCGTCATGAACGCGGCATAGAGGTTTGGACAATCCACCCCGTAGGCAGCCAAGGCATGGCGGTGCGGCGAGCCGGCGCCGAGCTTCGCATAAGGAGGATTCATGAGGACGATGTCGAACGGTCCCCGGAGGACTTGCTTGGCCAGCAAGCCGACGCTCGATTCGATGAAGTCGCCGACGATGACCTTGGTTGAGACCCGCCGATGTACCCGTGTGGCGGTGGTTTCGCAGTCGGCCATCGTTGCCCGGAGCTGAGGGACAACCCGGGGATCGACTTCAACGACTGTGACCTCAACCGTGATGTTCGGAGCGTGCGCCAGCACGCGCTCAACCAGGGCCGCAGAGAGCGACCCGACACCGGCCCCGGGGTCGAGCACGCGCAGGACTCCAGACTCCGGCAGGGCGGGCATGCTGGCTATGAGTCGGGCAGCGCGCTCGGGGGTGAAGAACTGCCCGAGCCGGACCTGCGTACCGGCGTCGAGTTCAGCAAGCGTCGCAACCCGGCGCGCCTCGGTCCGCGATAGGAGGTTGTCGCCCATAGCGGCAGTGTACTGAGCGCTGCGGCGATCACCATCTGGACTCGTCGGATCCGTGTCTTCCCTACCGGCATCGGCTCCGGCCGATCGCAGGTTGGGCTCTGGCCGCCAAGTGGCCTGGCTTTAGAGCGATCACCCTGTCGAAGAGCGGCGATTTTGTCACTCCGACTAAGCAGCGATTCCGTCAGTGTCGATTTGTTCCGGTCAGGATGCCGCAGGTCTGAGTCGTCCAGAGGCTTGATCAGGTGCATCGGGTAGTCCTTGGGCACGAAGCCGTCCGGTATCAGCGTCGCCCGTCTCTCTGCCTCGCCGCGCATACCGGCCTCCTTCGCCTAAGCGGTTCAACACTTCCTCGATGATCCCATACACAAGCGGCCTACTAGTAGCCCGACTCTGGCTATTTGGCGCAACCACGCGCTCGAGAGCGGAGCCGCGAGCAGTCACATCCACGCTGTCCGCGATCCGCGTTTGCTCGGGTGTTGATGCCGACCTAGCGTTGCCGATGAGGGCGTTTGGGAGAGGACGGTTGAGCGATGGGCTTGACAAGCGATTTCTGGGTGGCAGTTCCTCCGCTGGACGCTCACGAGTACGTGGACAACGTTGAGGCAGATGATCCGGTCGGCGAGAGCCCCGAGTCGCGGGATGCAGAGGCGGAGATCTGCACGAAGATCATCAGCATCGGTGTCGGCATGTATCCCGCTCCGAGCAGGGGGGTTGAGGTTCGGAGGAATCTGCTCGGCCAATGGTCAGACGACAACACCACTTCATTCTCCACCGACGAGGTGTTGAAACTCCGGCAGACGGCGCTGTCCTTGATCAACGACGATGACGACACCAAGGATCAACTGAAGCGCATCTTCAACCTGTAGCGACGCTGGGTGGTGCTGCTAGCGAAAGGGGAGAACTATGTGGCCATTCGCACGCAGCATTGACACTAGATCGTCATACGGCTGACCCCTGTTCACGCTCGAGGCCGGGATGCGGTGAATCGGTACAACAGCCGCGCGGCCGCCAAGTTGATCGTCGAGTGGCGCGAGGCATGGACTGCACGCAAACCGGCGTGGCACACCTTCGCCTGATTGCGGGCCGAGCGCAAGCGGCTGAAGTCGGAGCTTCACTGGATCGGGGTGTTCGGGCTGACCCCACTGCCGGCCGACGCGCACAGGCGCGAACGGCGGCGCGAGCAGGAACTGGACTGGCGTCGACGGGTGTTGCGTCGGTTGCGCTGGCAGCTGCCTCTGAGCTGGTACCTGCACTGGTTGCTTCACGCGTTGACGCTGGGGCTGTGGGGACGGGCGGGGCTGGTGCTCCAGCCCGACAGCCCGACGGAGCAGTGGGGCTCAGCATTCACGGTTCTGGAGCGGTCGCAACGAAGTCGAGCGTTTCTTCCGCCGGCTCGTGCTCGCGACCGGAACAGGCGGCCGGTGGCGGGCCGCGCCGAGGCAATAGCCCCGGTGGACCGGCGCATGGCGTTATGGACTTCGCCGACCTGTCCGCCCCCTGCTCCATGGACGGCCCCGCCCTGGAACCCGCCGAGCGGTCGCCCGACGAGGAACCAAGGAGCCGCATGCGGGATGCGGACTTCATCGAGTAGCGGCTCGGCAGACTGATGCAGTGAGGCCGTGCCCGTTGTCCGGAGGAGCCAGGTATCGGTCCTGCCCAACCTCTGCGCGAACCACGCCCGGCCCTCTCACCATCCGCCTCGCGGCCGACCGGCCGGACGTGCACGTGCGCGTGACGGTCGTTGACGGTGACGCGGACATGGACCTAGCAGGCTGCTGAAAAACTCCCGGATGCAGGATCTCGTCATTCCAGGCTTTGCCTGGAATCTCGTTCCGCTCCGCTGGTGTATCTGGTCGGGCGAGATTCCCGGCTAGGGCCGGGAATGACGAGATCGGACAAGGCCGTGGTAAGCAGTCGTTCTTCAGCGCCCTGCTAGAGCGCAAGCCGGAACTCTTGCATCCCGCATCTTAGGCCGTTGCTCGCCCTGCGGGATGAAGTGCGCTCCCTCCGTGGAACAGCCTGACGTTTACGGGCTGTGGCACATGGAGCATCGGCCTGAGCAAGGAAGCGGAGAGCTAGGAGCCGCATGACAGCAGGCGTGGAGCTTGCCGAATGTTCTGGCCCCATCGGGCTGCGTCGGTCCTCATCGCGGCTACGCTCGGCGCTAGCGTGCGGTAAGCTGCTCAAAAGTTTCCTTCGCTGAATGCAGAGCCTTTCTAGTGTCCTGAGTCGGGAATACGGTTGAGATATCCGGCGAGGTTGTCGAAGATTTGGTCGGCGGTCTTGTGCCAGACGAAGGGGCGCGGATGCTCGTTCCAGTCGGCCACCCAGCGCTCGACGGCCGAGGTCAGGTCGGCCACGCTGCGATGCGCTCCGCGCCGCAGCCATTTCGTGGTCAGTTCCGCGAACCAGCGTTCGACCAGATTCATCCAGGAGCTGTAGGTCGGGGTGAAGTGGAAGCTGAAGCGGGGATGGCGCTGGAGCCAGTGCTGGATCGCCGCGGTGCGGTGAGTGGAGACGTTGTCCAAGACGACATGCACCGCGAGTTCGTCAGGTACGTTCTGGTCGATCAGGTCGAGGAAGCGCTGGAACTCGCGGGCCCGGTGTCGCGGGCTGAGGTCGGCGATCACGTGTCCTGAGGCCACATCGAGCGCCGCGTAGAGGTTGGTGGCGCCGTGCCGTACGTAGCCGTGTGTCTGGCGGCGGGGCACGCCGGGCAGCATCGGCCGGGTCGGCGCGGTGCGGTCGAGCGCCTGGATCTGCGTCTGCTCGTCCACGCACAGCACGACCGCCGCTTCGGGCGGGTTGAGATAGAGGCCGGCGACATCGCGCACCTTGTCGATGAACTGCGGGTCGGGCGAGAGCCGGAACTGCTCGACCAGGTGCGGCTTGAGACCGAAAGCGCGCCAGATCCTGGAGATCGAGGTCTGCGACATGCCCAGCTCGGCGGCCATTGAGCGGGTTGACCAGTGGGTCGCCTGGCGCGGCAGCTGTTCCAGCGTCTTGACGATCACCGCCTCGACCTGCTCGTCGCTGATCGTGCGGGGCGCGCCGGGACGCGGCTCATCGCTCAGTCCATCGAGCCGCTGTCGGTCAAAACGCCGCCGCCACTTGCCGGCCGTGACCGGATGACAACCCAGCGCCGCAGCGATCTCGATATTCGTCTGTCCGCTCGCCGCCGCCAGCACGATCCGGCAGCGCAGCGCCAGCGCTTGCGCCGTGGTCGGTCGGCGCGCCCAGCGTTCCAGCGTCTCTCGCTCTTCCTCGCTCAATATGATCGTCACCGCCGGGCGGCCCTGTCGGGTACTCATGAGACTCCAACGAAAGCCCTGGACGGCCAACACCACTGTGTCCCATCACAATACCCGTTTCTTCAACGTGTTAACGACTCAGGACACTAGCGACACGCTGTGAAACTCCGGTCGAGTCCAGAACACGTAGTGGCTCGGGTTGACCGTAGTGGCTTGCAGCTTCGCCTGTGTCGCGAAGCTCGACGCGGCCACCACTTAGCCGAACTACCCGCGACCGGCCACTGATGCCGGAACTCGGCCGCGGGATCGCCGCCGGACCGCCGCCCTGGTGCCGTTCAACCGCGAGAGCGGTGCCTGGCGTGGCCGCCGCGCGATCGGGGCGTACGAGCGCGGGTTCGCACCGTCCTCCATATGGGCGCGCTGGTGGCGGCTCGGTGTAATCCAGCGATCCGAGACTTCTATCGGCGACTACTCGCATCCGGCAAGCCGAAGAAGCTGACGCTCACCGCCTGCATGCGCAAGCTGGTCGTCATCCTCAGCGCGATTGTCAAATGCAACTCGCCCTGGCAGGCGGCTCGCGTGGCTCGACCTTCAAGACAGTTGCTCTCGGATGCAGCGATCGTCCTCTGGCCGGCAGCTGACCTGGTCTCGAACCTGGCGATCTGGCGAACTAGTGGCACATGAGTCGTGGCGATTTACATGCGGGAGCGGACTGGTCGCCGATTACGCCGCGGCCCCCAAAGCGATACTGCGGCAGAGTTCGCTGACGGTGGAATGCGAGCTGCCCAGGGAAGGCATCGCCGTCTACAGGGATGATGGCGACGACCTCATGCTCGCGGTGGCGAAGAAGCTCGACCGAGCTGTCGGGCAGTCGCGCCGCGACCACCCGGTCTCGCGCGACGTAATCGCGGCAGCCGCCTCCATCTGCAGGACAGGGTGCAGGTTGAGTTCACCGACCTCAGTCGGCGAACAGAGCATCAAGGAATCAACCGGGCACAACACCGACTCATTCGCAGTGGAGAACTGTCGCAGCTCTTCATTCGCCTCTGATTTCCCCCGCAAGACATCGCTTACCGAGTCAATTCGAGCGCGCCGTTCGGTGATTTGGTCGGACATTGATGTTGCCGTATCGAGACTTCCCATTTCCGTTGCGAAATGTACGACTTCGCGTACAGTCGCTTGATTCGGGCGCGAAGCCGCGCCCAAAAGCGTACTGTGAGCGCGGGACTGAGGTAGGCACCACAGAAAGGAGGAACGCCATGACGTTCCGCTCCGCCGCCCTCATCCACAAGCGTCACCATCACCCGAAGAGGCGCATCGTTCCCGGAGTCGCGTTTGCGGCCGTCGCGATCGCGGCGGCCGTCCTGTTTCTAGCCACCTCGGGGGCAGCCCGTGCAGACAGCACTGAAGTCGACAGCACAACGAGCGCCTGCGATGGCCTGACCTCGGTAGTGCTCACGGCGAGCAGTGCCGGTACCGTTAGCGGCAGCAGCAGCGCTCCTTCAGCCAATTGCGACCTCTCCGTGGAGGTACAACGCATTCCTGCATCAACACGATCCGATGGACAAACCGGATCTGCTGCTGAACCGTGCGTCGTAACTGCTACCCCCAGCGCACTGGGCAATCGTGGCGCGAAAGTGTCTATCACGCACAGCGGCGACTGCGATGGATTTGAGGCACGCTGGACTGTTCGGCCATCTGCCTCTGTAAGCGGCAGCAGCTCAGCAACAACAAATGGAACTGGCGCCAATGGCGCAAGTTCTACAAACTCAGATGCCTACGCACTACTGGAAGGCTACGACAATGAGGTTGCCAAGATACTGATGTTCGAGAACAAATCTCGAGCCTATTGGGTATCCACGCCCACGTCTGTCGTGCGTGCTAGACATTACCCGTCGCAACGGGGCTACCCGACGACTATCGGAGGTGTCTATCTCGGAGATGGATGGACCGTAACCTATGCATTTCCACAGCTGACAGCACTGAGCGATAGTCTCTACGAAGCGTCGAATTCTGCGAACTTCACAATCCACGTTCCTGTGTTTGCGGACCCAAGCGCCCAAACGCGTGCCGATCTCTACCTCCTCCCTAACGGGCTATTCTCATGTGCCTTTCGTGGTACGTGGACGAATCCCGATCTCGGATTTCACTTCGAATCCTATTGCAGGTTTACGTCATGACTCAGCGAACACCCAGGCTCTCTGTGCCCCTAGTCAACCGCTACAACCAGAGTCAGTGGGCACAACTGGCTTACTGGCTGGGCGTATTCTTGCTCGGTAGCGCCGCGATGACCGCCTGGGCGAGCGGGATTGGAATCGCCATCGGCGCATTCGTTCCGTTGCCGTTCTCGCTGGCCGCGATGTTGAGTCCCTCACGACTCAGCATCGCGCTGGCACTGGCAATGTGGGGTGCGTGGTTCACGGCGCTGGGCTTCATTCTCGCCTGAGCGAGAACAGGAAAAATCCAACAAGACTGGTGTGCTGAGCCGCCAACGCGTTGAAGAAGCGGATATTGTATTGCGACACAGTGGTGTTGGCCGTCAAGGCCCATTTGCGGAACGCAATCAATACGCGACTGGGCCGCCGGGCGATGACGCTCGTGTTGAGCGAGGAAGCGCGAGACACGCTGGAGCGCTGGGCGAGTCGGCCAAGCACGGCGCAAGCGACCGCGCTGCGCTCGGTCTCGCGTACCGGCGAACGGACCAGTGACGAATCGCGGAGCTTCGTGACGCGCCGGCGGAATGCAAGTCGGCGCGGCATACGCTGGCCTGGCTGCGGGCGGACCGGCGGCGGTTGGAATTGGAGCTTCGCGTGATCGGTGTGTTCGGTCTGACTCCGCCCCCGGCCGACGCGCCCTGGCGCGAACGACGGCGTGAGCAAGAACTGGCCTGGCGGCGCAAGGCCCTCCGTCGGCTCCGGTGGCAACTGCCGCTGACCTGGTGCCTGCACGGGTTCTTGCGCCTGCTGACGCTGGGCGCCTGGGCTCGGTCCGCCCCACCACACCGTCCCGAAGGTCCAGACGTGGACGACTGAGCGTCGAGGTGGATGTGCCAGTACGAGAGTGGAGGCAAACGGCGGTGACTCTCGGTCGGCCGATGTCAAGTCCTAGCACCTCCCCAGTCACGTCGACTCCGACGTAGTCGCCGACATGGAGCGGGGTGGAGAACATTCCGGTCTGCAGTGACCCAATGCCTTCGCTCACCGAGTGGCGCTACGAGCATGCGTTCTTCAATCAACGCTGGCACGACCCGGAGTAAGCTGGCGGCTGGAGCGCGGAAACTAGGGTCTGTTCACATTGCTTTCAGCAGGTCGTAGATGAGGACCAGGTTGACGGCGGCGAGGTAGATCTGGTCGAGTTTGTCGCTGCGGAAGGCGATGCGGTGGAAGCGCTTGAGTCGGCAGAAGAAGCGCTCGACCTCGTTGCGTCGGCGATAACGGACGCGGTCGTAGGTCCAGGGCCGACGGCGGTTGGATTTAGGCGGCACGACAGGTTGGTAGCCGAGTTCGGCGGCCAGTCGTCGGGTGGCGTCGTCCTCGTAGGCGCGGTCCATGACCAGGTAGGGCCGACCGCTGACTGGACCGAGGCGGCGCAGCAGTTCCCGTCCGCAGGGCGCATCGTGGCGCTGACCAGGTGAGAGCCCGATGATCAGCGGGATGCGGTCGTTGGCGACCAGCGCGTGCAGCTTCGTCGTCAACCCGCCGCGCGAGCGCCCGATCGCCTGGCGCCCCTTTTTCGCCGCGCCCCGCTCCCGTGCGCATGCACGGGGATGATCGTGCTGTCCAGCGAGAGCGTGTCGGCGTCCAACTCGGCCAGCAACTCCTGCTGCAAGGCCCGCGCCACGCGCTCCAGCACGCCGGTCTTGGCCCAGCGGTTGAGCCGCACGTAGATCGTGTGCCAGTTGCCGAACTCGCGCGGCAACCCGCGCCAGGTGCAGCCTTGGTAGTAGACGTACAGCCAGGCGTCGAGCGCCTGACGATGGGAAATCTTGACGTGATTGCCGCGCTGCGGCAGCAGCGGCTCGATCCGCGCGTACTGCTCGTCGCTCAGTCTTGTCTGATCGGTCATCTGGTCACCTGGGACCGCGCCGCCAACCACTCCCACTCTGCCAGATCTACGCGCTAATGTGAACAGGCCCTAGAACTGGAACTCGATCTGATCGGCGTGTGTGAACTGGCCCTGCCGCCTGGGCTTCCGCGACGGGGGTGGTGGCAACAAGCGCTGAAGTTGGAGTGACGAACAGTATGATCGGCGTCGGTTCGCCCGGTGCGTGTCGCTAGCCAGGGGCTTATGACCACCCATCGCCACAGTCATTTGACCAGGTGAGCGGCCGATGGTTGCACTCGAGGCCGGTGAGCGATGAGACCACCTCTCTTTTGAGACCTTTGAGCAGGCCATCAACAGCCTGAACAGCAGTGATGTGACACCGCTCAAGCGCGTGTTCCTGATCGGCGACGATAGAGTACGAAACTGGAAATTCGACGGGCGAAATGTCCACTTGCCCTTGGCCTCTATGTTGACGATCCGCGGTCAGTAGCCTCAAAGGACGAGCTCTCTTTACGATTCCTTCCCTCCCATGCAACGCCGCGTTTGGCTGTCGAGGCGATTTCCAATAGTTCGCGTGTAGGAAGATCGGACCGCGGGCCAGGGTACTCCAACCGGCATGTCCCGCAGATCAGCGTGAAACGGACGTGTAGCGTCAGGTGATGTCCACGTTGTCGGGGTGCCCGTGACACGGGAGTTCCATTTGAACTGGCGGAGCAGACGTGGACGATGATGTCGCCGATGATGCGGGTCTGAGGACTCGGATGGGTGTCGACGCTGTGCAGAGCGGACACAGTGATGAGCGAGTGTTGGCATGTTTCCTTGTCCATCTGGAACTCGCAGGTCAGGGTGGGGCTGATGTCGGCGATGTGTTGGCACTGCTGAACTCGTCGGTCGACCAACAGCAGTGCCATGTCAAACTTCCCATCCGCCCGACGAAATGTACGACCTCACGTAGCACTGGTTGATTCGGGCGCAAGCTCGCTTCCCGAAGAGTACGGTTCAGGCAGGACTGAGGAGGCAAACCGCGAAAGGAGGAACGCCATGACGTTCCGAACCGCCGCCCTCATCCACAAGCGCCGCCAGCAGCAGAGGAGGCGCAAAATCCCCGGAGTCTCACTGACGGCCGCCGTGATCGCGGCGGCCGTCCTCCTGCTCGCCATGTCCGGCGCCTCTCAAGCCGAACCCATGAGCGAACCAACGCCACTTTCGCCATGCGGGCAAATGGGCTCGGGCGAGTTTCACATCGGTGCGACGCGAAGCGAGAGCCTGAGTCTCAGTTCGTCCGACAACTCCTGCCAAACTACCTTCATCGTCACGCCGCCTTCGATCCAGGGTCAGGTTGCAACCGACTGTCAGCTGAGCTACACCTCCGAGGAGATCGGTACCAGCGGCATGGAGATGAGTTTCGCGGCGAGCGGAAGCTGCGATGGAGTGTCAGTCACCACCCAGATCACAGTCCAGCCCAGTGCGGGTGCGTCAGGACTCGTCCAAGCTCAATCGCCAACTACGAAACTTGCGCTGGCAAAGATCGTTGCTCATGACGTTCTTCACTTGCCGATGTTCTTGCACTATGCCAGGGCAATCTGGACATACACCGGTGACATCATCGTGAGCGCTACTCCGGATCACTATCGCTGGCCAGACGAGTACTGGCACTGGCACACCGGCTATCACGGCGCAGAGATGAACAGCGGCAGTACCCGCTTTGAGGTCTGGGACGACGTGGACTGGCACTCGGACGGCTACCCGGACGACGAGGCACCCGACGTGTACGCGACGAGTAAGACTCGGGTGATTGTTCAGGCCAATGGTGGATATGCCTGCAACTTCTATTTCAAGTGGACGCAAGGCGCCGGAAACTACCCCAACCTCCATCCCCACAAGCAGTGTTACCGCAACTGAGCAACGTGGTGCAGTGCGAGGCGCGCGGCCCACTCGGGTCGCGCGCATGAGGAGTCGGATCCGTGTCGTTGAGAATCAGCTTCCCGGACGGCCTGATCCTCTTCGGCGGGATACTTGGCGCGACGCCAGTCGGATGGTGGTTCGGCGGTCTGTACGGCGCACTGATGGCCGCTCACGTGGCGATCATGGTCGGCCTGTTGCTTGATCTGACCGGACGACGACTCTGCTTGGCAGGGGTGATGCTGTTCATCGTCTGGTGGCCCGGCCTGGTTGGGTCAGTGGTTCTGGGAGTAGAGCGTCCTCACAAGCTGCGTTCCGGCCGACTACGACCGTCTGCCGGAGCGAGTTGAATCGCGAGCGACGCAGCGCGACGGCCGTGCACGACGGCGGGACCGTCGTGATCGCTGGCCCAGTCAGCGCGGCCAAGACCCATCTCGCGATCGCGCCCGGGGTCGAAGCCGTCCAACGCCATCAGCGGGTCGCCTTCGTGTCGTCATCCTCAACGCCATCGTCAAATGCAACTCGCCCTGGCAAGCGGCTCGCGCGGCTTGACCATCAAAACAGTTGCTCTCGGATGCAGCGATCGTCCTCTGGCTGGCAGCTGATCTAGTCTCGAACCTGACGACCTGGTCAAGACCGTGGCGAAGTGGTCAATAGTTCCTGGCGATTTACACCACGCTCTCGCGGACCGGGCCCGTTGGCGCGAGCGTCCCCCTTCGTAAGGTTGCGGCCCATTCAACTGTTACCGGAACCCCGTTCCCATCCCTTCCAGAGTTCAGCGAGTTCCACGGCTTGCACCACGCGCTTTTGAAGCCTCTCACGGACCGCCAGCTCGGTTTCTTCCGCCGTCATATCGAAGCCCATAATGCCCGTGATTAACCGCCACCCCTCTGGTGTAGGGGCGACTCCCTTCTCAATCATTTCGTCGATGAGGTGCCTCGACGATGCCTCGAATTGCGCCTCGCAGTACTCGCACTCGGAGGGATGGTGGCCTCCGATGTGTGCTTCACTCGCTCCAAGCCAAACAGCACCCCCTAGCTCCAAGTCCATTCTCGCCAGTTTGGCGAAGGCCAAGAACGCCTTCACGCCGCTCGTCAGTGCGAGCGTGTCGCTGGTCAACTCATCCAATCGCTCGGCCGTCCAGTGGTACGATCCCCGCACCTGCCGCGAGTTGTGGTAGACGAGCCCAGCGTCCGACGCGATCGCGTGCTCCAACTCGTTCCTGCGTCGCTTCAGCCCTTCCCATCTCGACAGAATCCCCGGCGTGAACGCATCTTCGTTCTCCACGGCACGCTGCATCGTCTTGTCGATCCAGGTAGACATCTCCCGCATGCGCCTCCCGCCAGATCCCATCTGGGTGCGCAACCATTGTTGGGCAGCGCTGGGATCGTAGTAGGCACAGAGGAGCAGGACTTGGCGTTCGAGTTCCCGCCACGCCGCCTTAAACGGCCCCTCATCCAACGTCTCCACGATTACCTCTCCATCTTCTCGTTTCAGGCGACTAGCTGCAGCGGCGGACGGATGGTCTTCACTTGGTTACAGTGGCCGCGCACCAGCGATGCCGATGCCCGAAGTGCGAGGCGCAGTACAGCGGCCCTACCGTCCAACATTTCGGACACGCTTGTTCTGTCGGTGGCTCTTCGGGCCGCCGATGCTCGTGCGCCGCAGGATATCCCCAAACGTCGCGCCGAAGCCCTGGTGGACCAGCGCTCCGATCGATCCCGAGAACCGACCCTGCTCACTACCGCGCGCCAGGGCTCGATCGTTCAGCTTTACCAGCTGGTCGCGCATCCGAGATCCTGGCCATGCGAGCCAACTCGGTGGCGGTCGCCAACGGCGCTTCGCCGAGGCGCAGCAACGCTCTTCAACGATGTTGACACGAAGGCTAGGCGAGACCGCCGAGATGGGTTGACCGGATGATGCGACTCAGGGCGCCCGCTGTGTACGGGCAGGTATCCGGCGCCTCTGCTGTCGAGATGACGGCGGCTCGTCGATCACGCAGCACAGGTGATCCGTACCATGATGCTCGACTGCTTATTCAGCTGCGGCGCGCGTCACGCGGACCGAGAGCGCGTGCGGCGCCGACTCGAGTGAGAGCGCGGCTTCAAACACCGTCCCAATCATCCATCCGACCGCGGCGGTCGACCACTCGGGCAACAACACCGCAATGCCTGTTTGGCCGCGAGTCAACTGAAGCCATCGCCAGTCGAGGCCGGCGGCGATCTCTTCCGGCGCATCGACGAGTGGCCCAATTGTGAAGAAGTCATGGCCATACCTCCGAATTAGGTTGAGGACATCCGAGACGAAGCGATCTCCCCCCTGCGAGGATGCCAAGGTGACCACGGCGGACGTGCGCTCGTCGGGAATTGGTACGCAGAACCAGCTGAGCTGAGCGCTGGGATAGTGCTCGGACTGACTGGGTGGCAGATCGTGTCCGGTCACCTGATAGGCCGATATCTGGGTCTCTCCGTACCAGCGGAGCGAATCGTCCAGGCACTGAATCAGTGGCCAGATTGCCACCGCGGGGGGCGTAGGCGGTGCTGCGTCGTCAAGCGTCGGTACAGCCGTCCAACCCGCCTGAGACAGATCAATGTCCGGCGTCAGTTCGTCAAGATTTGACATCTTGGGAGGCACCACCGCAGTAGCCCCTTTGACCTCGAGTCCGACCTGGGCAAAGCCGATTCGGGACGACCCGAGATGGTAGGCGAGTTCCGCCTCCTGTACATCCCAGACACGAGGAGTCCCAGCACTTCCCTCGGTTGACCACCGCATATGCACTGATCGATCGAGAAAGGTGCTCCAAAGGCTCTCATGAACCTCATTTGGAGACTGAGGGTCGGGAGCTACACGTTCGGGGATTGGGTTGAGGCGCCCGAATGCGTCAACCAGCAGAGTTGGATGCATGTCGTGCACCCTCCCTTAGTCGTTCCTGCAGGGCCGCATCAAGGATTGCAGAGAAAATCCCTTATGGGGCTGTAGCGCCTGTCGGGCGGATCTCTCTGGCCGATTAGGTCGACATCAACGATCCCTTGATATGACGTGTATGTAGTCGCCGGGCGACAGTAATCTCGGGCATTCACCCAGTTTCCTGAGAGGTTCCGTGCCCGGACATCATGCTTCTTGTAGCCGACGGTTATCCAAGCGCACCAGTTCAAGGCTTCGTTCCAGCAGTAAAACGCCTTGAGCCAGACCGTGACCCTTGATCGCCCGGGGCAATTCTCCGACCAGGAGTTCCACCAACCGTGAACTGACACATGGGGACCACTGCTGGAGATGTGCGGGTTATCGCCACCGGTTGTGTAGACGCAACTGGCTTGACCAAAGACCCCACCTTCACCGGGGCCAGATGGTGCAGATGTCTCCTCTTCTGACCCTGTGTATGGTGCCCAAGCGCCACCTCCAGGCCCGCTGTCCCCGAAGTCAAGAGATACATCAATGGCAACAGTGTCACAGTCGCCAGACTCGGTGGGGGTCAAGTCGAGTGCGTTGCCGATCCAGGCGGGACTGACCGTCACCGTGCATCTCTTGATCTTGTCGGCCGGATTGTCCTCGCTGGACACATCAATCAGCGTCATCGACATCTTGCACTCGCGATCCGAGGAATACGAGTGTTTAGTCAGTGAGCCATTGTTGTACAGCGTCATGGTGTTGACGCTCATGGTCAACGAGTAGAGGCCGGCGCAAGCCACCTCTTGCGGCTCCTCTTCCGTTTCCGCCTGAACCTGTGCAGGCGAGAGTGCAGCGAAAGCCACGATCGCCAAGGCGAACGCGGGGACCAACGCCCCCAAAATCTTGAAACTATCGCTGAATCGACTTCGCAGAGTCTGCAACGCATAATCCCGTCACTGCCCGGCGCGACCTCCGCGCCAGTTCAGGAATGATCGCTCCGAGGGGCGATAGGGTCAAGGCAAGGTGACATTCTGGGTCCGCATTAGTTCCTTTCGCGCCACCCCCCCGTGAGCGCTTCGGCGGGCGGCGGGTGCATTACTGTCACTGCCTCGGAGCTTTCTCGCGCAAGATGCTGGCGCCGCGTCAGGTCGCGCCGGAACCGGTCGACGAACTGGGCGGACCCTACGCCGAGTTGTGGACGCTGCTGGAGACCGAACACGGCGGTCACATCGCTGATCCCGGAGCCCGCCGTGCGCGAAGACCCGCGCGAACATCTGCAATTCGTCGCGAACCAGTACGACCTCAATCCCCAACCGAAGGCGGTGCTCTTCGTCGAAGGAGAGACCGAGGTCGTGTTCGCTCGAAGGCTGTTTCGAGGTCTGTTCGGGATGCATCACGGTGTGCCCGGCATCGAGATCATGAACCTGCACGGCGTCGACAACGCGACCGGAAGGAAGACTGACGGGTCCGTCGCGATCGTTCCGCTGGTCGACTACCTTCTGGAGCACCAAACTCTCGTCTTCGTCGTGCTCGACAACGAAGGGCGCGCGAGGAACCTGCGACAGGCCGCGCCGGTTAAGCACTCGATCTTAGGCAGTCGAAGCAAGGCGATAGCGCCCGACCGTATTCTCGTCTGGGACAGATGCTTTGAGTTGGACAACTTCACGGACGATGAGATTGCGCGGGCGATGACCATCACGGCTGGAGACCGCGTGGAATTCGATCCAGCGGATGTCCGGGCAGTGCGGTCCAATTGGCCGACAACGAGTTTGAGTAACTTCTATAGGCTTCGCTCAGGCGCTGACCTCAAGAAGCCAGACATGGCTCAAGCGCTGGCGGAACTTGCGATCGTGTCTCCCGGATTCCCTGACAGTTCCCGGCGACCGATCGTCGACTTGCTGCTGCGGGTCAGCAAAGAGGCATCGAGAAATCCGTTGCCATTGACGCGGGAAGTCTGGGAGCAGAATCAGGATTCGCTCGACGCTGAAGACACCACGTCGGAACCCTAGCAACATCCCGCCTGCGCAAGCGCCGCGTACGGCCTCCAGTGGATTAAGGGCAGTTGGGTGCTGTCCTCCTTTGGCGCATCAGTGGCGGGCGGTATCTTGCGCTCCTTCGCCGGTGGCCGGAATTCGCGCAGGGGAAAGGTATCTGTAGCTGGGTCCCGATCGAGACAAACCTACTTCGGTCCAGTCCGGTGCTCCGTTCGACAGGTTCCTGGCAATTTTCACGGTCATGCTGTGGAAACGGCGACGCGGCGAACAAGACTCCAACGCGAGAAGCCCGAGCGTGGTCGTAGGCGAGGGCCAGCACCAACAGCCCTTGTCACATCGGAGGCTGTTCGAACGACAGAGGCTTGATCGAGCGGACCTTGGGGTCGTTCGGCCGCCTATCGTTCGCTGGCACGGGACGCTCGCACAGGCAACGAGCGGCCACAAGATCCTGACGGATGGAAAGTGTGAAGTGCCGGTTGCGAGATCGTGAGAGCCGGCTCCAGGAGATCGTGTCGGCCGCGGTCACGGCGACGGGATGCTGAAGCGTCCAGGCGGCATGGAGTGAAGATTTTGCAACCCTCGTCAGGGCCTTTCATACGATGAGTGGCCGATTTCGGTGTAGGCTTTCCCGACCACCGAATCAGTGAGTGTCTTGCCATACCGAAGGGATCGTGGTGATGAGGAACTTGCGATGTCTCGACTGGTTGCGTCGAATCCAACAGGCTGATTGGCTGACCAAGACCATACTCGTCGCGGCCACGCTGCTCGTTGTCGGATTGGTCTTGCCCGACTCGTCCAGCTTCGCCGCGCAAGGCACCAAGTCGTGGCCGGACGCCACGGTCTACTTCGAACGTCACGGTGATTGGTCGAGCGTTCCCCTGACGTATCGGAACGCAGTCCTTCGGTCGGACGACGAATGGCGCGACCACACGAGCTGGGATCCGACCATTGTGGCCAGTCCTTCGAACAATGCGATCTACTGGGGGAACGACGAGGATCCTTGGGCCGCGGTCTCGGATTGCAATGCGCCAGTGAGCAGCAGCGATGCATGGGGCACGGAGTGCACTTGGGCACGAGGCACCACGATCACCCGGTCAGAGATCATGATGAATGCGAGCAAGACGTGGGTTCGCGGTCGAGTCCAGGGCATCATGACACACGAACTCGGCCATGCGGGCGGTCTGACCCATGATCCCGTCTACACGGCGGAGTTGCCGAGTACCTCAACCTGCCAATCAACCAATGAACACCGCTGGACCATGTGCTCCAAGTTCACCAAGACGAACGCTTCCTGGGCGGCGAGCACCGAACAGCATGATCGAGACGATGCTGACGCGATGTACCCGTAACAGTGGCCCGACCAACAAACCAGCACGAAGAGGAAGGCGCCCACATGCAGATCCCGGCACTGAACCCGATCTGGAACTCCACCTGGCTTCGCGTAGCCGTGCTGTGCATCGTCGCTGCTGCAGCACTGGCAGTGTGGCTGACGCGGCCGAGCGACCGACCGGTGCTTGCGGTCGCGCATCTCTCCTACGTGGAGATGGAGCAGCTCGTTTACGCAGAACTGGTGGCGATCCACGGCGAGAACATCTGCAGCGTGTCGGGCACCTCAACACCGGACGCCGAGCAGCACAGCAAGAGCCTCGCGGCACAGCAGGACGACCATTATCCCCCTGACGAGGCGATCGCCGTGCTTGAGGAAGAGTTTCATTCCTTCGATCAGGTGGACGACTACCACGTCGCCGGGCCTCGGGTTGCATTCGTCGCGTATGCCAACACTAAGAACGAGCGCGTGCTCTACAACAGCGGCCACGAAGTACTGGCTTCTCTCAAGGTGCTGCACGCTCTCTCAGGCGGGAGCGCTGGCGTTGACCGCTGGGAGGTCGTAGAAGCGACTGGCTACGAGTTCTGCGAGCCTCCTCAATGATCTCGGAATCTGCGATGAACGACGTGCTCGTTTGGCGGCTCGTCGGCCACGGGTGCTCGTGCTCACTGTCAGGATCATCGTCGCTTGCAGCATTAGCTCGCGCGGTAGCCGACCAACCTCCTGCGTTGATGTTCTATAGGGGCTTCACGTATCGAGGGCGACGACCGTTCTAGGGATGCTTCCGCTGGATCGCTAGCCGGTGCGACAACCTGGACTCTGTCTTCCTCGCCCCCTTCCGCTACGCCCAGATCTGGGGTGCGCTTCTGCTGCCGCGAGCAGGTCTTGGTCGCTCCCGCACTGATTGGCTCAAGCGGGCTGCACGTGCGCCACACGACCACCGCCGCCCTCGTCAACGAACTCGCCGAGGCCGCCGACGAGCACCAGCTCTCCCGCCTCGCCGCCCGCTACGGCCGGCTCGACCTGCTCTGCCTGGACGAACTCAACTACGTCCACTTCGACCCGCGCGGCGCCGCACTGCTCTTCCAGATCCTGACTGAGCGCGAGGAACGCGCCTCCGTCGCCGTCGCCTCCAACGCGCCCTTCTCCGAGTGGGGTCAGACCTTCGCCGACCCCCGGCTCGCCGCCGTCGTCGTCGACCGGCTCACCGTCCGCGCCCACATCATCGAGACCGGCTCCGACTCCTACCGGCTCCGGCTCTCACGCAACACGAACGGAGGTGGGCCACAGGACTGATCCCGACCGCAAGCTGGGGCCATTTACGATGATCAAACCGTGGCCAAATCAAATCATCGTGCCAGTCCTGCGCCATCCTCACCGGAACGAATCGACACTGACGGAATCGCTGCTCTTCGACAATCACTGGCCGAGTTTTAGAGCGATCAATACAGCAATCGCGCTGAGACGATCGACGCCCTCCGGGCGGCGCAGGAAAAACCGCTCACGTAGGCGACCCGATCCGCGGGAGGCGTAGAGGGGACTCTATTGGACGTGCTCGACGATGTTGCAGTAGGGCACGTCCGCGAGCAAGCGGGCGATCTGCTGTCCACTACCAAGGAACTGCGATCCCACGTACTGTGTCCCTATATGGGACAAGGGCCGCCATGACCCCAATCGACTCTCGAACTTGGGACATTTTCATTCCCTTGTATCGCAACCTACCGCCCGACTTGGAAGAAGGATGCCCATCGTTGGAACGAGATATTCCCTCTTCAATCAATGTCCGTCAAGAGCTGTTCGGCCAACACAGTGTCGATGGATACGTCCTGTGCCCGGGCTGTCTTCGCACCTTTGACCAAGAGTACCTTGACCTCATGGATGTGGACCACAGAATACCGAAAGACAGAGGTGGTGGGCACACGTGGGACAACGTTCAACTACTTTGCCGAACCTGCAATTCCACCAAACACACCCACACCAACACTCTGTTTCTACAGCGCGCGACCATCAAAGAATGGGTAGAAACAATCCGAGCTGCAGGCATGGAGCAACTGAACGATGACCGTAACGGCATGTGGGCATATGCCCTAGACATCCAACTATACCTCAATCCGATCGCAACCGACAACGACTCCTTCCCCACGTTCGAATTGATCGACATCTTCACCTTGACGCTCGACGCATGGAAAGGCATCATTTGGAAATCTCGGTCGCAGATTGTGCAGTTTTCCTCCACCAAACGATTCGCCAGCGATTTCTTGGAGCAAGGTGTTCGGATTGCCGTTACTAGGCTCGATAATCGTGCCAGTCGAACCTGCGAAGCGAAATGACCGGCCTGGCTGCCAACCAACTGGGGTTCGCAAGACCACATCGAAGGCCCTTCCCTGTGCGCTGGCGAGGTCGGGCCGTGCGCGCGTCATCGCCTCCGCCAGTCGTTGGCTGCCCTCCAGCCGCTCCGCTCCTTGGCCAGCCCTGCCATGAAGATAGCCAGGGGCCGTCCGCCGAGCGGCAAGCCGCGCCGACGGGCGTTCTCGCGATCCGCTCATCCACGCTCTCGCCGACCGCACCCGCGGGCGCGAACGTCTCCGTTCGTCGAGGTACGGCCCGTTTGACCTTTACCGGAGCCCGTCTCCCAGCCCTTCAGGAGTTCGGCGACCTCGACGGCTTGTTCAGCCCGTCTCTGAAGCCTCGCACTGACCGCCAGCTCTGTTTCTTCCGACGTCATATCGAAGCCCATATTGTCTGTGATAAATCGCCACCCCTCCTGTGAGGGGGTGACTCTCTTCTCAATCATTTCGTTGATGGGGTGCCTCGACAATCCCTCGAATTGTGCCCGGCAGTATTCGCATTGGGAGGGATGGTGGCCTCCTATGTGTGCTTCGCTCGATCCAATGGGAGGCACTTACTGGCCTTTGAAACCGGCCGTTCTTGGAGCACGGGATGTTCTTCGCTGTCGCTCCCGGGACGATGATTCTTGTCCTAGTGATATTCGTGATGCGACATTCTGACTCTGACTGAGCGGAAGCAAGCAGGCAGGGATCATCGGTCAGCGCTTTCCCAACCGTTGGGATAGACCTCCGCGGGCGAGATACTTAGACATGGGGTGGGGCCCTCATTTCGGGAGCTGCTGGGTGAAGTCACAGGCGTTGGGAGCGTTGGTGACCGCACAGGGCTCACGTCGAGCACGACGACGCTGTTTTTGCGGGACTCTTCATACGAGAGTGACTCCTCAAGTCGCGCCTTGAAGTCTTCAAGTGCCGATGGACGAATCCCCACGGGCGGAGGCGTCATTTCGGCGTCTTGCCACCACAACACCAGATAAATCCCATAGCCGGATGTGGCGGTGTCGCGGGCGTACTTCCCGATGAGCTGGGTCTTCATCGCCCTCCAGAGGTCGCGATGGCACACTTTCTTGATCTCCACTGGGACGTTGAAACTGGAGGAAGAGACGCGGATATCCGAGCGCTTGTCACCCACATATTGCCCTTCTGGTTGGGCATCCACGCCTCGCGGCAACAGTGGGCGGAGGTGGTCCATTAGGGCGTCGCGACACGAGTCCTCGTGCTTCGGGGACTCCGGCCGACCGTGCGAGTCCTCGTTCCAGTACTGGCGCCATTTGTCCGCGTTGCTGGATTTGATGTCTGATGCGACGGTGTCGAGTCGCTCAAGGAGTAGCGCTGCCAGGTCGGCGGCATTCGCCGGTCCGGCGTCGCTCAGAGATTGCTGCAGCTGGCCAAGAGTGGGATGGACAAAGGTCGCCTCACGGTGAAGGGCGCGCTGATACTCCCCGTTTCTGGCGATGAACTCGTGCCAGCGATTGAGATTGGGATTGGATGCGAGTGCGGCAAGTACTTCTGTCGCATCACTTCCTGGCAAAGCCCCCAACTGCCGGATGAAGTGTCCGACTTGCTCGGATCCCTTCATCTCCGTGGTGACGGATCCTGACTCGTACATGCTCCCTGGAGCGAACGACGGCCCCATGAGCTCGATCAGGACACGCAGCGTCTCCACGTTCAGCTCGAAGTCACCTGTTTCAAGTGACGGCGCGCCACCCAAGAACTCGACGAGGTGTCTCGTTCGTCGTTCGTTCTCGCCGACGAATTGGACCATTCGATCTCTGAAACGCTCCGGGTCCACAATCGCTCCCGCCGCCAACCAATGCGTCCGCTGGGCCACGCTCATGCTCCTGGCACGCAACCTGGAGTCGATGAGTTGGACAAAGGAGGGTTGGTTGGGAAGTCGAAGCGCCTGCCAAAGAAGGGAGCGGAGCGCGGCCAACTTCTCGATACTTGCTCGCAGCGGAAACTTCGCCAGGACCTTGAGTATTGCGTCGTGACGGATTTCGGGAGCGTCGCTCATCAGCTCGATGGCCCTCAGGGCCGGCCAATAGAGCCCATCGTGGCGCAGCCTAGCGATAGCTGTCTCAGTGGCGACTGACGCCACGAGCCCCGGCGTTTGCTCCACCCAGACGTCGTGCCAATCAGGAGGTTGCGCGAAGCCCGCTGGACTGCAGTAGTAGAGCGCTAGAGCAGTCCGAATCTGATCCTCAGACAGCTCCTGTAGTACCTCCGAGTCTCCGTTGTGCAAGCAATCAAGCCCTGCTTGTACGGGATAGGCGATCAAGTGCTGACGAGACTCCGTGCTGAGTCGGATGACCTCATCGGCCTCCGGCAAGTCACTGCGCCACAGCGACTGACACAGAGCGATCAGCGCCGCTTCAACCAGATCATTGTTGCCGCCCAGAAGATTGGCTAGACGGCCGATTGGCCCGCTTGGCTCCAGTTCGGACAGCGGATAGCGGAAGTACGCGTTCCCGAGGTCGCGAACCAGCGAAAGTGGCGCCTCGTTCTGGCGCAGCGCTTCAACATGCTCACGGACAAAGTCGATTCCTCGTTGACGTTCGGCCTCGCGTTTCGCAGCTCGTTCCGGATGCCAGCGGTTAGCGCGTTCCTGCTCGTGTTGACGGACGCCTTGAAGCAGTGCGGAGAGCTGATCCTCAGGCGCCTTGACCCCCTTTACGCGGGCGCGTAGCAGGTCAAGAGAAATGACGTCATCCAGATAGGACCGAAAGGCCTGCCTGAGCAGGAATGCTGAGGCCTCCGGGTGTGATGGTGCCAAGCGGACGGCATGCTCCGCGTACCAAGCCCCGAATTCGGCAGGCAACGAGTAGCGCTGCATTGGGCCGATCACCGAGCGTTCCAGGTCAAACGTGTGTTCACCATGAGGCCAGCGGCTCAACCCATGCAGGATCACTGACTTTTGAATGTCTGGGCGTTCCTCTAGCCAGGCGCGTACCTCTTCCAGAGCCTCCGCCTCGTATAGATCCACTTCTTCCATTGGAGGCACAGCAGCAGTCAACCAGGCATGGAGGTGAGGCACCGTCAGACTCTCGCCTTGCACCTTGAGTCCACGCGCAAGAAGGCGGAAAACGATGTCGCCCGCATTGTGTGAGTCCAGCGCGGGCCAGACGTCCTGGAAGCGAACTGACAACTCGTCCAACAAGTCGATCACGTCAAGATCAGAGGACTGTTGCAGGAGCTGGGTGTCCCAGAACAGCGATTCGAGCCCGTAGTAGTTTTGCCTCTCGCGCAGATTGAGAAAGTGCCAAACACGTCGCGGGGGTACCGCGTGTGGGTAGAGGAAACTCAGGAGCCTACCAGTCAGTTCGCCTTCGTGATCGGTGACAACGCCTGCATGGATATCTTCCAACAGCCTCTTGGCACCTTCTGTCGATTCGTCGTGGGCTTCCTTGATCATTAGCAGGGCGTCAAGCGCACTGGACCGAACATCGGGCCAACTGGACTGATCGCGAACAATCTCATACAGCAGTGGCGCCAGCTTGGGAGACGCAGCCCGTTTTCGGAGGAGGCCCAGCACAAACCTGGTCGAATGCTGCTCTTTGGTTTCCCTTGATGGTCTTCCTAAGACTTCGGCTAGCGTCGGCTCCATCTCTTCAGCAGTCAGGGGTGCCAGCGATAAACCAGACTCGGGTCCGCCTGAGTCGAGCAACAGCGGAGCGACGGCGTCCTGGCCGCAAAGGGCTTGCAGCAACAGGCTGCGTTCGCCGACGCTGAAATCGGCCAGATCGCCGTACAGCGCCACCCCCACAAGGTCTCGTTCAATCAGGACGTCTCGGGATTGCGGACAAAGCGCGGCGATCCAGCCCGACAGACCTCGCATCTCACTCACCACGACGCCATCGGAGCCGCAGATCAAGGAAAGGATTCGCCGTACAGAAAGCCCTGCCTCAATTCGACTCGCCAGGTAGCGGGCGGCTAGGAACTCAGCAACGTGCCGGTGGATCGGAGCAAACCGCCGCTGCCCGAGTCCGCGAAACAACCGCGTCGCGACAGCTGCTCTGGCGACATCTACCGAAGTGGTGCCGAAGCTGTCGAGCGAGAAGTAGCCGACGTCGGAATCATGGAAATCCAGTGAGACTCCTGCAGATCCCGTGATCAGCAGGGCAGCGCGGACGAATCCTGCCGCGTTGAGCAGTTCTTCAAGTGGCGGCTGCGAGGCTCCAATCTGGTGCTCCTCATTTTGCTCGCGAGCCATGACCTTGCAAGCCATCTCGAACGTTGCTGTGCGGCTCGTCGGCCACTGCTCGCCACCACGGACCACTTCGGCAAGCATGTTGAGAGTCTGTGGGTTGGACAACAGATCGCCCACTCCTCGGAACTGTGCATTAGCGATGAACCCTTGAGGATCGCCGACCCGAGGATGGTCGCGCAAGATCAGCTCAATGTCATCATCTGACAACGGGTCGAGGTGTAGGACTCTGATTTGCGAAGAGGGACTCACTCGCCTGAGTCGGCTCAGATCGTTGTTGCCCAACCAGTCGGCCTCGCGACAAGCCAGCCGGAACTTCGGCCGGCCAAGCGCGTCAAGCCGATGCCGAATCTCGTCCAACGCAGTCCGAGCATCAACCGCTCCAGTTCTCACCTCGTCGAGTCCGTCGATGAAGAGCGCCTTGCCGTGCAGCTCCGGGTGACGGTCTAGGTCCAGCGTGAGGAAGTCGCGCGCGTCAACAAAGGCGGCCAGCTCTCCCGCTAGTTCGCACTCTTGTCTCAGCGCCGTGGACTTGCCTAGTCCTGGCTCGCCCAACAGAACGTAGGCAGGCGCAGATCGAAGCTCGCTCAGCCGGACAGACATAGTGTCGTCCTCCTGAGTACGGTCGTTCTTTACGACTTCGGTGCAGTTGCGCTCAACGATGGTTGTCATGGCTCTTGCAACCATTCATCCGCTGGCGCTGCTAGGAACTCGTTCAGGGGAATGTCGTTCTCACTCACAATCAGAGATGGTGGTGCGGCAAAGCGCCGCTCAAAGTCCCTCAGCGAGAACTCGTTGGCCGGACCGACACCGCTCTTGACCTCGACCGCCCGAACCGCATGTCCTCTCTGGAGCACGAAATCGACCTCGCTGCCGCCATCCCGCCAATGGGACACGCTTACGCTCGGCGATGCGGAGTTGAGCAGGTGCGCGCCTACACAGCTCTCGACCAATCGACCCCAATAGGTGCGATCGGCCCTCGCTTCGGCGAACGTGTACCCGGAAGTCGCGGTCATCAATGCCGTGTTGCGAATGGCGAGCTTCGGGCTTGCGCCACGTCGGCGCTGCACGCTTCCGGAGTGCTTGGGCAGGCCCGTCAACAAGCCTGCCGTGGACAGCAAGTCGAGATAACGCGCCAGGGTCGTCGTGTTGCCGGCATCCTGCAGCTGCCCAAGCATCTTGTTGTAAGAGAGAATCTGGCCAGAGTAGGATGCGCCGAGCTCAAACACCCTTTTGAGCAGCGCCGGTTTGTCCACACGTGTCATCGCCAGTAAGTCCCGCTCCAGATGAGGTTCGATCAGCGACTGCTGAATGTAGCTGCGCCAGCGATCTTCATCAGCTACCAAGCCGGCGGCGCCCGGATACCCACCGAAGTAGATGTACTGGTCAAGCGTGAAGTTGAAGGCAGTCGCCATTTCTGGGAACGACCAATTGGTCACGGGGATCGACTCGAAGCGCCCTGCCAGGCTCTCGCTCAGGCCGGACTGAATCGCCAGCGGCGCTGAGCCGAGCAAGACCACATGCATTGTCAGGTTGTTGGCGCGATCGGCGTCCCAGAGACCCTTGACAACCTCGGACCAGTTCGGAATCTTCTGAATCTCGTCGAAGACCAGCACGAGCCTGGCGCCGGACTGCATCGTTAGCCGCCGGGAGCCCTCCCACTGCCTGGTCAGCCATTCGGCATCCCGACCCTGGTTCAAGGGCAGAGATGGTATGAGGGAGACACTTGTGGAGATTCCGCTAGAGGTTGGCTCAGGCTCGTCAACCGCCAGATACCTGCTCGGGAGACTAGTCTGGCGAAGGGCCTACCTGATGATGGTCGTCTTGCCAGTCTGCCGGGGGCCGAAGAGCGTGATGAGCCGCGCCGGTTCCTCAGAGAATCGGTCAACGACCGTCGCGACGGTGGCCCGCTCGAATCCTGCCATGAAGGCAGGTTACTCTCCTGAGCAAGATTACTCAAGAGGGTAAATTCAAGGAGGCCTACGAGAGGCCAGCTGTCTTCGCTGGCCAAGTGGGGCGTCGCTGACGATAAGCCAAGCCGGGGATGGCTGGCCATCACGCTCTACGACGGAATCTCTGTTCTAGGTGCGCGCTAGACATCACAGCTCCACGACGCAGACAGATGTTCGCAGTTCAGTATACGACGGCCCAACCATCATGTACCGAATTGCGAACCCCTTCGGCGAGCGCCACTTTAGCGGCATCTGTGCGGCCAATTGGACTGTCTTCCGGCATCGGGATCGTGTAGTTGATCACGGCCCGGCCGGGCTCGACGTCGATCCGCTTGATGAACGTGCGGAGGAACGCCTTCGACTCGGTGATGTCGCTGGTGCGCAGGAACTCGGCCAAGTCGGCGGCGACTTCAGCCTTGTCGAGCAGCACGCGGAGCTAGACGGCACGGGTCCGGTCACCATCTCCCAGGCGCTGGCGACGGTGGCGGGCCGGAGCAACACGGTGGCCTTTGACTACAGGGCGAGGTCCGGCACGGGCGGCGCCACCAACGGTCTGAGCGCGACCTGGAACGGCGTCGAGATCGCTCCGGGCCTCACGTTCACCGGTGCATGGCAGAGCCACACCGCGCAGGTGACCGGTACCGGCTCAGACACGCTCGCGATCTCCGACACAGGCACCGCCGACGGAGTCGGCACGTTTCGGGACAACGTGACCGTGACGGCTCTCGATTCACAGCCGCCGGTGGTGACGCCGGTCGTCAGCATCACGGGCGGCAGCGCGATCACGGAGGGCGGCACGGCCAGCTTCACGATCACGGCGAGTCCGGCCCCAGCGAGTTCCATCACGGTCAACATCGGCGTCTCCCAGAACGGCGCCTTCGCCGCCTCTGGCGCGGCCACCGTCAGCGTCAGCTTCGCGACCACGACCCACACGATCAGCACCGCAGACGACAGCGTCGACGAGGCTGACGGCTCGGTCACAGCGACGCTCAAGGACGTCAGCGGCTACACGATCTCAGGCTCGAACGGCGCGGCCACCGTCAACGTTGCGGACAACGACGCCGCGGGTGGATGTAGATCCGCTCGATATCGAGGTGGTTGAGGCCTCGGCGGCCGAGGGCGGCTACCTGACCTTCACCGTGCGCCTCTCGCGGGCGCCGCGAGGCGCTCACGCTCATATGGAACACGGCCACCGCCTGGGACGAAGACGAGCGCGCGCATGAGGGCTCCGACTACGAGTACGTTTACGACGATCTCGTCTTCGGTTCGGGCGACAGCGAAGTGACGGGCCAGGTCTGGCTGTACGAGGACAGCGACGCGGAGCGCAGCGAGGCCTTCAAGGTCCAGGTCTTCCTGCCCGCAACTTCTGGCCGCCAGATGCGCCCGGCGTGATGCGCATCATTGACGCCGACTGAGCTGGAACGGCGCTGGCGATCGACGTTCTCGGTCGGCCGCCAGCGCCGTGGACGCGCCCCAGCCCGGACCAGTCACGGTCGAAGTGCCGGTTGAGGTGATAGTGCAAGTCCCCGTCCAACCGCTCGCGCGCGACTCGGCGCGTCCCTCGGAGCAGGTCGATGCCGGGCTGGTCTCCCTGGAGCAGGCGAGGCGGGCGAAGCGATCGGCGCGGACCTCCTCGCCGGCGTCTGGCAGGCTGGCTGCTGATCGCCAGTTGCTGCCCGACTCGGCGTGAGGCGCGCTCGCCGGGCAACTCCGCGAGGGCGGACCCCCAATCGGCGCCGCGCTGCTGGGCCGCGCTGAATCCGACGACCGACGCGGGGGACGCTGGCTGATCGAGTCCGTGAATGATGACGACGGGCGTAGGGCGAATGAGACGATCCAGACACCCGGCGCTGTCTGCCAGGGGTCGAGCCGAGGCGTGGGCATCAGCCAGCGATCAGAGCACTGGGCCGACAAAGGTGTTCGAGGCCGTTGATTCAGCCCTCAACGCCCGCTCTTGCATCGTTCCGCCCGTCGGGACCCGGCAGGAGTGCTTGACCAGTTGGCCGCTGATATCGTTCCATTATGTCTGATTTCGTGCGCGAGGATGCATTTCCAAGTCTTCGCGGTGGCGCAGCGACTAAGACCGCCGACCTCTATGAGCGCGCCTGGACCGTTCAAAGCCTGCTGGACCTGCTCAGCGGTGAAATCACGCAACTTCGTCTGGAGGAGCAAGGGCCGGACGGCCTCGGCGTTGAGTTTTCCCGCGTCTTGAAGAGCGGCGAGGTCGAGTATCACTCCGTCAAGCGTCAAGCCCCCGATTCGGCTGGGCGCTGGTCACCGGCCGAGATCACCAAGCAAGCCCGATCCGGCGCTCGGTCGATCCTCTCAGATCTCTTCGGCCATCTGGCGAACAATGAGACGTGCCGAGCGGTATTCGTCAGCCAAGACGGCGTGGCGCACTTGCGTGAGGCGGCGGAGCGGGCGCGAGCTTCGACAAGCTTGGAAGAGTTTCTTGGGCGCATCTCAGGAGAACAAAGTCGCGCCTTCAACGACCGAGTCGCTCCCCTCGCCGGCACACCCGCTGAAGCATTCACCAAACTCAGGGATTGCGAGTTTGCCACGATCGGGCATCGTGAACTCGTGCGTCACATTGAGCAGCGCGTCGCAGCGCTGATCGGCCGTCTCGACGGCGGTGAGACAGATCCCACGCTAGTGAGGGTGATGCTTGAGGATTTCGCCTGCAGCCGGCTGGGGCAAACCGTTGAGGCGGAGGACGTCAGGGAGAGGTTGGCCGCGCATGGCTACCGCGAACAACGCCTGCCCTCCCAAGAACACACTCTGCAGCAGATTCAAGCCCGCACCGATGCCTATCTCGGTCGAGTTGAGCAGGCGTTGATCAACGGCGCCCCGATCGCGCGGTCCCAATCGGTCGAAATCGCGGAGAGGCTAGCGAATGCCGACCAGCCACTCGTGCTCGACGGCGAAGCTGGGGTTGGCAAGAGCTGCGTCCTGGCGCAGGTCGTGCGACGGCTCGATGCAGCAGGGGTCGTCTCCCTCGCGTTCCCCGCGAGCGATCTGAGAGGGGCGTTCTCCTCGCCCGAGGTCGGCCAGCGCCTGAGCTTAGGAGACTCCCCGGCCAGGTCTCTCGCGCTCGTCGCACAAGGGCGCCCCGCCGTCCTCTGCATCGACCAACTCGACGCCTTGGCCGGGGAAACTGAGAGGAACGATCTCGGCCACCGCGTCCTCCGAGAGCTGGTGAGCGAAGCCACCCAGTATCCAAATCTTCGAATACTGTTCGGCTGCCGCTCGTTCGACCTCGAAGAGGAAACGTCGCTCAAGTGGCTCACCGGGGGTCCTTCGCCGGTGGCAGGCAAGATCGAGGTGACCACGCTGACGGTCGAAGATGTGCGGAGCGCGCTCGAACTGGCCGCGATCGACCCTCGTGAACTTAGCGAGAGCCAGACTGATCTGCTCCGCACTCCGCTCCACCTCTACCTGTTCATTGAGGCTGCGCAATCGCGCGAGCTTCGCTTTGCAGCGATCGATGACCTGTTCGATGCCTACTGGACGGAGAAGTCGAAGCGAGTATCGCGTCGCCCGCTGGTCGCGAGCGGCGGTTGGTCGGCGGCAATCTCCACGCTCAGCGACGCGCTCAGCAAGCGCGAATCCCACACCGCCCCGGACTATGAACTGCTCGATTCGCACCAGGAGACGGCGTCCGCACTGGCATCGGAGTCGGTCGTGTTCATCCAGCAGGGCGAGGTCGGCTTCTTCCACGAATCGTTCTTCGACTACGCATTCGCGCGCAGCTTTGCCGCACAGCAGCGCGACCTAGTGACATGGCTGAGAGAGGACGCGCAGGGATACTTCCGTCGCAGGCAAGTTCTCGGCGTGCTCGTCTTTCTGCGCCGTCGAAGAGCCGATCGAAGTCGATATCTGCAATGGCTTGAGCACTTGTTGGTGGATGGAGAAGTCCGGTTCCACATCAAGAAGAGTGTGTTGGATTGGCTCCGCTCTCTCTCCGACCCTTTAGAGAGTGAATGGGAGGTCCTCCTTGGCTTGGACCCCTCGCTGGGTGCTCACCTCTGGGAAGTGCCCAGGAACTCCGTGCCTTGGTTCGACCTTCTCCAGAAGAGTGGCCAGTGGAGCCGATGGCTGCGGGCTGACTCCGAGCAGATTGACAGAGCCGTTCGACTGCTTGGTGCTCCTGAGGTAATGACGGAGCGGACAGCTGCGGTCGTCAAACTTGTTGAGCAGAATCGCGACGACTCCGTCGAGTGGCGAGATCGGCAGTGGTGGTTGGCGAGATGGGGTGACGGATATGGAAACCCCGAGAAACAGCGATGGCTGTTAAGCCTGATCGCGTCCGAGCCGATGGGTGATTCAGGCGCCAACCGTGTGCGTGGCGATGTGATCTCTTCAATCCTGCACGGTGTTCTGCGCGTGGATCCGCCTTTCTCCGCGACGATTGTTGGTGCCTGGTTCGATCGCCGAGTTCCTCTGATGCTGGCGAGTGGCTCAGCTGACCGGTTTCACGATCGGTGGGAACTGGACGTTGAAGATTGGGCCCTAGCCGACTGCGCGAACTCAGAACCACTGGCATTCGTCCAGGAGATGTTCCCTCGACTCTTCATGCTGGAACAGGTAGCTCCACTGACGTTCATTGGGCCGCCTGGGGAAACGAGCCATGGCCGGCCTGATATTCACTCTCTGGCGGCGGAATCGATGGCGCAGGTAGCCAGCGCAGACCCAGGCGCCCTGAAGGAGCTGGTTGCCTCCGTGTCAGGTAGTCAGGTGGCGTGGACTCGGTGGACGTGTACTGCATGGTTGAACGCCATGAGCAACAATCCTGAAGTCTTCGCCGACGAAATCGTGCGATTCATTCTGCAGGACCCCAATCACCGGCTTGATTTGGGATACAGCTGGGGCATTGGAAGTGCGGAGATCTTTGTCGCCGTTAGTCGGACAGCGGTGGCGGCCGCCACGGCTCTCTGCCCGGAGGATGTGTTCCAAGACCTGGTCGAGGCGATCCTGAGCATCCAGCCGCAGCGCGAGTGCTCCGAAGAACAACGCGCGAGCGTTGAACTCGCACTCCTCTGGTGCCTACCCGATGACAGAATCGACACGACGATCCGCCAGCGCATCATCGAGCTAGAAGCCCGTTTCCCGGATGAAGACAGGCGCGGCGCCCCTGAGGACGATGCAGAAAACGTTGGATTTGCGTGGGCGGTGTCTCCCATTTCCGATGAGGAAGCGTTGAGCATCTCGGACGAACAGTGGCTGGCGAAGATGCGCGAAGTGGCTGAGACCGGCGAAACGTTCCAGGGGAACGCGTTTGTGGGTGGAGTGCACGAGCTGTCCCAGACGCTAGAAGCGGCCACCCGCCAAGACCCCGCCCGCTTCGCTCCCCTGGTTGACCGGATGGATGCGTCGGACAGGCCGGAGTACTTCGAGGCGGTGTTGAGCGGATTAACGACAAGCAAGGAAGACCCGCCTCGTTCTGGATCCCTGGATCAAGCGGTCCACGTCTTGCTGCGCATCAGAGATCTCGGTGTCGAGGTACATGGGAAGGCAGTCGCGCGAGCGATTGGGGCGCTCGCCGATGAGCGGGTGCCTGAGGCCCTGTTGAGTTGGCTGTGTCGACTGGCCGTCGACGATCCTGATCCTGAGACTGACGACTGGCTGGTTCCCGAGGGGCCAATGGCGCCAATCAGCCAAGCGATCAATACGACGAGAGGGACCGCAGCAGAAGCGATAGCCAAGCTCCTCATTGCTGACAAATGCCGGTGGGACATGCTCCGAGACACTGTCAGCCAGCTCCTAGTTGACCCCGTGCTCGCTGTGCGCGCAACGGCGGCGCACTGTCTGTTGGCCATTCTCGACGCGCACAGAGAGGAGGCTTTCAGCGGCTTTCGTCGTCTGATCGAAGGAGCCGACTCGATAGCCGGTTCGTACTATGTTGAGCACTTCATTCGACGCGCCACGCGGCACAACTATGCGGACATGAGGGACTCGTTGGTCCAGTTACTCGAATCGAAGGAACCATCGGCTGTGCGCGTGGGCGCTCGCTGGATCGTCCTGTCCGCAATCTTCGCCGAGAACTCGGCTGCTCGCCAAGACGAACAGCGGGTACTTGCGTCAGGCGAGTGCGCCCGAGCGGGAGCGGCCGACATCTACGCGGCTAACATTCTCGACCAAGAGGCTGGACAACGGTGCGTCGAACGCCTTGCTGAGATGTTCGACGACGAAAGCGACGCCGTGAGGGAGTCTGCCGCTGGTTGCTGGTTCTCTCTCAGTCCCGATCAGATCACCGAACAAGGCGCACTCTTAAGGGCGTTCGCCCGGTCAAGGGCATTCGATGATTTTCGGCTGACTGCCCTTCTGCATCGGCTGGGAGAAGCGACGCTCCCGCTGCCGGCGGAGCTATGTGAGATTGGCGAACGAGCGATTGAGTCCTTCGGGGAGAAGGCGGCTTCGGTTCAGCACAGGGAGGCGCTCGACGCAAGTCTCCTGGCGAAGCTGCTGATCACATTGCTCGATCAGACAGTGGACCCGGACATCAAGCATCGAGTACAGGACTCGATTGATCGGATGATCGAGGGCGGCTTCTACGGTGTGGAGGAAGAACTCCAGCGCCGACTTACTCGGTGAATGATCGGGTGCCGCAGCGGCAGGACAGCCAGCCCTACAGCTCGAGCGGGAAGCGAATCTCGAAGGTTCTTGATTTTGTCCAGTTTGGTGGCCCCAACGGGATTCGAACCCGTGCTACCAGCTTGAAAGGCTGGCGTCCTAGGCCTCTAGACGATAGGGCCCACCGCACCCAGCTTACACCCGATCAGCTCTGCCTCAGCTCTGCCTCAACTCTGAAAGGGCCGCTGCAAAGCCTGGCGCCGCGCCGGTCAGCTCCCGCTGCTCCACGCAGTACGAGATGCGGAAGTGCCCCTCCATGCCGAACCCGCGGCCAGGCACAACCAGCACGCCCTGCCGCTGCAGCGCCTGGACGAGCTCCAGCTCGTCGGGCACCGGCGACTTGGGGAACATGTAGAACGCGCCCTCGGGGCGGCGCACCTCGTAGCCCGCGCTGGTCAGCACGCCGTACAGGTAGTCCCGCTTTTGCTGGTAGTCCGTGGTGTCAATGGTGACCCGCTGCAGGTCGCGGACGAGGTGCTGCATGATGGCCGGCGCGTTGACAAAGCCCAGCACCCGGTTGCAGAAGATCATCGCGTCCAACAGCTCAGCGCCCGCGGCCGACGCCGCATAGTCAGGATGCAGCGCGATGTAGCCAATCCGATCACCCGGCAGCGCCAGGTCTTTGGCGTGCGAGGTCACCGTCAGCGTGCGCTCATACGCCAGCTGCGGGAACGGATACACGTGCTCGTCGAACAGAATCCGGCGGTACGGCTCATCGCTGACGAGGAAGATCTCGGTGCCCAGCTCGATTGATTTGCGGCGCAGCAGCTCCGCCAGGTCAGCAATCCACGACGCCGGATACATCGCGCCTGTGGGATTGTTGGGCGAGTTGACGATGACCAGCTTGGTTCGCGCCGAGAGCTTGGACTCCAGCTCATCGAGATCGGGAATGAACTGGTCGTCGCATGCGACGACCACCGGCTTGGCCCCGTGATTCGTCGCGTAGAACAGGTACTCGGCAAAATACGGCGCGAGGATGACGACTTCGTCGCCGCGGTCGCAGAGGGCGTGCACAACCACGTTGAGCGCCGCCGCCGCGCCGACGGTCATGATCACCTGCTCGGGTCCGTAGCTCAGCCCAGTCTCGGACGCCAGCGCATCCGCCACGGCCTGGCGCGTCTCGACGTAGCCGGCATTGGGCATGTATCGATGTACGCCCGGCGCGTCGGACGCGGCGTAGCGACGCAGCGCGGTGAAGAATTCGGCGGGCGGCTCGGCGATCGGATTGCCGAGCGACAGGTCAAACACGTTCTCCGCGCCGCGCTCCTGCCGCAGCTGGATGCCCAGCTCGAACATCCGCCGAATCCAGGAGCTGTCCTCCATCGCCCGTGCAATCTCCGCCGCAATCGCCATCTTCATACCTCCGACTGTCCCGCCTGGACGCTTCCAGCAGGCTACTCCAGCAGGTCCGCAAGCAATGCCCCGCAGTACTCGCCGATCTCATCGCGAATGCGGCGGAAGACGGCGGTCAGTTCAGCCTCGCTCAGGTCGGGATCATCGGGGTCCTCGAACGAGTGGTGCAGCGTGCGCGCCGCTCCCGGAAACACAGGACACGACTCCTTGGCCGAGTCACAGACCGTGAGCACGAGCTCGAAGTGCTGGCCGGCGTACAGGTCCACGTGGTCGGAGGTGTGGCCCGAAATGTCGATGCCAACCTCGTGCATCACGCGTACCGCGATTGGGTGGACACCCTTCGGTTCGGTCCCGGCGCTCGAGACCTCAACCCGCGCGGCGCCAAGCTTGCGCAGCCAGCCATGCGCCATCTGCGATCGGGCGCGGTTCCCAGTGCAGATCACAAGAATGCGCATGCGATCAGCCTACGCGAGACAACGCCGCGCTCCGTCAGTTGAACGACAAGACCAGCGGCTCCCACTCCTCCGCAGGGGGCACCGTGAATCCTTCATGCCCCACCCACTTCGGAAACGGTCATGCACCGACGCTGCACCGACAATGCCCCTGCACCGTCCAGCATGATCTCGATCGGCTCGCTGTTCGTGTTTCCCAGCTGAACGACCACTCTGCCGCTCGGGAGCGTCCCGCCACCCGCCCGTAGGTCAACCAGACTGTGACACGCCAGGTTCAGCCCCCATACAGCGACGAGTTCCTCGAAGCTTCCCGGTTCCAAACCCGCGAGCGAGTCAGGTCAGTACCGGAGATCCTCAAGACTAGAGAGTCCGCCGAACAACTCTGGAGGCAGTTCCGTCAGCGGATTTCCCCACAGCCACAGCACTTCGAGGTTCTGCAAGTTGTCGAAGATTCCCGCTGGGAGGCTCGTCAACTGGTTCTCTCGGAGACTCAGCCACTCGAGCTGACCCAGGCTGTCGAACAATCCGGCTGGCACTTCGGTTAACGCGTTGTCGCCAAGGTTCAGCACCCTGAGACTCTGTAATTCGTCGAAGATACCAGGGTGGACGGTGTTGAGATCGGTGTGGCCCACATACAGTTCCTCGAGGCTGTGCAAGCGATCGAATATGCCTTGAGGAAGAGTGGTCGAGGTTGTGTGACCAATGGCGAGCCTGGTCAGGTTGCGAAGCGGATCGAATAGCCCTGGCTCAGTTGGGACGATCCCCACATACAACATTTCTAGATTGGTGAGCGATTCGAACAAACCGTTCGGCAGGATGACAGTGTGGTCGCGGTCCCCATAGGTGTTGTGGTAGATCTGCAACTCTCGCAAGCTGGCCAGGTCATCGAAGATCCCGAGCGGCACTTGATCAACGTTTACATTGATGAACAGCCGCTCCACGGATGTCAGGCCCAGAAGATCGTCCGCTTCCAGCGCGGTGAAGGTGTAGTGATCAGCAAGATCGAGCTGTCCGGTGATGCTCGCCAGATCACCATCCGACACATCAGCGCAGTCGTCCTTGTCGAGTGTCCAGAGGATTTCGCGTTGAATGTGCTCGTGCCGGTCACAGATTCCCCCCGCCGCCGCCTGCTGAACCGCATCTGCCCCATCTGCCGAAGTATCAGGTTCGCGACTTTCACTCGCTTGCGGCAGCTCGCTCCCCGCCGCTTCCTCTGCCGCGGCGCCCACTGCGTCTCGTTGACCCTGTTCAGGCTCCGACACGCAAGAGCCGAGCAGAATCGCCATCAGCAGCAACGGCAAGATCATCGCCGTGACGGCGGCAAAGCGATGGGTCCGGGGTCGGCGGATGAGTTTGGCCATTGATGCGCCCTGGCTTGGCTGAAGCAGAGTCTGCGGCCGGTGGACGAGGCCCGGTCACAGGGTAGGCGGCTGGACTCACCGATGTGAGCGCCGTGCCGCTGTTGCTCAGCGAGGCATACACTCCGATTTGGGAGGCCGCGGATGAGCGAGCAGCCACGTTACCGTCGGCGGCCCGGCGACGTCGTGCTGCGCCGCGCGCGGCACGAGCCCGAGCATGTCCGGCCGCGCCGTCAGTGGCGCATTCGGATCGCCCCGCGCTCCTGGGTGGTCGTGCTCGTCTTCGCGGCCGTGATGTTGCTCGGCGGCGTGCTGCTCAGCCTGCCGATCTCATCCGCCAACGACCAGAGCGTGCCGTTCCTCGACGCGCTCTTCACGTCCGTCTCCGCGGTTTCGGTGACCGGCCTGACGCGATTCGACACCGAGCAGACGTTCTCCAACTTCGGCGAGGTCGTGACCCTGCTGCTCTTCCAGGTCGGCGGGCTGGGCGTGACGATGTACGCTGGCGTGCTCGTCGTCCTCGCCGGTCAGCGTCTCGGCATCCGCGGTCGACAGTTCTTCGGCATGGAACTGGTCACCGCAGGCGTCGAGGCGGCGGGCGCGACCGTGCTCCTGCGCCGAGTCATGATCTACATGGCAGCCGTCGAGCTGATCACCTTCGCGCTCCTCCTGCCGTGGTTCCTGATCGAGCAACCAGGCGACATCAGCGGGCCCCGAGCCGTCTATCTCTCCCTCTATCACGCAATCTCCGCCTTCAACAACGCGGGCTTCGACCTGATGGGCGGCAGCCGCAGCTTCGTCGGACAGGCAAACGACGCCTGGCCGCTGCTCGTGATGGGCGCCGCCGGGTTCCTCGGCTCGCTCTCGTTCCTGACCGTCTTCAACCTCCGCCGCGGGCGCCGTCGTTGGACGCTCGACACCCGCTTCGTCATCGTCGGCATGTCAGCGCTGCTCGTGATCGGCGTCGCCTTCCTGCTCATCGCCGATAGCGACCGCCTCTTCGCCGGGCAGAGCTGGGGCTCCAAGATCGCCAACTCGCTCTTCCTCTCCGCCAATCGCACGACGGGCATGAGCTCCGTGCCGCTTGACGAGGCGGCTGACGACACATCCCTCTTCCTGATCATCATGATGTTCATCGGAGGTGCGTCGACCTCGACTGCGTCGGGCATCAAGATTGGCTCATTCATGGTCGTGCTCTTCGGAGTCGTGTCCGCGATGATCGGCTCCGCGCGGGTGGTCGCCTTTGGCCGCGAGATCCCCGCCGCCGTCGTCCTGCGAGCCAACATGCTGGTCTTGATCGCGCTCGCCGGCTACGTCGTGGGACTGCTCGTCTTCCTCATCGTCGAGCCCGAGCTCAGCCTGATGGCCTCCGCGTTCGACGTCATGTCCGCCTTGGCCAACTGCGGCTGGTCGCACGGAGTCGCCCAGCAGGCCTCGCAGACCGGAGCGAATATTCTGATCATGATGATGTTCGTCGGACGACTCGGGCCGCTCGTGATTACGTCGGTGATCCCCGACCGCCCACGCGAGCGATTCCGCTATCCGACCGAAGCCATCCGCATCGGATAGGAGCCGCCATGCAGGTCGCCGTGCTGGGTTTGGGACGTTTCGGCTATCACCTCGCTGAAACACTCGACGACATCGGCCACGAGGTGATGGCGATCGACCTGGACGAAAACCAGGTCAACGACCTGGCCGGCAAGGTGACCGACGCCCGCATCGGCGACATCACAGACCTGGACACCCTACGTGCGTTGTCGCTCGGCGAGGTCGACGTCGCCGTCGTCGCCACCGGCGACCTCGAAGCATCCGTACTCGCGATGATGAATCTGACATCCCTGGAAGTCGAGACGATCTACGCCAAAGCGTCATCCGACAACCACGAGCGCATCCTGCGCTTGCTCGGCGCCCAGCGCGTGATCCGACCCGAACGCGACGGCGCTGAACGGTTTGCTCACATCATCCGCGTCTCGGCCGCCGCCGACCTGCTCCCCCTCACCCACGACTACGGCATTGGCATCTTCCCGATCCCAGCCGGCTGGGTCGCACAGGACGTCGAGTACTGCGAACAACACATGGACCGCCAACGCCTCCTCGCCATCGTCCGCGACCAGGAAGTCCTCTTCAGCCCGGTCAAGAGCGAGCGGACCGCGGCCGGCGATCGGCTCGTCGTCTCGGGCGAACACCTCGCGCTTGGCGAGCTGCCGCGCGGACGACCCGTCTGACCAGCTCCTCCGAACACGACGACGACCGATGCGTCGCCTCACTTCACAGTCAGGGTCGGCATCGGCCGTAGTTGGTTGCGTGGTAGCGGGAGTGGGATTCGAACCCACGACCTCCGGGTTATGAGCCCGACGAGCTACCGCTGCTCTATCCCGCAACGCAGGGACGTGATTGAGATGCGCGTGCGTGGTTGGCGCGCAATGAGCTGCCTATCCATACTGCAGCAGATGCTGCGCATGGCGCAGAGCAGGTCAAGCCGTTCGGCCATTAGTACGACTCAGCTGCACCCGTTACCGGGCTTCCACCTGTCGCCTATCAAACGGGTCGTCTTCCCGTGGCCTTATCCGCTCAATGGCGGAGGGAGCGTTCATCTTGAGGTTGGTTTCGCGCTTAGATGCTTTCAGCGCTTCTCCTGTCCGGACATGGCTACCCAGCGGTGGAGGTAGGCCCTCCAACTGGCACACCAGCGGTCCGTCCACCCCGGTCCTCTCGTACTAGGGGCAGTTCCCCGCAACGCTCCAACGCCCACAGAGGATAGAGACCGAACTGTCTCACGACGTTCTGAACCCAGCTCGCGTGCCGCTTTAATGGGCGAACAGCCCAACCCTTGGGACCGACTCCAGCCCCAGGATGCGACGAGCCGACATCGAGGTGCCAAACCTTGCCGGCGATGTGAACTCTCGGGCAAGATAAGCCTGTTATCCCCGGGGTAACTTTTATCCGATAAGCCACGGCCCTACCACACGGAACCGTAGGATCACTTTGGCCGACTTTCGTCCCTGCTCGACGTGTCAGTCTCGCAGTCAAGCTCCCTTATGCCAATACACGTGACAGGTGATTTCCATCCACCCTAAGGGAACCATTGCGCGCCTCCGTTACAGTTTGGGAGGCGACCGCCCCAGTCAAACTACCCACCAGACACGGTCCGCGCGCTTGGTCGCGCGTTAGAAGGACACCATATGAAGGGTGGTATTCCAAGGTTGCCTCCACCGCCCCCTCAAGGGCGGCTTCGCCGGCTCCCACCTATCCTGCGCATCATAAGGCGACCTTCAATGTCAAGCTGTAGTAAAGCTCCACGGGGTCTTTTTGTCCATCTGCGGGGAGGCCGCATCTTCACGGCCACTTCAATTTCGCCGAGCTCCTCGCCGAGACAGTGCCCAGATCGTTACGCCATTCGTGCGGGTCGGAACTTACCCGACAAGGAATTTCGCTACCTTAGGACCGTTATAGTTACGGCCGCCGTTCACTGGGGCTTCGGTTCGAGCCGTGAAGCCCTCCCCTTAACCTTCCAGCACTGGGCAGGCGTCAGCCCCTATACGTCCGCTTTCGCGTTCGCAGAGACCTGTGTTTTTGTTAAACAGTCGCCTGGGCCTGCTCGCTGCGGCCTCCGGCCCGGCACCCGAGCGAGTCGGGGCTAAGCCGCGAGGCGTTCCTTCTCCCGAAGTTACGGAACTATTTTGCCGAGTTCCTTAGCGAGGAATCACTCGTCCACCTGGAGGTACTTACCCTCACCTACCTGTGTCGGTTTGCGGTACGGGCGCTGAATGTATTCGCGGCCGAGGGTTTTCTTGCCGAGGATGTCACGCAAGTCGCTTTGACTGACGTCGCCGCTTCCGCGCCGCCTCTGCTTGACCGAGCGGTCTTTGAACCCCGCTCGACGCATACGCGACGCGACGGACCATGTCCATTAGGCCCGCTCACGCTATCTTCCCGGGTCACCCCTGCCACTCAAGCACACACTCAGCGGGGACGGAATATGAACCGTCTGTCCATCGCCTACGCCTTTCGGCCTCGGCTTAGGCCCGCCTAACCCTACGCGGATTGCCCTTCCGTAGGAACCCTGAGGTATTCGGTGGGCGTGGTTCTCACACGCCTTTCGCTACTCATACCGGCATTCTCACTTCCGTCCGCTCCAACGGCCCTCGCGGGTCCGCCTTCACTGCTGAACGGAACGCTCCCCTACCACCCAGCTCAGCCGAAGCTGAGCCAGATCCGCGGCTTCGGTATTCCGCTTAAGCCCCGTTGAATTGTCGGCGCTCAATCACTCGACCAGTGAGCTATTACGCACTCTTTCAAGGATGGCTGCTTCTAAGCCAACCTCCTGGTTGTCTGCGCGACTGAACTTCCTTTACCACTGAGCGGAAATTTCGGGACCTTAGCCGGCGGTCTGGGCTGTTTCCCTTTCGACCATGGAGCTTATCCCCCACAGTCTCACTGCTGTCGGATCGGCCGTGGCATTCGCGGTTTGATAGGGGTTGGTAGGCTGTCCGCCCCCGTACCCAGTCAGAGCCCTACCTCCACGGTCGCTTACGACAACGCTGCCCCTAAAGGCATTTCGGGGAGAACCAGCTATCGCCAGGTTCGCTTGGCATTTCACCTCTACCCACAAGTCATCCAATCCATTTGCAACTGAAGAAGGTTCGGGCCTCCACTGGCTGTTACCCCAGCTTCACCCTGCCCATGGGTAGCTCACCTGGTTTCGGGTCTACGTCTTGCGACTCGCTTCGCCCTGTTCAGACTCGCTTTCGCTCCGGCTTCGGCGCTGAACGCCTTAACCTCGCCACAAAACGTAACTCACCGGTTCATTCTTCAATAGGCACGCGATCAGCGCCGAAGCGCCTCTCACTGATTGAAAGCACACGGTTTCAGGAACTATTTCACTCCCCTTCCGGGGTGCTTTTCACCTTTCCCTCACGGTACTGGTCCGCTATCGGTCACTTCGAGTACTTAGCCTTGGGAAGTGGTCTCCCCAGCTTCCCACGCGCTTTCGCCGTGTCGCGTGGTACTCAGGGACGCCGCCGCCAGGTGTGTCGGATTTCGGCTACCGGGCTCTCACCGTCTTTGGCGGCCCGTTCCAGGGGCCTTCGCCTATCCGCACACTTTGTAACTGGCGCTGCACCACCCTCGGTGCAGACGCGGCGCCCTACAACACCGATGAAGCAGAGGAGAGGGCTCCATTAGGCTTCATCGGTTTGGGCTAGTCCGGGTTCGCTCGCCGCTACTACCGGAGTTGTTTCCGTTCCTCGGGGTACTCAGATGTTTCATTTCCCCCGCTTACCTCCGCCAGGCCTATGTGTTCAGCCTGGGGTGACAGCGCATGACCGCTGTCGGGTTGCCCCATTCGGGAATCCAGGGATCAGCCTGCTTGACGGCTCCTCCTGGCTTATCGCAGTCAAACCACGCCCTTCATCGGCTCGAAGTGCCAAGGCATCCACCGTGCGCCGTAGTCACTTGACCTGCGCTACGCCACGCGCTGCATCAGCGCGACAGAGAGTCCCCCGACCCGGCTGTTGCTCACCCGGCCGGTCCCCGTCGCATGCAAGGCGCCACGTTTGTCAGCGCAGTCTCGTTTGCATGTCGTCAGAACCACACACGTACCTCCCACGCCGAGGCAGCTGCACCAAGCAGCCAGCCTGCGTGAGAGTTTCCCGCAGCCCCCCTGATGTCATCGAGACCGGGCCCGTGCCCGTCTCGGGGGGGATGCTGTGGACGCATCTCAATCACTATGTCCCTTGTCAAGGCGCATCCCCGTGCCCGTCGCCCCGCGTCGAGGCAGTGGCAGTCGGCAACAGGGGTGCAAGAACCAAGCCTACCCACAAGCCCCCCGCCATGTCAACAACCCGTTTACAGAGCCGGCAGCACGGCCGCAATCTCCAGGCCCGCGCCGCCGCCGCTCTGCGCCCCCTAGAACCGGTCCTGATACGACCGCGCCAGCGACTCCGACGGGTCCGCCTGGATGCCCAGCGGGGCAATCGGATACCGCAAACCGTTACGCGAGAGCTTGTCCAGCCCGTCCAACAGCTTGGGCAGGTAACGCGGCGGCAGCGCCATCAGCAGCTCGTCGTCCTGCACGCCACCGAACCGACGCTCCGCGTAACACGGAATGCTCAGCGACGGCTCACCGGTGCGCAGCGCGCGACCCCAGCTGTCCGCGCAGGCCGATTCGCCGACCGAACCGAACTCGAACTTCTGGAAGCCCGAGAACTGCAGCCCGTTGATCAGGATGATCATCTGCCCAGGCGTGCCGTAGAGCAGAACGACGTCCGGCGGATCGAGCCGTCCCGTCGCGATCGGCGACAGCGCCAGCGCATGGTAGCGGCCATGCGGCAGCACGTCCATCGCCTGCTGATGCAAGATCGAATCTTCATCGGTCTCGAACCAGACGTTGGTCATCGTGGTCCGCAGGCGCCACTCGCCGTCGTCCTCGTTCGGATGCAGGCCGACTGGCGCGCCGCACTGCGCCCCAATCAGGTCATCCATCGTCACGCCGAGTGTGAAGTTCAGCCAACGCGACTGCGCGACCAGCTGGTCGAGCGCATGCTTGAACTGCGGACGCCGAATCCGCTCGACCTCCTGCATCTCCTCGACCGTCTCGAACATCTTCATCCCGACCGGCGTCGCGGTCAGGCGCAGATAGCGCTGCAACCCGGCGACGATCTCGGGCCAGTCGTAGCGGTCGGGCTCGGGCGGTGCGTCCGGCGAGACGCCAACAAGCGCGCTGGTCATCGTTCAACTCCATCCTGAACTGAGCTCTGTTCTGTCGTCCAATCTGTGGCTCATGGTACGGGCAGCGCCTCGCGGGGACGGAGATGTCGTGAACGCAATCGGGCGTATCCTGACGACACTCTGGCAACACCCAACGATCGGGGGCGTCGTGCTGCTCAACAAACGGATGTGGCTTCTCGTCGCAGGCGCAATCATCGTCACTGCGGTCGTCGCCACACTGGTCAATCAACTGGCATTCGGGCCAACCCAAGCGCATACGGACGACGGCGCCAGCCTCGAACTCCGCATCAGTGCGAAACAGCTCACCGACGGTCGGGTCGAGTTCGCCCTGCAACAGCGTGGTAATCAGGGCTGGGGACGACGGATCGCGCCGCGCGTGCGATTCTTCCCCGTCGACGCCGAACTGGACCGCTGGCTCAACAGCAGCTCGATCGAGTTTGCTGCGCCGCGGCCGCTCACGCCAACCCGACCGATCATGTGCGTCATCGCCGATGGCGACCCCGACGCGCACTTCTGGCGGCTGCTCGAATTCCACACCAGGCGAGCCGGCGATCTGCTCGGCCTGCACGTCCGCTACTCCTCCACCCCCGACCTCGACGCCCGAATCGCCACTATCGATCAATGCGTCGACGACGACGTGCCAATGATTCTCACAACGCTTGCTGACGCGGGCGGCGTCATTCCGGCATTGCACGAGGCTGCGGCGCGCGGCGTCAAGATCGCGACCTTCGGCGCCGGCGAGGACCACGCAGACCGCGCCGGCTCCTTGATTCACGTCTCCTTCAACGAGTCAGCAGCTGGAGTTCGCGCCATCGAGCAGTTCGACAACCGCAACGTCCGCGGTCCGCTGCTGTGCATCGCCAAGCAGGGCAATCCACAGGGCCGCAACGGCATCTGCGATGTCCTCGACGAGCGATACGAACACGGCGCCGTCAGCACGCACCTGCTCACCACCGATGATCGCACTGCCCAGATCGCCAGCCTGCTCGATGAACAGCCGGATACTGCCGGCCTCCTCGTGGTCGAGGCAGACCTCCTGCCCGACGCCATCGCTGCGATGAAACGCGCCGACGCGCAGCCAGTGCTCGGCTCGATCGGCGAGTATCAGCTCAGCCGGCTCAGTTTCGCGCAACGCGATCGGATCGCGTTCACGGTGATGGACCTCGCGCGGGTCGAATCGCTCCTGCCCATAACCGCCCTCTACTACATGTACCGGCATCACCCGAATGCCCGCTTCTTCAGCGGCGCGATGCTGTTCAACGGCGAGCCAAACGTCCACATCGGCGGCGCCTCTGGTGGACACGGGCGGCCTCCGTCCGAAGACGATGATCAGCGCGATGACCAAGATCACTGACCGCTAAGGTTGACAGATGGACACCGACGTGAGGCCGCGCGCGGCCGGGAAGGATCGACTGATGCCCGCACTCGATGGATTGCGCATTCTGGACATGACCCAGTACGAAGCGGGCACGTCCTGCACCCAGGCCCTCGCCTGGGCCGGCGCCGACGTGGTCAAGATTGAGCAGCCCGGAGTCGGCGACCCAGGTCGCGGCATCGCCCGCAGCGACGGCAAAGACTCCCCCTACTTCATCAACTGGAACGCCAACAAGCGCTCGGTCACCGTCAACCTGCGCGAGGAGCGCGGCCGCGCGCTGCTCTTCGAGATGCTGCCCCACTACGACGTCTTCGTCGAGAACTACGGCCCGGGCGTGATGGAAAAGCTCGGCCTCACCTACGAGGTGCTCAAGGCAGCGCATCCAGGCATCATCTACGCGCGGCTCAAGGGCTTCGGCCTGACCGGTCCCTACGCCGATGTCAAGTGCTTCGATCCAGTCGCACAGAACGCCGCCGGCGCATTCTCAGTCACCGGCACCGCCGACGGTCCGCCGATGAAACCCGGCGCATGCGTCGGCGACTCGGGTACCGGCATGCAGCTCGCCTTCGCCATCACCGCCGCCTACGTCCAGAAGCTGCGCACCGGCGAAGGACAGCACATCGAAATTTCGATGCAAGAGGCGATGACCTACTACATGCGCACCCCAGTCGCCAACACGCCAGGCGCAGGCTGGGGCGAGATCGCCGCAGATCGCCGCGGCAACGCCTGGGCCGGCCCCACCGACCTCTATCCCTGCAAGCCCATGCCCGGCTCGAACGGCGCCAACGACTACCTCTACATGATCGCGCTCACCACCCGCATGTGGGACACCCTCTGTGCAGCCATGGATCGGCCCGACCTGATCGTCGACCCACGCTTCGCCGACGAGGCGGCCCGCGTCGAACACTCGGAAGAGCTCAAAGCCGAAATCCGCGCCTGGACAATGCAGCACACCAAGTGGGAGGCCATGGACATCCTCGGCAGCGCCGGTGTCCCCTGCTCCGCCACGCACGACACCTACGACCTCTTCCATAATCCGCACTTCGACGAGCGCGGCTTCATCCAGGACATCGAGCATCCCCAGCACGGCCCCATCCGCTTGCTCGGCTGGGCGCCCCGCATGGAGAAAAGCGAAGTCGCCATGACCGCCGCTCCGTTGCTCGGAGAGCACACCAGAGAAGTGCTCTGCCAGGACCTCGGCCTCGAAGACGACGAATTCGCCCAGCTAGAGACCGAAGGCATCATCAGCAGCCGCTAGCCGGTGGCGTCCTGCGCCGATCGAGACCCTCTGCATCATGCGGGAACGGCTTGGCGTCCCCGCAGGACGCATTCCCTATCATGTCCCTATAGCCCTCGTTCGGAAGGAACCCGACCATGCCCGCTCTTGATGGAATGCGCATCCTCGACATGACCCAGTACGAGGCAGGCACCTCCTGCACTCAGGCCCTCGCCTGGCTGGGCGCTGACGTCGTCAAGGTCGAGCAGCCCGGCGTCGGCGATCCTGGACGTGGCGTACGCACTGGCACCCTCAACTCGCCCTACTTCATCAACTGGAACTCCAACAAACGCTCGGTCACCATCAACCTGCGCGAGCCGCAGGGGCGCGAGCTGCTGCTCGAGATGCTCCCGCACTACGACGTCTTCGTCGAGAACTACGGCCCCGGCGTCATGGAGCGGCTCAATCTCACCTACGACGTCATGAAGGAAGTCAACCCCTCCATCATCTACGGACGCCTCAAGGGCTTCGGCCTCGACGGCCCCTGGAACGACTACAAGTGCTACGACATGGTGGCGCAGGCCGCGGCCGGGGCGTTCTCCGTGACCGGCGAGCCCGACGGCCCGCCGATGATGCCCGGCTCCACCGTCGGTGACTCCGGAACGGGCGTCGAACTCGCGCTGGCGATCACCGCCGCTTACGTCCAGAAACAGCGCACCGGCGAAGGTCAATTCATCGAGATCGCCATGCAGGAGGCAATGACCTACTTCATGCGCACCCGCATCGCCTACGCGGAGTGGGGCGAACGCGTCGCCCCGCGCAACGGCAACGCCGCCGGCGCGCCCACCAATCTGTACCCCTGCAAGTCCACGCCCGAGAGCGAGGCGCGCGGCGGCAACAACGAGTGGGTCTACATCATGGTCGTCACCAGCCGCATGTGGGACACCCTCTGCGCCGCCATCGACCGCCCGGAACTGCTCGTCGACCCACGCTTCGAAGACATGTGGAAGCGCAACGAGAACGGCCAGGAGCTCTACCAGGAGATCTCCAAGTGGACCATGCAGCGCACGAAATGGGAGGCCATGGAGGAACTCGGCGCGGCCGGCGTCCCTTGCTCGGCAACGCTCGACACCTATGACCTCTTCCACAACCCGCACTTCGAGGAGCGCGGCTTTGTCCATGACCTCGAGCACCCCGCTCACGGCACGATTCGGCTGCTCGGCTGGGCACCGCGTATGTCCAAGAGCGATGTCCCCATCGTCCGCGCCCCGCTGCTCGGAGAACACACCAACGATGTCCTCTCCGATGACCTCGGCCTCAGCGCCGGAGAACTGCAAGAGATGGAAGCCGCCGGCATCATCGGCGGCGAACCCGTCATTCCTGCCAAGTAGTCCGTGGCGGACTCGAGACCGTCTCCGCCCCTCGGCGGGGACCTGCTGCACGGTCTGCCACCGATCCTGCCCGAGGGCCGCCCTCGCGCCCTGATCCTCGGCTCGTTCCCCAGCGTCCGATCGCTGGAGGCCCACGAGTACTACGCGCACCCGCAAAACTGGTTCTGGCGAGTCATGCAGTACTGCGGAGTCGTCGCCGACGCGTCCGCGCCCTACGCGGTTCGAGTCGAGCGCGTGCAATCCCGCGGCCTGGCCATCTGGGATCTCTACGCCAGGGTCCGACGCGAAGGCTCCGGCGACGACAACATCCGGGATGCGACACCGAATCCCATCGACACGATGCTGGCATCGCACGGGCCGTTTCCAATCCTGCTCAACGGTCGCCGTAGCCGAGAGTTTCGCCGCTCGTTCCCAGATCTTCGCACCAGACTGATCGCGCTGCCCAGCACCAGTCCACGCCCGCTCCACTGGAACACGGAGGAGTCAAGGCACGCCGCAATCGCAGAGTGGCGCCGCGCGCTGCAAGCCGCAATGGATGGGGATAGGCTGAGCGGGTGATCATTCGAATCCGTGATCGAGGACTCCGTCGAATGCACGACCGCGACGACCCCAGCTACTTGCCGCCACAGCACGTTGCCCGTATCGCGGACATTCTCGCTGCGTTGGATCGTGCTTCGACACCTGAAGAGCTGGACCTGCCCGGATACAACCTTCACCAACTGAAGGGAGGCCTCGCAGGCTTCTGGGCAGTCCGCGTTTCGCGCAACTGGCGGATCACCTTCCGATTCGAAGGGATTGACGTGACCGATGTGGACCTGGTCGACTACCACTGAGAGGCTGTTGATATGCCTATGTTCAACCCACCACACCCTGGGCGCACGATTCGCTACGACTGTATCGAAGCTCTAGGCCTCACCGTGGCTGAAGCAGCCGAGCATCTCCAGGTGGAAGAGTCAGAGCTCGCTGCGATCTGCGAGTGTCGCGCCCCGATCTCTGCCGACATGGCCGTGCGCTTCGAAATGGCATTCGGCAGCACCGCGGACTTCTGGCTCCAGCTTCAGAACGCCTACGACCTCGCCCAGGCGCGCAAAACCGGCTGCAAGATCAGCAAGATCGAACGCGCCGCCTAACCAGGACTCAACTTCCCAACCAGCGACGCCAGCATCGACATCCACGACACCACACCAAATCCAAGCGCAAACGTGGTCGCCCCGCGCTGCAATCCGCAATCGATGGAAATAGGCTGAGCGGGTGATTATTCGAATCCGTGATCGAGGACTCCGTCGCCTGCATGAGCGCAACGACTCAAGCTACCTGCCACCTCAACACGTGGACAAGATTGAAGACATCCTCAGCCGTCTTGACGTTGCCTCAGAGCCATCCGAGATGAGTGTACCCGGCTTCCGACTGCACCCACTTCACGGTAACCTCGAAGGGCATTGGGCAGTCCGCGTCTCTAGAAACTGGCTGATTACCTTTCGCTTTGTGAGTACCGATGTCACGGACATCGACCTGGTCGATTACCACTAAGGAGCGGACGATGCCGATGAAGAATCCAACTCACCCTGGCCGATCTCTGCTTCGTGACTGCATCGAAGAACTCGGTCTGTCCATCTCGGAGACGGCAAAACACCTGCAAGTCGAAGAATCGACTCTCGCAGAAGTATGCCGCTGCCACGCGCCGATCACAGCTGATTTGGCCGTGCGAATCGATATGGCGTTCGGCGGTGGCGCCGTCACCTGGCTCCGGCTTCAGAACGCCTACGACCTCGCCCAGGCGCGCAAGGCCGGCTGCAAGATCAGCAAGATCGAACGCGCCGCTTAGCCAGGACTCAACTTCCCAACCAGCGACGCCAGCATCGACATCCACGACACCACACCAAATCCAAGCGCAGACGTGGTCGTCGCGCTCTGCAATCCGCAATCGATGGGAATAGGCTGAGCGGGTGATCGGTCGTATTCGGCATCGAGGGCTGCGCCTGCTGCATGAGCGAGGCGATGCGCGATTGCTCTCAGCAAGTGAAGTGCCAAGAATTCGGCGCATTCTGACCATGTTGAACCGCGCGACGAGTCCGGGTGAAGCTGACTTACCTGGGCTTCGCTTGCATGCCCTCAAGGGCAACCTCACCGATTACTGGGCAGTCGATGTGACGGCAAACCGGCGGATAGTCTTTCGATTTGAAGCCGGACAGCCGACCGACGTAGACTTGATGAACTACCACTGAGGTGAATCACATGTCGATGTTCGATCCATGCCACCCAGGCGAGCTTGTCTGGCACGAGTGTCTCGAACCTCTGGAGATTGGCATCGCTGAGGCAGCCGAGCATCTCCAGGTGGAAGAGTCAGAGCTCGCTGCGATCTGCGAATGCCGCGCCCCGATCTCTGCCGACATGGCCGTGCGCTTCGAAATGGCGTTCGGCAGCACTGCGGACTTCTGGCTCCGCCTCCAAAATGCCTACGACCTCGCCCAGGCGCGCAAGGCCGGCTGCAAGATCAGCAAGATCGAACGCGCCGCTTAGCCAGGACTCAACTTCCCAACCAGCGACGCCAGCATCGACATCCACGGCGTCGGCACGCCCAACTCGCTGGCCCGCTCGACGGGCTGGCGGAAGATCGCGTCCACCTCCAACGGACGGCCATCCACGTAGTCGATCACGGTGCTGGGCCGGTAGGTGCCCATCCCCGCAGTCTGCGTGAGATATTGCCGACACAGCGCATCGCCATCGATGCGCGGCGTTGCGCCCGCCGAGGCCAGGTCGGCGTTGCCGACGGCGACCACTTCCCTCATGATCTGATGCGCGGCCTCTTGCAGCGCGGGATCGTGAATCACCTCGTCGGTCGCGACGCCGCCCGCCACGACGCAGAGGCCGTTGAACGGCACATTCCAGCCCAGCTTCTCCCACCGCGCCTTGAGCAGACAGGCTTCAGAGCGAACCTCCACCACCGAGCCGTCAAACAGGTCGACCGCGTGCTCCAACTCCTCAGGATCGTCGCCATAGTGTCCGATGTTGACCGCGCCGAACTCCTGGTGGATCACCCGACCCGGCTCGCCTCGAATGACGCCGATGAAGCCCAGACCGCCGAACAACGAAGTCCCTTTCGGCAGCTGCGCGGCAATCTCGCGATCCACGATCAGCCCGTTCATGATCGCCAGCACCCTGGTGCGCGGCGAGAGCAGTGGCCCGGCCAGCTCAGGCAGATCCGAAATCGCCGTCGCCTTCAGACCTACGAGCACCCAATCGACGTCACCATGCGAGGCCAGCGCTTCCGGCGTCGCCTCCACCGTCGGATGCTCCAGCGATAGGTCACCAAGTGGACTGCTCAGGTGCAGACCGCCGCTAGTGACCGCCTCAAAGTCGCGGCGCATCAGGAATCGGACATCGTGGCCGGCCTCCGCCAGCCGCATTCCGTAGTAGCTGCCGACCGCGCCCGCACCGACCACGGCCACCCGCTTGCGAGCGCCCATCTGTTAGTCCCCGACCGGCGCCTGCGCCGACGGCTTCGCCGTCGGCGGCAGAACGGCATTGGGATCCATCAATCGATTGACCGTGAACAGGCCCAGATCGTGCTCGGTCTCGCGGTGCATCGAGAGATCGGCGAGCGCCTCGCCGATCGCCGGCGAGAACTTGAACCCGTGCCCAGAGCACGGGCTCGCCAGCACGATGTTCGGACGCTTGGGGTGCACATCGATCAGGAAGTGCGCGTCTGGCGTGTTGGTGTAGAGGCACGTCTCGGCGCGCAACAGCTTGCCCCCGACTTCAGGGAAGGTACGCGACAGCCAGGTTCGCACGTTGGCCTCGTCAGCCTCCGTGATCTCCTGCGGGTAGCCGTTTGGGTCTACCTCATCGAGCGGCTGATGATGGCCCAGCTTGAACCCCTTGCCGATGTCAGGAAAGCCATAGGCGAAGTCCTGCGGTCCGCGCTCCCACATCCAGAAGGGCAGAGCGCCCTCTGCAAACTGCTCGGGATTGCGGCGCGGCTCGAACCAGAACATCACCTGACGCGTCACGCGCAACGGCAGATTTAGCTTGCCCAGCAAACCCGCATTCCACGCGCCAGCCGTCACCACCATCCGCTCCGCCTCGTAACTGCCCTGCGCGGTGTTGATCGTGATCGGCGATTCCAGATCAGCCATATCAGTCGGCAGCCACTTCTCGACCGGTTCGTTGAAGTGAAGCTCGGCCCCGTGCGACGCAGCCAGATCCAGCTGACCGTTCAGCGCCGCCTCAATGTCAATCATGCCCCCGCGTGTCTCCAACACCCCGACCAGATCGTCCGATGTCTCAATCGCCGGAAAGCGCCGCTTCAGCTCGGACGCGTCCAGCACATCGACATCGATATCGTGCTCCCGCGCGCTGGCCAGCACCCCCCTGACCATTGATGCGCCCTCGACGCCCAGCGTGATCGCGCCTGTCTGGCGGAACAGCGGCTGACCGAGCGTGTCCGACAGCTCGTCCCACAGGTCATAGGCGCGACGCACGAACGGTACGTAGGACGGATCCTCGTAGTAGGCCTCGCGGATACCCCGCGAGTCGCCATGCGTCGAACCCATCAGGTGCGGCGGGCGAAACCGGTCGAAGCCAATCACCCGCTGACCGCGCATCGCCAAGCGATGCGCCGCCGCCGATCCCATCGCACCCAATCCAACAACCGCCACATCAAATCGCTGCGTCAAGCTCATCCGCTGCCTCCTGCCGCTTCGCTGCTCCCATTCAAATCGTCGGATCGCCCCATCTCCGATGCCACCTGCGACATTGAGTTGTCCTCCCAGTACAGCACGTGCTCCACGTGTTCCCGGATTGACCACTCGTCGTTCGGCGGCTTCGCATCGAGCAGGGCGTCGTCCGTCTGGAGGAGCTGTCCGACCAGCTCCGCGCGTTCACGAATCAGATCGCGCGTCAGATGCGCCAGCGGCGATTCCTGCATCTGCTTTGCGGTGTAGCGCGCCGTCGATACCGCTCCGGCGTGCATGCGATCATGCTCGGCGTTGTGGACGAGCAGCCGCTGGAGGCCGCCATTCATCGCGCAGCCGTGCTCGGTCGGGAAGTCCAGTGCCGAGTCCGACAGCGAAGACAGATGCTCGACCGTATCGGCGAGCTGTCGGAGCAGTTTGACCGCCAGTTTTGCTGACTCGCTCGTGGACATATCAGGCTCCTACCCAGTTTGACCCGCGGTCCGCTGGAGGAAGTCCAACAGCGTTTGGTTCGTGAACTCTGGCGCCTCTTCGGGGAAGAAATGCCCGGCGCCAGGCACCCCGAGAGCCGTCAGATCGGGAAAGTACATCGAAAACTGATCGAAGAACGGATTACCAGACGGCACCGCCGTCGACGCCGCATCGCCCGTCGTCAGCCGAGAGTTTCCGTACATCCACAATGCCGGCTTGGCAAACCGCTTATGTCGATCTTCTGGCCCGTACTCCATGAACTCGCGGCCCCACGGATGCTCGTCCAAGCCTCGGCGCCAGACCTCGCCCACCAGCGATGACGTCAGCCGCTCGCAGCGATAGCCGCCGACCACGCCGTCGTCCGCGTGCATCCGATGGAACGGCAGCGCGTGGCGGTAGTACGAGATCGCCGCCGCGTGAGAATCCGGATCGGCGAAGGCCTGCTTGTACACCTCCACGTCCTCGTCCGTCGCCCAGCGGTTCTGCGTCAGGCGCCTGCCGCTCACGTTCCATGGCGAGTCAGGCCAGCCTGGCAACTCGGGATCCGATCCGCCAGTGAAGATCGTCTCGATGAACTGGGCGTGGTACTGCGCGAAGAAGTGCTCCGGCAGCGGCCGCGCCTTGAACCAGAACCCGTGAATCGCCGCCGGCGTCCACACCGTGCAGAGGGTGTCCATCAACGCCGTCCGCGAGACCCGATCCTGATGGTCGATGACCAACTTGAAGGCGATGATCCCGCCCCAGTCATGCCCCACCACCGCCGCCTGCTCCACATCGAAGTGATCCAGCACGCCGACCATGTCAGCCGCCAACGTGGCCCGCGACACCGGGCCCGGCGGCTTGTCCGACTCTCCGTACCCTCGCGTATCGGGCACGATCACGCGGTAGCCCGCGTCAACCAATGCCGGCAACTGATGACGCCACTCGTACGACGTCTCGGGAAAACCGTGAATCAGCAGCACCGGTTCTCCGTCCGACGGACCATCGGTCGTCACGTGGATTCGGATTCCGTTCGAGTCGATCCGCACAGATTCCATCGTCCGCTCCATTCGTCCTCAAGCTATCGCGTGCCCAGGCTATCGACCCCTCACGCAAACGCCGGCAGCACCTCGTTGACCACGCGCTCGTACATCGCCTCCTGGTCGTAGCCGACCAGGCGCAGCGTGATCGTCGTCGCGCCGGCGTCCACGTAGCGCTGAATGTCGGAGACGCACTGCTCGGCGGTGCCCATCGCGACCCACAGATCCAGCATCTCGTCCGAGTACTGCGTGGAGTAGTACGCCTCGAGGTACCTGCGAGACTCATCCAACGCCGCCTGACGGTCGTCGTTCACGTTGATGTTGTAGTAGACGCAGACCTCAAAGTCGTCCGGCAGCTCACGGCCTGCCTCGCTCGCGTAGCGGCGGATGTCAGACATGTACTCCTCAACAATGCCCGGCGGCTGGAACGTCGTCATCCAGCCGTCACCGAGCCGCGCCACTCGGCTCAGCCCCGCCTCGCGATTCCGCTTGAGGTGCGGCGCCGGATTTGATGTCACCCAGATCGGCACGGGACGCTGCACCGAGCGCGGCTCGATCGACACGTCCTGAAACTGCGTGTACTCGCCGTCGTACGACGCCGAGTCCTGAGACGTCAACAGCCGCAAGACCTCGATCGCCTCCTCCATTCGCGCCATCCGCGATTCGGGAGCAACGCAGAATGCGTCGAACTCGTCCAGCATGTCGCCGCCGCCCGGCGCGGCCTGCCCCATGCACGCAGCAAAGATCGAGCGGCCGTTGGACATGAAATCCAGCGACGCCCACTGATATGCGAGCAGCAACGCCGGACGCAGCGGCGTTGACGCGAAGCAAGCGGGACCAATCCGTACCCGATCGGTCACGACCGCCAACGCCGACATCAAGCCCAACGCATCCAACCGCGGCTTGGCCAAGATCGAATCACCCACCCAGATCGAATCCCAGAGCGGATCGGCATCCGCCCGCCGGGCGAGAGAGACCATGTCATCCAACGACGACGCGCCCGTTACCACCCCTCGATTCGACAGCGTCAACCCAAACTGCACCATGATCAGATCCCTTCGCTCCGCAAAGGGTAGCGAGGTCGATGAACGCGCGTGGGTCTCGCGACGGCGAACGCTACGCCGTGACGCCTTCCAGAGCAAAGTCTCTGACCAGCTCCGCGACCGCCTCGGGCGCTTCAAGATCAGCGATGTGGCCAGCGCCCGCAAGGTACACGCTTTGCGCGCCCGGAATCGCCGCTCGCCAGATGTCTCCCATCTCGTGCGCGACGACCTTGTCGTGCTCCGACGTGGCGACCAGCGTCCGGGTGTCGATCCGCACCAACCGCCGACCCACGCCCGTGTCCGGAATCGGCCACAGGAACTTGGCCGACGCACGCAAGTCGAGCAGCTCGGTCACGTAGGCGTCCATCGGGTCCCGATCGGCCATCAGCAGCTCGTTGCGCTTCTCGGCATCGCTGAACAACACCGCCGTCGGAAAGCCCGGGTGCTGGGCAAAGACGTCTTCTCCCGGATATTGCTCAGACCACAGGCCCAACGGATTGATCAGCGTCAGCGATTCGACCGCGTCCGGTCGGATCGCGGCAAGCTCAGCGGCAATCCACGCCCCGATGCTGATCCCCACCACGTGGGCCGATTCCACACCCAGCGTGTTCAGCAGGTCGACGTTGAACAGCACCAGGTCGAGCCCGTCCCGTGCGCCCGGCAGGTCGTCCTTGGCCGGTCCCCAACCCGGCTGGTACGGCGCGATCACCCGGAAGTCATTGGCCAGCGCCTCCAGCGCGCCGCCCCAACGCGGAATCCCCGTGATCGGATGCAGAAACAGGAGCGCCGGCGCGTTCGGATCGCCACCCTCCCAAACGTGAGCGGTCTGGCCGCCCGGCCGCAAGTCGAGCGTCGTCAAGTCAGCCATCAGTGCACTCCTCACAGTCTGCTGGATGCTGAGTGTCGTTCCGGTCGTGTCGCGTCGCCCGACGACCCAAACGGTCGCGGCGACCAATAGTCAGCGTAATCGCCCCACAGGTGTCGGAGGCGGGGAATCACGCGAGTTGCGAACAATCTCGTGCTCCGCAATGTCAAGTCATGCGGCATCGATCCGACCTGAAACACGCCAACCAGGTGTCCCGCGCGCACCGTCGTCAGCAGATGCTCCAGCTGCTCCGTGACCGTCTCCGCAGACCCCGCCGCAAGCGATCCGCTGGCAATCCGCTGCTCCCACGTCGGCATCCGGGACGGCGTGCGGGACGGCGTCCGAGTCTGGCAAGGCTGTTGGTCTGCCAGGCGGCGCTCCGCTTGTTCGCGGATGCCCCGCTCCGTGCGCCAACCCGGCGCCTCCGACCAGCCCGGAAAGTCGTCCAGCGTATGCCGCGCTGTGTAGTCAACATGCTCCTGGTAACGCTGCTGAGCCTCGTCATCCGTCTCAGCCACAACGATCGTCTGAGAGACGGCGCTCTGGTACGGGTTCCACTCCCGTCCCGCGGCCTCGACGCGCGAACGAAAACCATCCATCGCCGCCTGCGCCGGCGCGATCCCGCGACTGGCCAGGCAGACGTATGCGTATCCACGTTCGGCGCAATAGTCCCACGTCTCCGATGAGATGCCGTCGGCCGGAATCCAGATAGGCGGATGCGGCTGCTGGACCGGCCGCGGCCAGATGTTCACGTAGCGAAGCTTGGCTGACTCGCCGTTCCAGCTGAACACATCGCGATCCGTCCATGCCCGAACCGCGAGATCGAGATGCTCGCGGTAGACCTCGCGCATCCCGACCGGATTCACGCCGTACGCGAAATTCGTATCCATCGGCGTCCCCAGCGGAAACCCGGCCACGATCCGACCGCCCGACAACACATCGAGCATCGCGACCTCCTCCGCCGCTCGCGTCGCCGGGCGATACAGCGCAATCGACATCCCCAACAGAATCAGCGCCGCTCGAGATGTCCGACGGGCCAACGCCGCCGCCATCAACTGGGGCGACGGCATCAGGCCGAACACATGGCTGTGATGCTCGTTCACCACGAGCCCATCGAATCCGACCGCCTCAGCAAACTCCAGCTGGTCCAGATACTCGTGATACAGACGGTGACCCGACTCGGGATCGAACAGCCGAGAGTCCGCGTCGACCCAGACCGAGCGGTTGTGAGCCCGAAAGTCCTCAGGCAAGTCAGGCCACGGCATCCCCGCAAACCAGTGAAACTTCACGAGAACTCCCGGCTCCCTCTCGCAGAAGGAGCCACACCCCGCACCGCCCCCCACCGAGACAGGGGCAGCACCATTCTCGCCCCCCCTGCCAGGGGGAGCGGGAAGCCTGCGCCTAGTTTGCGCCGCTCAGCACGGGCGCTGGCGTCGCCACGCGATCCGACGGCATGCCGCTCGGCGACCAGTGATCCTCGTAGTCTTCCCAGATGTGCTTGACCCGAGGCATCACCTGCTCGGCGAAGAGCTTCGTCGAGGCTCGGCACTTGTCATCCGGCATGTCGCCGATGTGCATCAGACTGACCAGGTGGCCGACCTGCAGCTTTGTCGCCAGCGCCTCGATCTGCTCGGCCACCGAGTCCGGCGAGCCGGCCACGATGTAGCCCTCGCGCACCCAGTCGTCCCACGACAGCGTGTGCGCGACGCCGAGTCCCTGCGCGCCGCCAGCGCGGAGCCCGGCGCGGATCGTGTTCTCCGTGCGATAGCCGGGCGCATCGGCGAATCCGGGGTACACGTGCAGACATTTGTCGAAGAAATACTGCATGTGCTCCGTGTACATCTGCTCGGCCTGATCGTCGGTCTCAGCCACTACGATCTGCTGCGCGAAGGCGCCCTGATAGGGGTTGAACTCGACGCCCATCTCGCCCAGACGGTTCCAGAAGCCCTGCATCAGCGCCTCGCCGCGCACATAGCCGTTGAACGAGAGGTAGCTGTAGTTGTAGCCCATCTCGCCGCAGAAGTCCCACGTCTCGACCGATCCGCCGCCAGGAATCCAGATTGGCGGGTGCGGCTTCTGGATTGGGTGCGGCCAGATGTTCACGTAGCGAATCTTGTTGTACTCGCCGTTCCAGCTGAACACGTCGCGATCCTGCCAGGCGCGCAGGATCAGGTCGTGATTCTCGCGGTACTTGTCGCGCAGCGTCGCCGGGTTCGAGCCCAGGCAGTAGTTGTCGTCCATCGACGTGCCCACCGGGAAGCCGGCCACCAGCCGACCGCCCGACATCACGTCGAGCATCGCCATCTCCTCCGCCACACGCGTCGGCGGATTGTACAGCGCGATCGACTGCCCCAGCAGCAGCAGCGTCACGTCCTGCGTCCGACGCGACAGCGTCGCCGCCATGATCTGCGGCGACGGCATCATCCCGTACGCATTCTGGTGATGCTCGTTGACGCCAATCCCGTCAAAACCCAGCGACGCCGCGTACTCCAGCTGGTCCAGGTACTCGTTGTACACCCGGTGACCCTCGACCGGGTCATAGAGGTTGGAATCAACATCGACCCAGACCGAGCGGTTGGTCTCGCGGAAATCATCCGGCAGGTGCGGCCAAGGCATCAGGTTGAACCAGTGGAACTTCATCGGAATCTCCTTCAGGGAGGCTGTCGCCC